>JAZQIO010000034.1:0-6310 GCA_045541135.1 Clostridia bacterium
GCAGATTGCCAAAAGAATTTGAAGGAATAGAAAATGGTCATAACGGAACACATCATTTCTTAATAGATGACTTTTGTAAGGCATATACTACAGGTAAACTTTCACCTACAAATATATGGGAAGTTGCACGATGGAATATACCGGGTCTTCTTGCTCACCAATCTGCAATGTCTGGCGGAACAACAATAGATGTTCCTGATTTGGGAAATCCACCTGAAGATTGGGAAGTATTGGATTTTGACAAATAGGCTAAATGATAAATAAACAAATTTTTTTGACAGAATTTTGTTTAGTATAACATAACTTACGAGAAATATTATTTAAAATATGTGTCAGTAAATGAATTCAGATAAGTTTATATATAAGGGCAACTAAAAGTATGCAGAAGCATTCTTTTAGTTGCTTTTTTTAATCTGTTTGGTATTGACAAAAAGTATTATTTGATGTATACTTATATACATAGAATATCTATTTATATAGAATTAAGATGTAAGGGTGATAAGATTGGCTGTCAATAAAGAACTTGTAAAGGGAAGTACTTCTATTCTTGTTTTATCATTGTTGTCGAATGAAGATATGTATGGGTATCAGATAACTCAGACATTGAAAGAAACAACTAATAATGTTTTTTTAATGAAAGAGGGGACGTTATATCCACTTTTGCATAGTTTGGAAAATGAAAAAGCAATAGAAGCTTATTGGAAAGATGCTGATAACGGAAAACGTAGAAAATATTATCATATTACAAAAGCGGGAAAAAGGCTTTTGGAAGAAAAAACAGCTGAATGGAAGATTTATTCAAATGCTGTTAATACGGTTATAGGAGGTATTTGCTATGAGTAATAGGATTGATGAGTTTGTTAATGATGTTTGCAGTTATATTAAATGTAAAGATGTTCATAGCGATGTCAAAGAAGAGCTTTCCCTACATATTGATGAATTAAAGGATAATTATGTTTATGGAGGTTTATCTGATTTTGAAGCAGAACAAAAAGCAATATGTGATATGGGTAGTGCTGCTGAAATTGGAGAAAAACTCAATAAACAACACAAACCACAAATTGAATGGAATTTGATTATATTAACTGCAATTATTTCTGTTTTTGGTGTTTTAGTTATGTTTGTAAGCAGTAAATTTGATAATCAACCGATTTCTTTTTCAAAATATGTCTTATATGTGGTTTTTGGCGTGGCGGTTTTAGTTGGACTGTATTTTGTGGATTACGTTAAGTTAAAAAAACATCCTGTTGTTTTGTATTTTATTGCATTGTTTATTATTGTTTTATGCGAATTTTTCGGCACGGATTATGCCGGAGTCAATAGGTTTTTTGTTGTTGGAGGATTTACTGTTTCGGTTAATTCTGTTGCCGCTATATTATTTGTAATTTCTTTTTGTGGTTTTTTAGATAAGTATCGGGGAGAGGGGTTTATAGGAATAGTAAAACTAATTGTTTGGGGCATAGGCTCAATGATTACTTTCATTATGCAACCATCAATGAGTATGATGTTTATACTTTTTTCTGTATATGCAGTTTTGATAATAAGAGGTATTTCGTTGAATCACTTTGATGGCAATAAAAGAATTCAAATGATATCGGTTCTGTCTTTAGGCGCAATGTCGTTGTTGACGGCTTTGACAGTCTTGCTTAGTTCTCCTAATAGATTGGAAAGATTAATTTCTTTTTGGAATAATGGAGCTAATGATCCTCAAGGAAGCGGATGGATATTTGTGATGGCAGATAAAGTTTTGAAATCTTCTAACTTATTTGGGAAAGGGACACCTATTGCAGAAGGAACTGTTGATTATGTTATGCCTGAAATTACCACGGATTTTGTGTTAATTAATTTGATAAATAATTTTGGATGGATAGTTGGAATTGTTCTTATTTTAGTGATTGCGATGTTTATAGCAAGAATGTTTGTTACATCAAATAAAATAAAGAATTCCTTTGGTTTTTATTTATCTCTTGCATCATGTGTGATGCTTACAGTACAGTTTGTAATAAGTATTTTAATGAACCTTGGACTATGTCCTTATGTTGACATTTCTTTGCCATTTGTATCATATGGTGGAACAAATTATTTGATAAATATGATGTATGTTGGTTTGATTTTGTCTGTGTGGAGAAAGAATAATATTTTAAATGGGAGTCAAAGAAATTTTGGTATAAAAGAAAAAATGATAACTTTTTCTGATAATAAACTGATTATTGATTTTGGTGTGGCAAACTCTAAAATACAGGATAAATAAAATACTCTTTTACTTTATATTTTAAGGCAACAAAAAGGATGGAAAATCATTCTTTTGTTGCCTTTTGCTATTTGGGGTATAGATTTATAATATACTTTTCTTATAAGCAGTAGGTGAAAAACCAACAGCTTTTTTAAACGCTCTTGAAAATATATGTATGCTTGAATAACCAAGCATATCTGATATTTCGCTTATGGAATAATTTTCCTCTCTTATTAATTTTTTTGACTCGGTTATTTTTAAATTATTGTAGTATTCCATTAAACTTTTTCCTGTTGTATCTTTGAAAATTTTACTCAATTGTGATTTTCCAAGCATAAAATGTTCGCATAAATCTTTTAAAGCTAATGATGAATATATGTTATTATTCATATATTCTTTGACAAGTTCAATTATTGAATTACTTGCAATTGTTCTTGATTCTTCATTTGAATATATGTGTTCGCTGAAAGTGTCTACATTTCGTAATAAACGTATTAAAAGTTCGGTTAAATAACACTGCAACAACTGTGTAGATCCCAAAGGTGAATTTTCAAAATTCAGATTCCTTTTATCTTCATATTTGTCGGGTATTTTTCCCAAGGCGTTTTTTGCTTCCTGTAAAAAAAGAGATAATAGTGTTTTTGAGGTTTTATCAAGAGTAAAACATTTTTTGTTAAAAAATTGCATTGCGGCATCATCTGTTGTAAATGAAATTACAAGCATATTGTTAGAAACTTTATTGTCTGAAATATGAGAATGAATTTCATTTGGCTCATGAAATAAAACCTGTCCCTGTTCTAATGTGCATGCGACACCGTTGGTTATAGCAGTGATACTACCTTTGTCAACATATACCATTTCCCAGAAGTTGTGGCGTTCCGGAGTATGTGAAAAATTCTTCCCGAATTCAAAATAATATATACTGTTAAATCCTTTTATATTAATTTCATATTTTATTGGTTGAAGTTCAAACATAATTACCTCCGGAAGAAATGATAAAAAAATAATATATATTGTTAAATACATATCTGTTTTTTTATTGTACAATTAAAATTGGATAATGTCAATAAAATATGTAAAAAAACGGAGGTAATTTATAATGAATGTATTGGCAATAGGATGTCATCCCGATGATATTGAGATTTCGTGTAGCGGAACACTTGCTAAATGTATTAAACGCGGTGACAAGGTTACTGTATGCCATGTTGCAAACGGTAATATGGGTCATGAAATTATAAAACCGGATGAACTTCGCGAAATGAGAATAAACGAGGCAAAAAAAGCAGGTAGCCTTGCCGGAATAGAAGTAGTTACTATGGATATTGGCGACTTGCTTCCAAATGGTTCAGATTTAACACAGAGAGATAAGGTGGCAGAGCTTATCATTAAGGTTCAGCCTGATTTTATAATTACTCACAGTCCAACTGATTACATGCCTGATCACAGAGAAGTTTCAAAGCTTGTATTTGATGCTTCGTTTGTTGCAAGCGTGCCACAGTACAATAACGGTGGCAAATCTGCAGTTGTACCTGTTTATTATATGGATAACCTTGCGGGTCTTAATTTTAATCCAACAGAATATGTTGATATAACTGATGAAATCGACCTTAAAATCGAAATGTTGGAATGTCATGTAAGTCAGCTTAAGTGGATGAGAGACCATGACCACATTGATTTTGCTGAGTTTGTACGTTCGTGCTCACGCTTCCGTGGCATACAGTGTGGTGTAGGCTATGCCGAAGCATTTACCCAGGAATACGCTTGGCCTAAGGTAACTACAAAAAGATTATTACCGTAAGAAAATATTAATATAAAAGGAGAGTTTTTTATGGATTTTTTAAGCACAGTTAAAGGTAGTCTTTTGGATGGATTTTATCCAAAGGGATGGGATTTGAAAAAAATTGACGAATGCTGCGAAAAAGGCGTTGCACGCGAAGATTTTTGGAACAAGGATTTTAATCCTATTGAATGTGAAAACATCTATGAATTTGACACATTAATGGGTCATGAAATTGCATTACAGATTAAAAATGCTCGTGAAAGAGGCGAAAAGCTTGCAATGATTCTACCTGTAGGTCCTATGGGTATGTATAAATGGGCAGTATATTTCCTTAATGAATGGAATGTTAAATGTGACCATGTATACACATTTAATATGGATGAATGGGCAGATGCTGAAGGCAATACATTGCCAAATGATAATCCTGCATCATTTGAATACAGTATGAAAGAAGCTTTCTTTGATAAGCTTGGTGAAAACACAGTGCCTCCTGCACAGCGTAACTTTGCTACAAAGGATAATCTTCCTACATATCCTGAAAAAATTGCTGCACTAAAAGCTGAAGGTGCAAAGCTTGTATTGGTATTTGGTATAGGCAGAATGTGTCATATTGCATTCTGGGAACCACAGTTTGCTGAAGAATATGCAAATGTTGACGAATGGAAGAAGGCTTGTTTCAGACTTGGTGCAAAACTTCATCCTCTTACAATTGAACAAAATGCTATCACAAGCTTTAAAAGCCGTACAACATTAGTTCCATGTACAGCAAATACAATCGGTCCCGGTCTTTTCTTGCAGGCTGACTATATTATTGGTGGTGCAGACGGTGCTTTGGGCAGAGGCATGGGTTGGCAGGGAATGAGCTTCCTTACAACTTTGGATTATGGTCCTGATATGAATATTACATCAACATTTATGCCGACTTTCCCGGGTAAGCTTTTCTATTTGAAAGAACTTGCCGGTCCATTGGTTGCAGAATGTAACTAAAAAAATAAAAAATGCACATAGAAGTGAAAGCTTCTATGTGCTTTTTTAATTGTGAGTGTTTCTGTATTTTGATGGCGATATACCTGTGTATTTTTTGAAAATACGGCTAAAATGTTCCGGCGAATTGAATCCTAAATTTCCGGCTATCTGGCTAACAGACATATCTGTATGCATCAAGTGTGTTTTTGCTTTAGCAATTTTTGACTGAAGAGCGTAGGATGCGGGAGTAGTGTTGTAGTGTTTTTTAAACATTCGTGTTAATGTACTTACACTTATGTTTAGTTCTGCCGCCAGTTCTTTGTTGCTTTTGTTAGCAATATTTATATATTCTATAGAGTTTTTTTCGTTGTTGTTAAGTTTTAAACCTTCAAATATCAAATGCCACATCATATACATTTGTGATTTTACATATATATGAAAATCTATGTTTTCCTTGGCGTTTGAAATTATTTTTGATATATCATCCGGAGTATTTTCAAAAATCAAAAAAGGTTCCTTCTCTACAATAAGTCCTTTAAAAGAACTTGACATTAAACTCATATTAATAATGTAAAATGATGGAATGTTTTGGCTTAGGTTTGTAAATGTTGAATAGTACTTTGAAAGTTCGGGTAACAAAACAAGTGAATTTTTTTTAAATTTATACTGTGTGTTGGTATGCAATGAAGTAGTAGTCATATCGCAGTTTTTAAGATAAACTAATCCTGTAGTTGTGCGATATGTTTCGTTAATATGGTACATTGAACCCTCTTTGTACAGTGGATCTCTTATATCCAAAGTAGTTATATTAAAGTTTATTTTTGCAAGATCATTTAATGTAATGAATTCCATACAAATCCACCTTTCGTAAACATTATAACAACCATGACGTATTATGTCAAGAAATCATTTTTTGTAATTGCTGATAATGTACTAAAAATAGGAAAAATTCACATTTTTTTAATGTGACGAAAAACATCAAATCTATGGAACTATTGTTCATTTACATTTGTGTCATATTTTGATAAAATTATTATAGGTGATTATCCGTTTCAATAGTGAAAGGGTTAATTAAAAAATGATTCATGGAGGTAAAAAGCATGAAAAATTTACACAAAATCCTGTCAGCATTTCTATGTGTTGTAATGCTTTTAACAATGTGCTTTACAGGCGTAGTATCTGCTGACAACGATATCATGTTTGACTTAAAGTCACTTGGTATCGTAGGCGGCTTCGGTTTTGAAGACCACCTTGATTCAAATATTACCCGTGCAGAATTTGCACAGCTTGTGGTAAATATGATGAATCACAAGGATATTGCACTTACTATG
>JAZQIO010000035.1:0-17292 GCA_045541135.1 Clostridia bacterium
GTAATTGAAGTTGGCCCAATGCTTAATGTTGGTTATGCAACACCTCTTTCTGAAGAATTGTCGCAAAATTTTGATGCAGTTATACATAAAAGCAACGCATTTGTTATGGAAAACCACGGTGCCCTTGTTTGCTCCGTAACCACACTGACAGATGCGGTTGACTATATGGAAATGTATGAAGCTATGGCAAAATCCATAGTTGTATCAAAAATCATAGGAGAAGTGAATCTGCTTACAAAAGAAGATGTTTCCGAACTTAACAAGGTTTCAAAAACAAGAAATCTTGCTATCCCCGGCGGAGATAATACAAAAAATTTACTTGATATCTACAATAATATGGAGGTATGTTTATGAAAACGGAAGCTAAAAGACTGATAAGTTTAATCTGTACGTTTTTAATGCTTGTTGTGTTTACGGTGCCTGCAATGGCTGACAACAAAAGTCTTGCCTTTGATATGGACTCTATGGGCATAACCGCAGGCATGAATGTATCGGAAAGAGGGGAGGAATATGTGCGCCGTGACGAATTTGCACAGATGGTTGTAAATATGATTGGGCAGCAGGATGTTGCAAATACTTTGGAAAATGAAGCATATTTTACAGATATTGCAGATTCAAAGTACCAGGGTGCTATAAATCTTCTTGCAAAAATGAATTATGTATCAGGTAGCGGAAACGGTGTATATAATCCGTCAGAATACATTACATACGGAGCGGCTTGTAAAATTTTGGTACATGCCCTTGGTTATGATGTAATTACAGAGGACAAGTCACTGTACGGTTATCAGTATACTGCAGGAAACATTAAGCTTACAAATGGTATTGATTCATCAAAACAGTATCTTTCATTTGAACAGGCAATGAGAATGTTTGATAATGCTTTGGATATAGGTCTTATGGTACCTATGTATTACAATGCCAACATAGCACCGTCTTATGAAGTGGATGCAGACAGAACATACAGAAGTCTGATAAATGGTCGTAACGGTACAGGTATTATGAAAATGAGAGGTATTGTCACTGCAGATTCAGGTACATTCCTTTATGCACCCGTTAAAAACCTGAAATCCAACCAGATGCAGATAGAGGGTAAAACATATGCTTTTAAAAATACTGCACCCAAAGGATTTGTAGGTCAGGAAGTTGATTTTTACATAACAATTGACGATTACAAGGAAGGTTATGTTACATCCGTAATTCCTACAAACAAAAATATGATTTATGACTTTGCAGGACCTCAGGTTGATAAAATATCTTCCGATTCAATAGAGTTTTTTGGTGCAGACGCAAAATACAAACTGAATATTAACTCTGCTACAAGATATATAGTAAATAACAGACTTGAGCTTAAATACAACATTACAAAAGACCTTGTTGCAGATGAAAGTGTTGTAATAAGAACAGTAGATAACAACGAAGATGAAATTGCAGATGTTGTATTCATTTTTGACTATGTAGACTGCATAGTTGAATCTGTATCAGCAGAAACAAATACAATCACATTTGAAGACGGATTTATGCTTGGAACAACAAAGAGCATAAAGCTTGATGAAGAAAAGCTTTACTGGGAAATTATGAAGGCAGACGGTAATGAAATAGACATTACAGATTTAAAAGCCGGTGATGTAGTAAGTGTTGCAATGAGCTCCGACAAGGAATATGTACGTTTTGTAAAAGGTATTGACCCGATAGAGGGTGTTATAGTTTCCCGAGACGGTGATTATATAACAATTGACGATGTTGAATATGTTTTGGGAGATACACTTATAAATGAAGATATAAACCTTGGAATCAAGGTTATAGGCTATCTTAACTTTATGAACACACTTGTGGATTATGAAGAAGAAAAGGCAGATCATAATTATGCTTATGTATACAGCTATTCTGCAAATACAGGTATAAGTGGTGGTTGCAAGGTTAAAATGCTTTTGCCTGAATATATCTCAATTAAAGAGGTAGAAGGTGAAGTTGATGAACTAAGCGGTGAAGTTGCAACTTCAAATTCACTTTTTGTTCGTAATAAATCAGTTGTTATATATCCCACTGAAGCTAAAATAAGCTTTAACGGTACAAAGATGAAGGCGGAAAATGCACTTGCACAGGTAGTGGATAAGCCTGTTTCATACAGCTTTAATGCAAACGGAAATATAGTAAAAATAGACACACTTGATGCAGTAGATGAAATAGATATTGTGGCATCAGAAAACAAAAAAGACTGTGTACAGCTTAACAAGAAAATGTATAACGGTACAGAAAATCTGTTTGGCGGTGGTAAGGGAAGTCCGTTTGGTATTCAGGAAAATCACACACTTGCGTTCTGTGTACCTTTATATGCTGAACAGTCAAAATCAAATGTAAGCGATGAAGACCTTGCGGTTTTTGTAGAGCTTTCAAACGGTCTTGAATATGAGTCAAACGGTTATGAAATGGACGAAACAAACGAAGTTGTAGATGTTTTGGTAATTCAAAGAATAATGAACTCCGATATGGCTATTCCTGTTATTGACAATTCTGACGTGGGACTTGTGCTGTCAGTTTCGGATGTATTGGAAAATGATATGGAATATAAGGCAATAACAATGCTTACAGACAGTAAGGAACAGAAGTTTATCGTGTCAGATTCAAGAGTGGATCAGTCAGTTTTTGGCAAAATAGCTAAGAATGACCTTATAGCATACACACTTGATGGATTTGACCATATAAATTCAGTACTTATTTTGCAGAAGAATGATGAATACTATGAATCATTTACAGATGGCTATTCATACGGTGAAGTTAAGAATATTGAATACAACAAAGTATCTAACAGCCGTGTAAGACGAGTAAACAGAGTCGAAATAGGATATAGTGGTGTAAACGGAACAGAAACAACAGCAGAACTTTTGGTTAGAAATCCTGCACCTGTGTATATTATAGAGGGTAAAACTGCAAAGAACGGAAGTTTAAATGATATTCAGGTTGGAGATATGGTATATATGTCCATATATAACCTTGTGGATGTCCGTGCTGTTATAGTAAAGAGATAAGGGGGTATTAACATGAAAAAGATTATATCGTTAGTACTTGCATTTGCAATGATAATAACCATGGTTAATATTCCTGTTGTAGGTGCAAATACAGAACTTGTAAACATTACTGCGGATTATTCAGCTTATACAGCTGACACTTCAGTTAATGACTGGAAACTTGTTACACCGGGTGCTACTGCAACCTTTGGTCCGGTAGACGGCGGTGTTGAAATGAAACAGGTAAATTCCAAAATTTTAAATGACAGTAATGCCAAAAACGGTAATTTCAGCCCGTACTACAACAAGTTTTTGAAAACAAAGACAGTAGATGAAGAAAATGGTACAGTTCTTACTTTAAAAGAACTGCAGGGTGTTTATGACATTATAATTGACTATTCATACAAGACAATTTCACCGGCAAATACTGACTCATTAACTTTTGGTGGTGAATATTTCGGCTTGTACATTGGTCAGGCTTCACCTGACGATACAGAATACAGTTTTGATGATGCCGCAATTAATCTTCGTTTCAGAGGCAGTGACCTTTATGTTGCCAATTCATCAAGTAACGGAAGCAACAAAATGTCTCCAAAAACTCTTGGGTATTCAGATACAACTGTCGAAAAGCATACGGTTAAGATTACTTTGGATACAATAAACAAAGATGTAACGGTTAAGCTTGACAACAATGATTCAAAGGTCAGCACAGGTGATTTCTTTAACGATATTGATTCATTTAATGCAATTACAATCTGTGCAATGGAAAGACTTGCAAATGATTCATATTTCCGCTTTGAAAAAATTCAGGTTATAGAAAGAGAATCTGAAGCTTCAACAGCAACACATTCGGTAGTCGATTCTTTGCCTGCAAAACTTTCGGACAACGTTTTAGGAGTTACAGAAGATATAACTTTAACTGAAGCAAACGGTGTTACATGGACATCATCAAATCCTGATGTCATTTCTGCAACAGGTAAGGTTACAAGACCTGAAGCAGATACAGATGTTACACTTACTGCAACAGTAGACCTTGAAAACGGCGGTGGTGTGTATACAAAGGATTACACAATGACGGTTTTAAAGGCAGAAGAGCCTGAACATTTGCCGCCTGCAACACTTTATAGCTTTGAGGAAAATTATAAAGCATATACAAGTGATTCTCAGCTTTCGGGCTGGACAACAGTTGCACCGTCCGGTACAGATAACAACGGCAAAACAATTTCAAGTCTTGGAATTGTAACCGGCGAAGGCTACAAAATGGCACAGCAGAATCCTAAGTTTATAAACAGTGCAACTGCACAGAACGGAAACATGACTCCCGAAATTCACAAGAATTTAGGCAGTGTAGTAGAGGATACAGCAAACCGCACGGTTTTAAGGCACGCAAAACTTCAGGGTAAATATGAAGTCGAATTGGACTATTCCTCAAAGGTTATAAATCCAACCATAGAGGATGGTCAGGCACAGGGTTACACAGGAACAAAGTGGTATAGTGCATATCATTATATGACTCTTGCGGGTATGGAAAATCCCGGTTCGGAATCTACGGCAGTAACAGATATGGGTATTGCAGACCTTAGAATGAGAGAAACATTTTTGCAGTGTACATATGCCCTTAAGAACGTGGACGGTTACGAAAAGGACCAGAATCTTAACTTTGATGAAAATGTGGAAAACCATTCGTTGAAGTTTACAATAGATACGGAAGAAAGAATAACAATTGCCCAACTTGACGATGACCAGAAATATATAATTCCATTTATTTCAGATGTGGATTATTTCAATACACTTTCAATAAAGAGTATGGAAAGACTTGCTCTTGGTTCATACCTTACAGTTGAAAGACTAAAGGTAAGCCAGTTTGAAACAGAAGAAGCAAAAGCAACCCTTGCAGTTGTAAATGCATTGCCTGCATCTCTTGTTACAGACCCGACAAATGTAATTGAAAATATTACAATGCCGGAAGCAGTAGATGGCGTAACATGGACATCTTCTGATGAAACCGTTATTACAACAGACGGTACCGTAACAAGAGCCGCAGAGGACAAGGAAGTTATAATTACAGCAACAGTAGACCTTGAAAACAACGGCGGTGTGTACGTTAAAGAATATACACTGACTGTTCCGAAGTCCGAAATACCTTCAGGTGGCGATGAAGGTGGAGAAGGTCCCGAATTGCCTCCTGTAGTTGACAGCAATTTAATTGTTGTTGAAAAAGACTTTACACAGTATTCTGATATAAGTGAAATTGACAATTTGCTCTATGGCAATGAATCATATGCAACAGTAAAAGCTGTAAAAGGCAAGGGTATTGTTATTGACCAGCATTCATCCGCACCTTTGGCAGACGGTAAGGTAAATGGTGCTCAGTCACCTAACGTTGTTTACTATGCAGAAACAACATTTAACGAAGATGCCGAAAACCGTACAAACTATCGCATAGACAGATTTTCGGGTAAATACAAAATCACAATAGATTTTAATGTACTTTGTGATGCTTATGCAAAACCGGTAGACGGTGTAACAATTACTGCTCCGTTCTATCTGTTCAGCGTAACAGGAATTAATCCTGCCACAGCAGCAAATAATCTTGCACCCGCATCAACAGGGTTGATTTTCAGAGTAAAATCAAACAATTCATCTGTTCTTAACTCATCATCTGCCTCTGCCAATACAATAAGTCCTTCAGCTATATACTTTACTAAAGGGGCAGACCATACAGTGGTAATGGATGTTGATACAAATACAAAAGATGTAAGTGTTAACATCAACGGCGGTGCCGCTTCGACAGGTACATTGGTTAAAAACGGTTATCTTAACGGCTTTGCAATAAGCGGTATGGAACGTATGCAAGCAGGTTCATATTTTGCCGTAAGAGGTATTAAGTTTGAACAGACAGAAGAGGATGCTGATACTACAGCAGTAAGAGAAGCTCTTGATAAATTACCTGCATCATTAGTTGAAAATCCCTATGCAGTAACAGAAAATATCGCTTTCCCTGCAGTTGAGGAAAACATTACCTGGAGAATTTCTGACCCATCGATTATTACTCCTGACGGTATAGTTAACCGTTGGTACGACGACAGAGAGGTTACAATCACTGCTGTTGCAACAAGCGGTTCTATGGCTATGTACAAAGACTATATTGTTACGGTAAAAGCATTTGACGATTTTTACAGCAAAGAGCTTATGAATAAAAGCGGGGAAGAACTTGAAGGAATAATTGTATCAGGTGACCCAGTTTCAGGTTCTGCAAAAGTTTTGGCAGATGGTATTACAGTTGCAAAGACAACTGACGGTACAGCAGCCGATAAGGAAACGGAAGTTTTCTGTGCAGATTACCGTTTGTTTGGCAAAGAAGTTGCATATAGTGAAAGCACAAAGTCAAGTGTGGATGTAGCCGGTTTTGCAGGTACATATGACGTAAACTTTAAGGTTACACCGTCAGTTACAGGTGACAAGCCAATATATATTGCTTTGGGAACAGATGGTGGTACATACGAAAAGGCGGCTGCACTTCGTATTACAAAAGACGGTTTTTATATAGTACACAAGGATGGTACAGACTGTATTTACAGTGGGGATACAGCAAAAGCCTTTGATATCCGTTTCAGAGTTGATACGGATATCAAAAACGTATGGATATTTGTAGACGGTAAGCTTGCAGGTTCTGTATATAACCTTGAAAATGTAGATATTATCAATTCAATCCGTATAATTCTTGATAAAAATAACAGCAAGGGCGATAAAGTAACAGTTAATAATATTGCTGTTACAGAGCTTGTAAGAAATGACATTCAGCTAAGAAATGACCTTGTTTTGGCATTGAACAATATAAAGGTTTCCAATATAACAGATACTCCCGATTCTGTTGAAAGTATAAAGACACTTCCTGCAACAGCAGGTGGGTATGACATTACCTGGTCATGTGACAGCAAACAGATTGACCTTGTAAATGGTAAGGTTTATTACGGTGAAACAGCCAATAAGGTAATCGTTACGGCTACAATTGACAAAGCAGGCGTTTATGTTAAAAAGAACTTTGTTCTTAATGTACGTGCTTCGGCAAACCGTGATGAAACCTTGGATTATTACTTAAGTGATCTTGAAGATACGATTACCAAACAGAATGCAAATGATATTCGCTATGATTTGGCTTTACCAACAGAACACAACGGGCTTACAATTCAGTGGTTATCGGATTCTGAAATTATAGATATAAACGGTAAAATCAACAGAAACATTGCAATAACCAGTCCGACGGTTGTAACACTTACAGCAAAGGTTACAATGGACGGTACAACAACAGACAGAGAATACAAATATACAGTTGCTCCGAGAGCCTATGAAAATGTTGTGTACACAGGTGCAAGTGATGTGGAAAACATTGTGGTAAATGGCGTTGGAAATATTAAAATAACACGCGGTGCACTTACAAATGTTAAATTTAAGCAAACAGGCAACGGAAGCATTGTGTTTGCAGACGATGCGGGTAATAAGTTTATTTCCGTTAATGTAAACAGCGGTATGCTTAATGTATCATACGGCAATACGGTATCTGAAAGCTATCAGGTGGCAGAAGGTGTGGAAACAAATCTGCACGTAATGACAATGCCCGACATTGACAGAGTTGCAGTATGGTTAAACGGTACAAGAATTGTTGACTTTGGCGAAACAATAGATGAAGTTAAAAATCTTGCAATGGTAGCGGCTTCCGGTGCTGTCGAAGTTACAGAAACAACAATTACAACAGACGAATACGGCTTGCTTGATATTAACCTTGCAAACGTAGGTTACTTTGATATATTTGCAAAGAATGTTGTTAAGGAAAATGTATCATTGATATCCGATACAGTTGCTCCTGCAACTGTTGTATGGAAGTCTTCAAACACTGCTGTTATAAGTGATGCAGGTGTTGTAACACTTCCGGCTATGTATCAGTTTGCTGATATGACACTTACACTTACAAGCACAAAGGACGCAAATGTAAAACGTATAGTTACAAAGAAAATTGCGGTAGCTTGCGATCCTGCAAGAAACCTTGCTTATGGTGCAGATGTAAGCACAAGTGTAACTGAAAAACCGGGATTTGTTAAGGTTTACATTACAGATGGTGACCTTAATACAACTTACGGTACATCGTATGTAAATAAAAAGCCTACACTTACATTGGATTTAGGAGAAAGCGTATACTTTAACAGTATATTTGTAAATGAGAATTTTGCAACTTATCAAAAGAGTTTGAAATCTTACACAGTTTCATATTCAGAAGACGGTGAAAACTGGACTGTTGCAAAAACAGGTACAATAAACGGAATTGAATCTGCACTTATAGGCTTTGATACAGTAAAAGCACGTTATGTTAAATTTACTGCAGAAGAATGTGACAGCAAAGAACTTTACATTAATGAAATTGAAGTTTATCTGTTTGTTACATCAACAGAGCTTATGAAGCTTGATGTAGATGTCTTAGATCTGAACCTTGGTTACACAGTAACCGAAGATATTATACTCCCTGTAAAAGGTCAGTTTGGAACAGACTTTACATGGAAGTCAAGCCATCCGGATGTTATTTCTGCAGAGGGTAAGGTTACAAGACATTCTGCAAACACAACAGTAACACTCACTGTAACAGGTGAATATAACGGAGCAACTTATTCAAGAGAATTTTCCGCATATGTACCTGCTAAAACTACAGCAGGAGCTAAACCTGTTGGTGGTTCAGGTGGTTCAGGCGGAGGCGGCGGTTCCGCAGGTGGTATGGGAACAGGGACATCTGCTTTGCCGGGCTTTGTTGAAACTGATATAGATGAAACCCAACAGGCTGAACCTGATACAACAGTAGTAACGTTTGCAGATCTTACTTCAACACATTGGGCATACGAAAATGTAATGAAGCTGAAAGAACTTGGAATAATCAACGGTGTTGGCGATAACAAATTCGACCCGTCAGGTAAGGTAACAAGAGAACAGTTCTTAAAGATGCTTGTAGAAGTTGCAGAACTTGAAACCGGTGTAGTAGATACAAAATTCGAAGATGTTGATAAAAATTCATGGTATGCACCTTATGTTTCAGCAGGTGTCAATGCCGGACTTATTAACGGTATCACAGCAGAAACATTCGGTGTTGGTGATGAAATCAGACGTCAGGATATGGCGGTTATGATTGTGAGAATTCTTAAGAGCAAAAACATTACGTTAACTCAGACATCGGAAGTTTTTGATGATGATAATAACATTTCCGATTATGCAAAGGATGCAGTTTATATGGTGCGTGATGCAGGTATTGTTCAGGGCTATGACAATAAATTTAACCCGAAGGATACGCTTACACGTGCAGAAGCTGCAACGGTAATAGTAAAATTATTGGATATATTACAGTAAAGGAAAGGGGAATAAACATGAAAAGATTACTTGGTTATGTTTTGATACTTTGCCTTACCTGTACATTAGTGCCCTCCGCTGTTTTTGCGGAGGACACTGTAATGGATTACAGTGAACTTATAACTTACGAAAAGCCGGGAATTTATGACTATGTAATAGATGAAGACCCTATGCAGATTTCCGATGAAAAATTTTTCGGTATTTGGGATAATGAGGCTGAGGAATGGATATCACAGCCATATTTCCGTTACGATGAATTCCCCGAAATGATTGGGGTAAAGGAAGCCGTACAAGGCGGGGATTATGACCTTGCTAAAGAAGAACTTTTAACTTATTACAGAAGTGTTCGTGACGAAAGATATATTCCGGTAAGCAGTGTATCCAAAAACGATAAAATAAGGACAGAAGCTCTTGAAAAGAATGTATATTGCGTAAGTGGCATGAACGGTAAAATTCAGGGCTTCATTAATGTGGATAACGAATGGAGCGAACAGAGAATAGATGTAATTGACAGCTTCGGTAAAACTGTTATAGGCCGTGATGCCTTCAGGGGTTTTGTGCTTATGTCTGTTGATAAGCATAAAACGCAGGCGGAATTCTATTCACGTGAATCTGAAAATCCACCTGTTTTAGAGCTTGTTGTAAACGGTTTGCCTATAAGATATGAAGCTTGTAAGGATGCTATGGTACGCGGCGGTGCATATGGCACAACAAATTATGGCAGCGAGCCTATAATGACTGTTCAGGAAAGCGGACAGTATATGAATTTTAATTCAGAAACAAAACGCGCATACATTGCCTTTGATATTTCAAATCTTAAAAATACAGATGTTGTAACTTCTGCAACATTGGTACTTCACGGTAGAAATGCATCCGGCACAGGGGAAAAGGAAATTTGTGTTTATCGTCTTAACGATATGTCATTTGACGAAACTACAATAGCCTTTGACGACTATACCGACTGTATGCTTTGGTCTTGTAATGACCTTAATTCATGGGATTATGTTACAAGTAACAACACAGGTATAAAGGGTAAGGCATGTTTCTTCCACAGAGGTAATGAACTTTTAGTGCCTGCAATGCTTTATGATTATACAGGTAATGAGCGTTACGCATATACATTTATAAGACAACATATGGCGCTTGTAAATAGCGTTGGTTTTAATACAGCAGTATTTAATGCACTTGATATTTCCTGTCATTTGGATTTTGCAACAGAAAGTGTTTTGTACGTTTTGCCAAGTGAGCATATGACAGGTGAAAGATTTACTGCAATGCTTAAAACGTTCTGGCTAATGGCAGACCAGCAGGCTAACAAATATTACGGCACCGCAGATAACAACTGGGGTTCGTTTGCAACAAAGGGCGTATATGCATTCCTTGCAAGATTCAAAGAAGTTGCTGTATACAATGACTGGTTCGATATAACAAAGAATGAAAATGACCGTCTTACTTCAAAATTCACCTATTCGGATGGGATGAGTATAGAACTTGCAGGCGGTTATACAAGCACTATTATAGCTACACTTTATGAACCTTATGCAATACAGAATCAGACAGGAATGGCTGTTCCTTATTCCGATCAGGTAAACGGAGTTGCACATAACCTGCTTCAGTCTTTGATATTTTGTTCATCACCGGGCTTTAAGGGTTATAATATAGCTGACGGTAATGACTACACTACCGGCTGGACTAGCACTATTAAAGAGTGGTACAGTATGGTATTTACCGATGACCCTATGTTTGAATATATTTCAACAGCAGGTGTTTCCGGTGCAATACCTGAAAATCCAACAACCAATTATCCTGTAGGACTTCGTACATTTATGCGTAGTTCATGGGAAAACGATGCCTTGTCTATGGCATTTATAAACACCAATCATTCCACAGGAAGCCACGGTCATTATGACCACTTGTCAATAGCAATGTTTGCCTATGGCAGATATTTGCTTACTGACCAGGCTTACGGTGCAGCACTTACAGGTAATACAATTGATTATATGAGTTCTGCTCCACAACACAACTTGGTGACAGTAAATAACAGTGATCACAACAAGGTTCACGATACAAAGGAAATAGCTTATGAATCCAATGACATCTATGATTTTATTGAATACGGCGGCTATTATACCCAGGACGTTGCACAGCAGAGAAATGTTTTGTTCCTTCGTAACCAGAAGTTCTGGATTGTTTGTGACTATGCAAGTCCCGATAATCAGAATGTGGAAAATTCATATGAGCAAAACTGGCACATGCTTCCGTCTTCAAATATGAGTTATGATGAAGAAACTTTTGAAGTTCGCAGTAATTTTGAGGATTACAACGTAAATGTTGTTCCCGTAGGTACTGACGGTATGACAGCTTATTATGAAGATACACTGTTTTCACCTACATCGGGTACATTTGAAGACAGTAAAAAGACCGTGCTTAAAAAGATAGCAACAGGTAATGTTATTTACAACACAATTATCCTGCCCCGTGATGTAAATGAAGATTTTGAAGTAGAGTCCGAAGTTATTGATACGGGTCTTGATCCAACCGTGGTAAATGCTTTTGTTGCAAGAATTAAAAATACACTTACAGGTGATGAAAATTACTATTATTACTATCACCTTAATGATTTGGAACAAAAGCAGAAAGTTAATGTTGGTCAATTTGCAACAGATGCAACAACAATGCTTATAGAAACTGATGTTGACAGTAATATTACTTCAACATTCCTTATGGATGCTACAATTCTTGAAGACATGACTCTTCCTGAAAAAGTGCTTTTCAAGAGTAACACTCCGATAGAATCAATCGCATATGAAAAGAATGGACAGATATTTAATGTTTATTCTTCAACTATTACAGATGAAAAGATGAACGATGTTACAATTTATGCACCAGGTCAGTTTAATGTACGACTTGAAGGAACATTTATTGACGGCAAAAAATCTGGTCAGTATCTGTATTTTGGTGAACAGCCTATTATAGAGGGTACAGAGGATGACGGTAAAGAGGATAATAAACCAAAACCCGATTCTGACAAAAACCACGGCTCATCCGGTGGCGGTGGTGGAGGTGGCGGCGGTAGCGTACCACCGGTTGTAAAGCCACCCGTTGCGGATGTTATTCCTGAAAATCCTCCTGTAGTTGTTGAACCCGCCAAACCGTTTGTTCCTTCAAATATTGAAAAAGAGCTTGAAGGTCACTGGGGCAATACACAGATTACAGCGTTGTATACCGATGGTATTATAACAGGTGACAGCGAAGGTTTAAGACTAAAAGACACAATTACAAGGGCAGAATTTACTGCACTTATCGTACGTGCTCTTGGTCTTGAAGCAAAGGACTATAACGGTACATTTACTGATGTGTCCGCTACCGATTGGAGTGCAGGCTACATTGCAGCAGCTTATGAAGCAGGTATTGTAAACGGTGCTGACGGAATGTTCCGTCCTAATGATACCATCACAAGGGAAGAAATGTGTAAAATAATAGCTTGTGCAACAAATGATGAATTTGAACTAAAGCAAGCCGACTTTAAGGATGCAGATTCTATAAGTCCGTGGGCTATGGAATATGTAAACAAAGCTTATTCTTTAGGTATTGTAAATGGTATGGATGACGGAAGCTTTGCTCCAAAAAGCAATGCACTTCGTGAGCAGGCATTTGTAATGCTTGCAAGATTTATAGAATTAAATAAATAGTAGGAGGGAAATATTGTGAAAAAGTTTTTGAGTTTTTTAATAATATTTAGCATAGTGTTTTCAACATTAGTTGGTTCAGGAGTTACATATGTTAGTGCAAGCTACGTAACATCTGATGATGGAAAAAAAGTGTATACATTTGATACAGAGACAGGTGTCGATACAAAATTATTTGATGTTGGAGAATGGTATTTATCTAATGAAACCGATTCTGTAAAGCTTGGTGATATATCAGATGATGTTGAAAATATGGGGATGACTTTCAAAAAAATTGAATTGTCAGCCGGAACTTTAAATAATATCGGAAGTAGTTATACACTAAGCATACGAGGAGAAATTAATAATACTTCGAATTATGGTACTTCATATAATCAGGGTGACTGCAATACTGAATTACTGTCTGTTGCAGGAATGAATGCTGTTGTTGGAGCGGTAGACAGTGATGAAGATGGTACTGTTGATGATTCATCGGGTAAAGTTGCAAAGTATACGATGTATGCGTATTCAACTCTTAATGATGGTCAGCCAATAAACTTTAACATGGTAAGAATGACTGAAGATTATTCAATAGTGTTTACCGTACCTGCAAGTGTTTTATACAGTAGAAATGGTATACCACACAAAATTGACTTCATTTTTTATCACCAGGGTGAACTGAAGGAACCGGTAAGTACTGCAACTTCTGCCAACTGGGTCGAAATATATATAGATGGTTTATTTTATGCAGAGGGAAATAAATATTTTACGGGTATAACAAATAAGACTCGTTTTGTTTTCGTTTCGCCTAATATAACTTTTGTGCCTGACGAAAATAATACGGTTACGTGGAAAAATTCAGAACTTTACATATGTTCATCTCCTTCTGGAAAGACATCTTATACAAATGTTGATGACGTGGCAAACAGAAGTACTATTGGTACAGATATAACTGCGCATAGCAGAGATGAAATAAACTTACACTTATTCCAAGACATCAATTTTGGTTTGGATTCCGGAACTTTTAGAAATGACTTTGTAACAGGAGTTGCTCCAATTGTTGCAGATAGCTTGGAAGTTGCATATACCGATGAATTAGGTGGCGATAGAGTCATTAAGGTTGACAGTGAGATCTATGAAAATCCTTCTTTAATTTGGAATGGTGAAGAAACCAATGTTTCTATCGTTGATAAAAATGGTAACGTTTATGGAGCAGAAGATTCTATCAGCGGAACTTTTGCAGATTACTACATAGCTGTTAACGGTGTATATGCAAAAGTCGAAGAAAGTCCTGTTTCTTTTGATATTTCTGCAAAAACAGTTGTACTGAATCCTGAAATTTTACCTGAGGGAACAGAATCGTTGCAGATAATTGTAGCTGCTTTTGATGAAAACAAAATGTCTAAAATAAAGGTTAGTGAACCTTTTAGTGTAGGAACTTCAAATATTACATTTGAAATAAATGATAATGAATTTCCGATCAATGCAGAACAATATAAAGTGTTTGTTTTCGAATCATTAGCAAGTGGCAAGCCTCTTGTTGAACATACTGAAATAAGCATTAAATAATTGATTCTTAAACTGCCATTAGTAATAAATTATAAACACTTTGTTGAATTCTAACCCCCTTAGATTTAATAAATTTACAACAGGCAGTTTTAGATATGACAAAGCCGTGGTTCAACAAATCACGGCTTTGCTCTAAACAAAGAGGAACGTTAAAACAATTTATAGAGGTTTTGTTATACTTGAATTGATATTTAGCCATAAGGAGGAATATATAATGAATATTATTTTTGAAAACTTTAATCCGATATATCAAAATGGAATATCTGATTTTTTGAAGCTACACAACATATCCATTGCTAAAGGCGGTTTGATGGTTACTGTTTCTGTTAATCCTGAGGTGAATATCAGAATAACAAAAAATAATACTAACGTGGTTTTCGAAGTGGATAGAGAATATCAGATATTCCGTTGTATAACTCTTTTGAAAGAGCGTGCAGAAGAAGAAAGTTTTGTTATTGAAGAAAAAAGACATTTTGACACTTGTGGAGCAATGTTCGATGGTTCTCAGGCAAGTTCACTTATGACAGTAGCAAGTGTAAAAAGAATGCTTCTTTATATGGCGGGTATGGGCTTTAATATGGCTATGCTTTACTGCGAGGAATGTTACGAACTTGAGGGCGAACCATATTGGGGGAATATGCGTCCTCGTTACACCATAGAAGATTTTAAGGAAATTGATGAATATGCGTATTCACTTGGTATTGAACTTATTCCCTGCATACAGACTTTAGGACACCTTCCTGATGCTATTATAAAACATGTATATCGGGGAATTTCCGATACATCTACAGTGTTGGAGGTTGGAAACGAAAAGGTTAACGCCTTGATTGAAAAAATTATATCACAAATGTCCAAAACATTTAGGACACGCCGTATTCATGTTGGACTTGATGAAGCGTGGGATTTGGGCTTCGGCAGATATTTTAAGCATAACGGTTACCGCCCCCAGTCGGAAATTATGAAGGAGCACGTGAGTTATGTTTACAGTATATGTGAAAAGTATGGTCTGGAGCCTATGATGTGGTCCGATATGTTCTTCAGAGCAAAAACAAGTGGGGAGTATTATGACGATGATTTTGGTTTTACCGAAGATGATGTAGCGGCTGTACCGGAAAAGATGAGCTTGATTTACTGGGACTACTTTAATGAAAAAGATGTAGTTAACAATATGATAAAACAGCACAAAATACTTTCGGAGAATATAATTTTTGCAGGTTGTGCAAGAAATGTGCGTACATTCGGTACACACCTTGAAATGACTAAAATTTCTACAAATACTGCGTTAGAAGAATGTAGAAAAGAGGGTATAAAAAGCATTTTTGCAACCGTGTGGGGTGATGACCACCGAGAAAGTTCTAATTTTGCAATTCTTCCCGGATTGCAATGGTTTGCGGAAAATACATATTCCTCAAAAACACCTTCCGAAGAAAGAGTTGCAAAGCGTTTTGAAAACTGTGTGAATGTGCCGTACAATGAATTTACTCTGATTGATTATATTGATTGTGTACCTGAATTTAACGGCAAGAATGAAAATCACCACTCGCTTTCAAAAATCTGTATGTGGCAGGATATTATGCTTGGTATGTTTGATAAAAACTTTGAAGGTTACGATTTTTATGCACATTATAACAAGCTTGAAGAAGATCTGATAAAGGTGTCAGAAAAATACGAGGAATTCAAAATTCTTTTTGAGTTTTATTCAAAGGTTGCAGCTGTTTTGAAAACAAAATCACATATAGGTTTAAAAATGCATAAGGCATATAAGGATGGCAATAGGGAAGAACTTAAAAATATATTGGAAAATGTATTGCCGAATCTTTTTGATTCTATGTCCGAACTTCGTTATGCTCATCAAAAATACTTCTTTGATGAATATAAGCACATAGGTTGGGAAAATCTTGATATAAAATACGGCGGTGCATTAATGAGAATTGATACTGCTATGACAATAATTTCTGACTACCTTGAAGGCAATATAGAAAAAATTGAGGAATTTCAGGAAGAAAGACTTCCGCACCTTGACAATTTATATACAAACTATTACAATGTGGCCAGCGCAAGTAGAACTACGTTGCCTTTTTAATATTAATGGTGAGCTATAAGTAAATTGAGTTTAATGTTAGAAAAAATAATAATAAAATGTAAAGGAAAATTTTGTAATGGATATTAACAGAATTAAAAGAGAAGATCTTGGTAAGTGAAGTAACATAAAGCTTAATGTATGTGATACAGAAGTGGATATGTAATGGAAAGTTGCCATTGAAGTATTGGAAGTTATTGAAGAAAATAACAAAAAAGGTGAACCTACTGTTATGGTAGTTCCTTACGGTCCTATAGGGCCATACAACAGATTGGTGTATCTTGTAAATAAGTACAGAGTAAGCCTTAAAAACTGTGTATTTATCAATATGGACGAATATCTTACTGATGACAAAAAATACATAGATATTAACGATCCACTATCTTTTAGAGGCGGCATGGAAAGAATTTTCTACAGTCAGATTGACGATGAACTTAATGTTCTTCCTGACCGCTCATCTTTTGCAGGAAGTATTGCTACTGCTGCTACTTTGCTTGAAAAAGGTGTAAATCATTACGGATTTTCTGTTGCGGATACTGTAAAGATGATTACCGAAACACCGGCATCAATTTTAAAGCTTAAT
>JAZQIO010000036.1:0-38283 GCA_045541135.1 Clostridia bacterium
CGGACTGCACTTATTGAAGACTGTGAACTGATGTGTAAAACACTACTTAATCTCAAGGAAACCGAAATCAAAAGCAAGGAACTTCTTGAGGAGATGAATGTTGTTTCTGAACTAGTTAAAAAGCTTATAAACGCAAATTCAAACACTCCCATGAACCAGGATGACTATATTGAAAAATATGACGGTTACACTAATAGATTTAATAAGGCAAAAGAGCAATATACAAAGCTACAAAAAACAATGGAACAGCGACAATTAAAAGCTGACACAATTAAGAACTTCATAAATGAAATACCCAAAATGGATAACCTTCCCATTGAATTTAACGAAAGATTGTGGAACTCAGTTATTGATACCGTTACCGTTTATGAAGATGAAAGAATTGTGTTTAAATTCAAGAATGGAATAGAGATTGAGGAGGTTCGATAGTGTAAAGGTATGTATATAAAGGTTTGTGGAAAGAAAAGTTATATAAAAAGTAATAACACTATGGTGTGAAGTGCCCCCATTCGTTGGACAAAAAATGTCTAATGAATGGGGGGGGGTCACTTCATAGTTTGAAATGAGGGTTTTTTCATAAAAAATGATACATTACAATAACATATAATAAGTTATAGAGCATCAATTAAAATATAACAATTATTTCAATCAGTTCTGAAAGGTGCTAATGGCAAGCCACCTTTGTTATAAATGTAAGTGCCGAAATAATACATACAAAAGCCGTAACGTACAAGCACAAGCTCTTTTACATCTTCGCTGTATACACAAAGTCGATTGTCGGGCAAAATTTCCACTGTTGCCTCGTGAAGAATGCGTTCATCACCCGCAATGTACATAATTACTCCGCCTGTATTACCGTACAAGCCTTCAGCATTGTCAAGGGTTATGTACGCTTTTCCATCCCTAAATTCTACCGAACGGTATATTGGCTGGTCACCAACAACATCCATACCGTATGTATGCTTTAAAACCTTTCTTGCAAGACGTATGGCAAGGTCCTTTTTGCGTTTAGGGTAGATATCATACAAATCACCCAAACCTTGGGAAGTTACCAAAAAATTTCTTTTGCCAATTTCTGTAGCCCTTTGCTGTTGTTCCCTTAAAAATGCCCAGTCATTTTCCGTTACAAAAGTGTTGCCGGGGTTTTTACATATTCTTCAAATTCTCTTAACTGTCCTTCAAGTGACGGAACACCGTAAAAGTAGGATTTTTCTATAAAAGCTTCTATTCTTCTTCCGCCATAGTTGCAGGAAATTATTCCAACAGGCACCTTTGTTTCCCTTTGTACATACTGTGCAAAGTAGTGTCCTATTGCTGAAAAATGCAATGCAGTTTCTTCATCACAGATGCTCCAGGGCTTTTCTTCCGAATACATACATTCAAAGTGGAAGCCATAACAATCTTCACCCTTTTTACATCTACGCGGAACTGTAAGTAACGTATATTTTCATTGTTACAAAGCTTGCTGTCGTCTATACCGCTTTCACTCTTTCCACTTACGGTTTCACCAAGAAATCGGACGGTAACTTCCCCATCACCTGTACCGAAAATGCGGATGGGCATATCACGTTGTAACACCATTTTATCTGTAAATATAGTTGCAAGCTTCATGGTTTCCTCCTATTTCACTACTTCATTTACTGCCTTTATTGCGATTTTAAATTCTTTGTCGGTAACTTCTTCGTCAAACAGATTAAATTTAATATCATCAATACTGTTTCCGATTGATAATACATTTATTGTTTCCATTGTATTTATCTCCTTTATAACCTAATATTTAACCGCTGCAGAAACTAATCCACAGCGGTTAATTTTACCGAAATAACAAATTTTAAGGAATACTAAGGGGGTTAGAAATCATAAATGTTATTTCGAGTAAAAACAAAGTATTATTTTCCAAAAGCTTCCATAAGAGGCTTTGCACTTGTTAATGAATCAAATACAAAAACTTTTTCCTTTAAACATTATCCTTATTAAACAAATTTGTAAATCTCGCCAATATTACAAATGCTTGCTCTCGCAAAGCATTGTTTTTAGGTAAAAAGCTTCCGTCGTCCATACCATTTACAATGCCTAAAGAATAAGCCTTGTTTACATATTCCAAAGCCCATGGGCTTATAGAATCTGTGTCCTTAAAGTCAGCTTGCTTTAACTCAAATTCATCATCTGTTGCACAGGCAATTATCTTACACATTTCTTCTCTGGTAATGGTATCATTTGGGCGGAACATTCCGTCCGCACCGCTTACAAGACCTGCGGCATATGCAGTGGCAACATAAGGTGCGTGCCAGTCATCACTGTCGATATCCAAAAATGTATTGTTATATTCAGATAAATCCAAGCCTAAAGCACGAACTATCAATGCAGTAAATTCTGCTCTGTTTATGCTGTCTTTTAGTCTTAGGCCGTTGGTATCACCCGTTACTATACCTGCTTTGTAAAGGGAAGTGATTTCTTCCTCTCCCCAATGTCCGTCAAGCTCTTTAGCTATATTTGTCGGAACGGTGTCTATAGTTACGGGTGGATTGATAACCTGATTTTCATCTTCCTTGTTATCTTCATTTTCCTTATTATCTTCAGGCTTTGGTTTAACAACTGATGCGGAGCCTCCTCCGCCTCCTCCGCCACCTGTGCCGTGACCGCCACCTGTGGATGTTCCGCTACCGGGCTGTACAGGTTTTACTTCAGTTCCCTCAACAATGGGACTGTCTGCAAAATAAGCATATCCGCCTGATTTTTTGCAATCTACAATTTCGTCATTAAGAGTTACAATGTTTTTGTTTCCTGCATATATTGTTAAATTTTCCAGGTCAGATGCAGTTGTAACTGAAGACGACTGTATCTGCATAACATCACCTGTAAATTTATATGCAACAGCAGCTACAGGAGAGTTTGCCTTAAACAACACATTGTCTTTTTTAAGAGAAGAATTTTTCAAATATGTTGCGTTCATTAAGAACACTGAAACAACATTTTTCTTTTCGTCCAACTGAACAAGCATTGTTGAAGCATCTGTTTCCAAAGTACCTACCGTAACATCCTGCTTAAATTCAGGCTGATTATGATGATAATAATAGTAATAATCATATTCACCGGTAAGCTCATTGGTAATTGTTGCAACAAATGCATTGATATTTTCCACGTCGCCATCCAAATCAATTGCTTCGGTTTCCACGCTGTAATCATCATTTACATTAACAGGGAAAATAACAGTAGAATATTTTGAATTACCGCTAACCTCCTGCTTTACAACCAGCTTTTTACTGTCTGAATATGTTTCAGCAGCAGTTACATAACGTGAATGTTCAAGTGATGAAGTTGCCTTGTCTATATCTACAGGTCTTACAATAACATTTGCCGTACCTGTCATATTTGAACGTGCCTCGTAAGTTTCTTCATCAAGTGTCATATTTGCTTCGGGAACCATATGCCAATGCTGTTCGTATGTAATTACCTCGTTATCATCTACAGGGTCTGCAAAGTCTGTAATAATCCAGAACTTCTGGTCTTTAAGGTAAAGTGCGCTTCGTTGAAGCTTTGCCTCTAAATTTCTTTCACTGCTGTACTCTATAAAATCGTACATCATATTAGATTCAAAGCCTTCTTCTTTAGCGTCACGGTCTTCATAGTAATGGTCCTGACCGTTTATTGTAACCAGATTATGTCTTGCGGCATGGCCGAAATATTCTTTTGTGTGCTCTGTAAAGTCAGATTTTGTCGCATAACCCTGGTCTGTAAGCAAATACTGTCCGTAAGCATACATACAAACACTTAAAACGTCATTATCTCTGTGACTTCCTACGCCTTTTCCCGTAAGCATCATTGAAAGAGCATTAGGGTCATCCCAGGAGCTTCTCATATAAGTTCTTAGTCCGACAGGATAGTGTGTGGTAGGATTTTTAGGTAATGCACCTGACCTTCCGCCTGTAGCAACATATTCAAATTCAGGGTCGTCCGTAAATACACTGTCATACCATGATTTTACAGTTCCTTCATATGTGCCTGTTATACCTGCCGCGTCCCCAACCTGGAAGGTTCCGAAATTGGGTGCCGAGCAGTATATCAAGGTTTGTACAGCACCATGAATTTCCTTTAAAACACCATCTTCAAAGGGAACTTCTTTACCTAACGACTTTGCAGTTGAAACAGGACCTTGTACTGTTCCTAAAAGTGTAACTGTGTAGTTAAGGCTAAGTTCAAGACACATACCGTCATCAAAGGTAAATGCATCAAGAAGATATGTATACTGTTCCTTTGTTCTTTGCAACCATCTGTCATTTGTTTTAAACTCGGGGAATCGGCATATAAAGTTATAAACACCCTCTGCGGCAAAACCACCCCAGTTATTGGATTTTCCAAAATAGTAATCTTCACATGTCCACTCTGCCTTTATATACATATCCTTAAGCATTGCTGTAAATAATTCAGGAGTAGTATACGGGCTGTCTATAACATGATAAATATCGCTGGTCTGGTATGTAAGAGCAACAGTAACATCCAAAGCCGCCTGACGGTCAAGATTTAACCCTACATTATTTACATATGCCATATGCTGACGCAAAAAGGTGAAGGCATGCTCTTCTTTTCCGGAATAGGAATACAATTCCGCAACATCATGCAATGTAGCACCTCTGTAATAAACCATTGCTGTATTTTTAGTGTTAACAGTCATTAAATAATCCCATGAGTTTTTATCATGTTCTGACCAGAACGGTGTGTTATGACTGTATGTTTTAAAATTCAAGGTATCTTCTGCCCAGTCGGCAATGCTAGGGGCATAAACAACAATTTCCTTTGTCCCCGTACCGCTTGCGTTACGTCCTTCATATACCAAATAAGCTGATTCCACCTTATCTGTTTCTTTAAGGAAAGAAATATCAAATTTCACATAGGCAAAATGTGTGTCTTCATCATAATTATTCCATGTTCCGCTTGTTTGAATTTTAAGTGTTTCGTCAAAACCGAAGTTTGTATCTTCATATTTTCCGCCACGTATTGTACCATCGGCACAAGCTTCAACGGTAATCTGAACACCGCCGTTAATGGTCATTTCAAGTCTTGCAGGGCTTCCCGATTCCCTTGCCTTGATTTCACCCTGTGTAGGATATTTGTCAACAGAGTAAAATCCAAAGCCAATAAAATCCTTAACACCTACTACTTTACTGGTAAGAGAGTTTGATATATTAGTTCTGATGGTTTTCCAATCATTACCGAATTTTACGCAATCGCGAACGAAGCCCAGGTTTGAGTTGTCTACGGTATAAGCATTTTTTGAAAGAAGATATGCTGTTGTTTCCACTCGGGAACCCGGATCACTTTCAATCTTTTTGACACGTTCACCTTTCACAGAAGAATAATATGCCTGAAGCTCTTCCTTTGCGAGGTCATAATCCCCATCCATAACTGCTTCCTTTACAGGTTCAAGACCGGGATACAAATCGTATGCAAAAAGAGATTCTGTGGTCCATATTCCGTTTTCCCTATCCCACACGCCGAAAAAGTCGGCATCACTCATATCGCCGGGGTCGCCTTCGATGTAATAATCGAAGGCGTTATCCGCAGCATCATAGGTTTTCCACCATTCACCGGAATCATCGGCTGACACATAACCGAAAGGCGTTAACATTACACAAATAAAACATATTAATATGGAACTAATTATACGTTTCATGTTAAGTTCTCCTTTCAATTATTGTTTAATTTCAAGAAATTTCATTAAAACAGTTGCTGCTTCTGCACGTGTAAGGCTTTCATTTGGGTTAAACATATTGTTATAACCTTCAATTATGCCTGCACTGCGTACTGTATAAACAGCTTTTTTTGCATACTCAGGAATATTTGCATCATCAGCAAATAAAGTTTCGTCTGTTTTAATTTCAACTTCTGTATTCTTTAGTATTCGATACAGCATAACTGCCATATCGCAACGTTTAATTTCTCTGCCCACGCCAAATTCTTCAGATGACAAGCCGTTAATCAAGCCTGCTTCAACACCTGTCTGAATATATGGTGCATACCACATTGCAGAGTCAACATCTTTAAACTGAGAGTCTTTACCGGAAAGTTCAATATTCGATGCTTCTACAAGCATTTTTATAAACTGTTCTCTTGTTACAGGTGATGACGGATTAAAGTTGCCCGTTCCGTCGCCATTAACAATACCAAGCTCTTTTAGAGTATTAATTGCATCATACGCCCAATGAGCTTCGGGAACATCCTTAAATGTTACAGCTGTATCAGGAGTAACTGAAAGTTCAGCTTGTTCTGTTTCAACAAAACCGGGTACAGCAGAATTTGTAGTTTTGTTACCGCCTGCTCCGCCGCCGGCACCACCGCCGCCACCGGAACCGCCTGATGTACCGCCGCCGATTACTGTTCCGCCATTTTCTTTTGTACCGGATACATAAGCAGTAAACTTTTTGCTGTACTCTGTACCGTTGTATGAAGCAGAAACTGTAAGTGTAACATTTACACCCTTTTCAGGTCTTGTAACTACACCTGTTGTTGAAATAACGGATGGGTTACTTGATGTCCACTGGAACTTTGTTCCCTGCGGACCTTCCATAGGCAAAGTAATGTCTTTTGTTACTACACTTCCAAGTTTAAGCTCCACTGAATCAATATCATATTTTATAATATCGGCTGGTGTAGCATCAAAGTATGCTTCAAGCTCGTTTATATACACAGTCTTTTCATCGCTTTCAAGAACGGTAACCTTAATATAACTCATTTTTGTCATATCAAATGATACATAATTTGAAGCAGTATTATTAACTTCTACAGTTTTCAAATCAGTCCACGTATTACCGTCATTTGAATATGCTATGCCAAATTTTTTAATTCCCGAATTGTATGATGAAAAATCCTCATTCAGATAAATTGCATTAACATAAAGCTCTCTGCCAAAGCCAACCGTAATACGAGGTTGCTTATTGGCATTTAACAAAGCAAAGCTTGTGTCAAAATTCTCATCAGATATATTTTCTATTTCATGTCCTGTAATTTCAGGAGTTGAACCTTCAACCGATGTTCCCGGGATAAGGTTTTTGCTCTTATCACAAGCTACTGCAACATCAAGTGAAGCTTTTCTGTATATACTTGCATTATCCGCATCGTACATTGTAAGTGTCATTGTTGCAAATTTATAAGTATCGGGAGTTGTTACAACACCATTGTCAGTTACAAGTGAAGTATCTGATGACTTCCATGTAACAGTTGCCGGCATAATCACTCTGTTTTCCATTGACACGCTGTCTTTTAAAACTCTGTTGCTGATATTCGCAAAATAATCAATATTATCAATGTTAACATCTAGCACACCGTAATCATCAACAGTTATCTTTGTGCTTTCAACATTAAGCCCTGTTCCTGTTGCTTTAATACCTGCAAAACTGTCAGCGGCATTCATAAAATCTGCATAATCTATTATACGGATACCGTCTGCCCATACAGCAAGCTTATTGATTTCAGGAATTAAAACAACTTCAAAATCAACTGTTTTGCCTGCCGGCATTGAATATGCTTTATAATCCGAACCTTCATAATCAAAATAATATGTGTTATTAAGTATATTCAGTTTAAGGATTACCTTACCGTTTTCGTCTGTAAATGAAACAACGCCATCATTACAATCTGTCTGAGACAGTTTAAGATATGTATGTGATGTATTTTTAAGTCTTACATTTTCAAAGCCGTTTACAGTAAGCTTTTCAGGAGCAGATGTGCCTTCATATACTGTATTTTCACCTGATGTAGGTGATACCTTGAAATTATAATCCTTTGTATAATCATTACCTTTGTATTCTATATTTGCAGTAAGCTTCACTGATTTTGGAGAGGTAATTGCAGCGCTTCTGTTTATGGCACCGTCAGTACCAATAACCGATGTATCCGATGATTCCCATATAATATTCATACCATCAAAGGACTGTGGCAAATAAATATCATAACGGATATCTTCAGCATCCTGCAAGGTAATTGCTGTATCCAGTCTTTGTGTAATGAAATCAAGTGTTTCATCTGTATTTGCAGCTGCACGTACAGTCAAGCGGAAATCCTTACGAACTTCAACACCGTTTGCTGTCATATATGCTGAAACAAGAACATCCTTAGTATCTGCATCAAACATAACTCTACCTGTTTCAAAATCCAGAGCATCGCTGTTGCATACCCATTTTACAGGTACATTTTCAACACTTTCAGGAAGAGTTTTTATACTTCCTACAGATTCAGGAGAATCCTTTGTAATATCCCTCACACTCAAAGAATTAATAAGAGAAATCAAGCTTTCTTTATCTGCAATTACATTTTCTTCCAATTCTTCAAGCTTTATATTATTTACTGTAATACTGTCATTAATTGTATTGTTTTTATCTACAACAATACGTAATGTATCAAACTTGTAGAAAGAGCTTGGGTCGTAGAAATAAACGTTATCAGCTACAAGCTTACCATCCACAAATGCCCAGAATCTTTCATTAATGGTGTCAACAACAAACTTAAATTCAAAGGTTTTTCCCTTTGTATCACCTTGATAAAGTCTTGTTCTTTTTACCAAAGTTTCACCATCATACACCGCATAAATTGAATCCCTTGTAACCTCTAAGTCAAATGTATTTGCGTATTTTATACCCTCATAGCCGCCAATACCAACTTTAACAGGAACATTACCTGCAACATTGCTCTTTAATGTAAATCCAAAGGAGTACAAGCCTGAAAAACCTGATGAATACAATGCAGAATGAGTGCTGTCGCTGTATGGAAGTTCTTCTGCATACAATTTACGTTCAACCACATATTCAGGATTTTCTGTTTCGGGAGCTTCCTCCTCTGCAACAGTAACTTTTGTAACTGTAAGGCCATCGGCACCTACACTTAAAGCACCTGCAGGATTACCTGCTCCGTATGTTTCAATCCATTCTTCTGTGGTGTCACTTTCAGAAACTGTAATATTAAGTAACTCCTTACTTGCCGGATTTTCATCTGCTTTAACTGTCAATGTATAATCCTTCATCAAAAGCACATTGTCTTTTTCATATGTTGCTGTTAAAACAACTTCACGGTCTTCGTACCATCTGTTAACAATTGCAGTTGTTCCATCAATTGAAGCAACCTCCTCATTTGATGTTGACCATGTAATATTTTCTGCCTGCGGCAAAGTAACATTTTCTGTTACAGCATAAGGATCATCCACCAATTTAGCATCTAATTTATTAAGCTCTGCTATTGCTTCATTAAGAGCCGGATTTTCCTGCAAATACTCAACCTTTATATTTTTAAGATTGAAATATGTTCCTTTTTGTGCACGATGCCATCCGTTTAACGATATACTGTTAATATAGTCAAGAGGAACACTGAATTTACCTGTACCGGTCTTTAAACCATCTACAGTAACAGTTATTATGGATTTATCTGTATCAAAAACGTATTCCATCTCATGAAATTCAACGTCCGGATTATAATCGTAATTTCTTACTGTTAACGTATTGTTGGACGATGAGTCATCAGTCATTATGTTAGCCTTATCTTTATTTAACTTAGCAAAAATCAGTCTGTTACTGTCACCGAGGCCCGGACTGCTAAAATCCACAACTTTTCCTATCTGGAACCAATAATCTGTTGTAAGAGTAACATTATTAAAGGATGCATCCTGAACAACATATGAAGCCGCCACATTAGTATTATAAAGTACACTCATTTTGAAATTACCTGAAAAACGATTGATTCTAAGTGCAGTTCTGTTTTGTTCATCAACGTCGAATTTACCCTCTATACCGTGATATATTGCAGGAACTTTAACCTTGTTTTCGCCCCCTGCACTTGTACCGAAAGGTTCTGAAGCTGTATGATATGTTTCAATACCATTTATTCCAACACCAACCTTTGTGGTAACAGGGTTGGATGCTGTGCTTACACTTGTGTTTGGAATTACATCAATTGAAGTATATTTTGCAAAATCTTCTTCAATTGAAATCAAATTTCCTGTTACAGGTACATCTTCTTCATCATCGCCGGATTCTCCGCCTGAACCTGTATTTCCTCCACCTGAACCTTCAAGTTTAGGTACGGTCATTGTATATTCTTTTGCATATGCACCACCATTATTATTAAGGTCAACTTTTGCTGTTACGGTAACTGTTTTATCTTCTTCACCTCTTGTAACTGCTCCTGTTGATGAATTAATTACATTTTCATCAGATGATGTCCATGTTACACCGTTTGCCTGAGTTAAAGCTATATTTTCCTCAGTTACATCAAATTTTTCCGGTAAGGATGCCAACACAACCTTTGTAGCTTCACTTGCAGGATTATAGTCGGACTCTACCTCTTCCAAAACAATCTTTTTGAAGTTGAAGTATGAAGAATCTGCCATACGTTCCATATTGGAAATTGTAAAGCCATTTATAAAATCTATATCTGCACTTTTAAGTGTTCTTATTTTTGCTGTTGCACCGTCAACTGAAATAGAGTATGCTTTTGTAACAGTATCCATTACAATATCTATGGAATGGTTTTCGTCACCGTCATCAGCAAATGCAACAGTAAGCTTTCCGCTATCCACCAATTGTACAGATGTGGATTTTATTCTAAGCTCCAAAGAATTTACAAATTTATCCTCTGCATTATATCCGCCAATATACATAATGTAAAATGGGGCGGATTCACCCTCTACTGCCTCCTGTTTCATTGAAAAGTCAACATAAAGTCTGTACTTGCCCTGAAATTCCTTTACAGATGTTACTGTTCCATTTTCTGCATCGACAATTTTGTTGTCAAATGTCTTTACAACACTAACTGTGTTGCTAGCACCACCGGATTTTGTAATGGGCTCATCACCCTGGTCTATAAGATAGCCTTCACCTGCAACAAAACCTGCCGTTGTCTTTGCATCTTTTTTTATGGTTGCAGTCCAGCCGTCAATCTCTGTAAGCTGTGTTAAATCTTCTGTTATACTGATAAGTTCCGTACTTGCCGAAGCACTGAAGGAAGGAATATATATCATTGAGAAGCACAATAAAACTGCAAGTAATCTTTTGATTGTCTGTTTCATATTTTTATCCCTCCACTCTGTTTATTACTATTGCTCGTACTTTTCCACTATTTAACGCTGTAAATATTTTATCACCTATCTGCAAATCGTCTACGCTTCCTACTCTCATTTCGTTTTCTGATTCTATTACAAATATTGGTGCAGGACTCTTTGCAAGTATTTCAAGTGTTTTTACAACACTATCCTCATTTTCATATCCAACATACACATTATGTACCCATCTTATTTTGCTGTTAGATATTTTGTTGTACTCTATATTCTTTATATCAGCACATACTGCATTGGTTGAATCACTTTCATAGTATTGATTTATTCCTCTTAGCACCTCTACCGCATTAAGCTGATCAAACCCGTCAAGTGAATATGCTATCAAATCACCTTTATTTAAACGTTCAAAATCTCCTTGATTTGACACAAGTGATGAAACTATCGTTGTTTTTTCTGCACCGTCTGTAAGCATCTTTACAGCAAGGACTTCATTTCCATCATCATCAATCTTTCTGAACACCTTCAAAACAAGAGCAACATCAGATGAAAGGTTAACCATTCCGGCTTGACCTGACTGCATAATCTGCTGGATAACCAATACATCTGCTATAAGTGTATCCTCATCCTGTTCGTAACCGTTCGCTTCATAGCCTACGCCTGTTTTAAGCTCTACCATTACCTTAAGGTCGTCCTCGTCTATATTATCCTTTGTCTGTCCGTCTTCTGTGTACTTCGGTACACAAAATGCCAGTGTGTGATCCTTTTGTATTCCAAAAGGTTCTCCTCTTCCGCCACCGAAAACAAGCTCCTTACCGTTATACACTTTGTTATAAAGATTTGTGCTTTGTTTAGGAAGGGCCTCGTTCATCAGAATGTCTATGTCGTCCACACCCGAAAGTGTATCTATTTTATAAAGTCTGCCGTTTTCATTGACTGCGTATGCAACAGGTTTATCCAATACATTTGGCAAAACCTGTGCCGCATTTATTCTTGTTCCGTTGAATATAATTTTAGCTTCTGCCTCATAAACAACAACATCGCTGTTTCTTACAAACAAGGACTGTGATGTAGAAACTTCACCTGTCAAATCGTTAGTTTCGCCTTCTACTGTTTTAACGCTTATGAGTGTAGGCATTAAAAGCTTTACTTTATAATTTCCAAGACCTGAAGGTGTGCTGTAAGTATACACATAAGCATATACATTTTCAGACTCTATTTCTTCAAAGTAAACTATTTTACCAAGGAAGTTAAGATATATATTCACCTGTGAACCAACCTTAAGGTCGTTAAGCTCTACTGTTTCTGCACACAGATATGTTGTGTTTCCAACAACTACTTCATCTTCACCTTTAGATATTATGTCGCCTGTTGCAGTGTCTGTACATACAACTATTCTTATACAATCCTTATTTATGCTTTGGGCAATGCTTACAACTGCATTTTCTGTTATTGCACTTATATCAGTTAAATTACCCTTTGAATTATATATTTCAAAGTATATCTTTTCGCTGTCAAGCTGAATGTTTTTAACCTTACCGAAGGTATATCCGTCTTTTAGAACAACCATATTATTCTGCGTATACACCTTTTCCACTACGCAGTTTGCATATTCGTATATATAAACTACTTCTGCCACACCGTCATCATTGTTGTCAACAGTTCTTATAACCATGTTGTCGTTTATGTTGTTATATGACATTTTGTAGCCCATATCAATTCTGTTGTTATATATATATCTTGTAGCTTCATCAAGCTTAACAGTTATTTTACCGTTGTTCTCAAACTCAATTTCACTTGAAGATGCCTTTATTACCTGAAAGCCTGTAAAGTCGTATACAACATTATCGCTTACAGGTTCAATTGCAGTAATCTTGCCTTCCTCATAATCTTTTATTGTTATGTAATAATCTACTATCTGACCAACAAAGCCCAAAGGTGCTTTATCTGCAAAATCATATACCTTTCCTGAAATTTCAAGCTGTGTATCCTTTATGTTTGGAATTTCGGAATACAAATAGGTGCTTACATCAGCAGTAACCATACCGCGCATCTTCACAATGCCGTTACCGTTTCTGCCATACAGCATACTTCTGTATGTTCTACCTTCATCTATTTCATAAGAAGGTGCAATATTTGCATTGTAGTATGAAGGCACCATCAATCCTATATCCAACGCATTGTGAATCATAAGCATTGTCTGTGCAAAGGTCATATATTCTGCTGATGAATCAACATTGTTTGTCAGCTTGATAGTTCCTGCCACAAACTGATATGCATTCAAAGAGGAATCTTCAACAATCTTGTCATAGCCGAGTGCATGCACCAATATTTTACAAGCAGCACCGTATGTAAGGTATTCAGCAGGTCTGTATTCACCGTTACCTGAACCTGAAATATATTCCATTTTTGCAAGAAGGTTTATTGCCCCTTTGTACTGTGAATCTGCAACATCGGTAAAATATGCGGCATTTTCCAAAGACTTTGCCACATCCTGCTGTTGCATCATATTTACAACCATCTGAGCAAACTCATCTCTCCTTACATATTCATTTTCTCTCTGTTCAGGGTTCATACCTGCAGTAATTCCAAGCTCGTTCATATCAAAGGAAAAACTGCTTGCGGATACCGAACCGGAAAACGCAAATAGGCTTAGTGTCATAATTATCACTAAGCTAAGTGCAATTTGTTTCAAATTATTTTTCATAAAAATTCCTCCTTGTTTTGAATATTATTAAATACCTACGGGGTTGCCCACATACATTTCTTCGCGGTATTCAAGCTTTTCATCTATTTCCAAAGCGGTTAACAAGTGCGAAAGAACCTGATTGGTAAGTGCTTCAGTTCCCAACTTGGTATAAAAATGTACACCGTCGGGATTATGTGCCTCTTCAGGCAATGAACATGAAAGAGCATATAAATCATTTACCTGAAATCCGTATTTTTCAACGATCTCAACCGCAGCTTTGTTATATTCTTCAATCTCGTTATTATAACGCTTGAATCTGTCTTCCATTTTTTCAGTTATTACACTTGTTGAAGTTGCAAAAATAACCTTTGCATTGGGACAAAGCTTTTTTATTCTGATGCAAATACGTTCTATGTAGTACTTATATACCTCCAATGGTGTAAACGCTTCTTCACCAAACATATGTAAGGTATCCCAAAGTCCTGCATTCCAGTGTATCACATCAATATCCTCACCCTTATAACCTTCTAAAAAATCGTGAAAATATCTAAGCACATATGCCGCAAACCGACCACTGTTGTCCGAAAATATAACATTGGCTTTACCCTCTAAAGTCTTTTTTACCGACTTATCATACCCTGCACGGATAGAATCACCAATCAATAAAACATTCTTCATTTTATACACTCCTGTTATATATCGTATGAAGTAAGGTATTTTTTTGTATTGTTTATCATTTCGTCAAACAAGTCCTTCGCATCTTTTAGGCTTAAATTAACCAACGGGTCTGAAATGAATGCTTTGAACGCCTTACCAAGATCTCTTTCTGTACCTGCTTCCAAAACCAACATCTGTTCGCCCACATTTCTTGAAATCAAAGAATAAATTTCATCAGGAATATTACCTGCCATAACGGGTTTTAACTCATTTGCACGGAATGACGCATTAGTTTCTACAATTGCTCCTAAAGGAAGGTTTGGAATCTGTCCGTAGTTTGGAATGTTAACGTTTGTTACCAAATCATGAAGACCAAGCAAAGCTCTTATCTGGTCTACGCCTTCTTCACCGGTTGCTCTTATTACAAAATCCTGTTCACCGCTTAAAAGCTTTTCAGCTCTTTTAAGTCTTTCGGGTAGCTGTTCATTTTTACGCCAGGATACAGGAGTAAGACCAAAGCCGTATTCATCTGCTCTTTCAAGGCTGTCAAGATACCATTCCTTATCACAGAATTCTGCAAGATGTCTGTCGCCTGCAGCAGCAATATAGCCATATCTGTTAAACAAATCAAATTTAACAAGCTGTTTTGTTCTTGTAACAAGTTTTACCCAGTTATCATCATTTGTATTTTTAATGCCTTCAGGATGTTTTTCAATAAACTTTTTATACACGGGGAACAAATCAAATTTCTGATACTGTGCGGAAGTTATCCATGTAAAATGGTTAACACCTAAAACATTTGTTTTAATATCTTTTTTTGTTATACCCGTAACGCCTTCAATTTCTTTCAATGCCTGTACCAAAAGATTTTGTGTACCAAAAACCTCGTGGCAACAACCGAATGCCTTGATTTCCGGAAATGTTTTATAAAGTGTACCTACACAGATTGCCATTGGGTTTGTATAGTTAATTACCCATGCATCGGGACAATTTTCTTTAATTGCAAGTGCAATTTCTTCAAACATGGGTATTGTACGCAATGCTCTTATAATTCCACCGGGACCTGCTGTATCCCCAACACTTTGATAAATACCGTATTTTTCAGGTGCGTGTACATCGCTTTCCATTTCGTCAAAAGTACCCGGCATAATGGAAATAACTACAAAATCAGCACCCTTCAGTGCATCTTCGATTTTTTCACAAGCTTTATAATTCCATACAGACTCGCAATCTTCAATGTCCTTGATTCTGTTTCCTATAATCTCATTATTTTTTGCTGCGTTTATGTCAATGTCATAAAGTGCAACTTCACCACTTATATCCCCTGCACGTGCAAGGTCGCTCATAAGTCCCCACGCCCAACCTCTTGAGCCGCCTCCGATATATGCAATTTTCAAGTTACTAATCATTATAAAACCTCCATTTTATGTTATACATTAATTATATCGCTTTTTTTTAAAGATTTCATCTAATTATTTACTCAAAAATGTGTGTTTTCTTTAAAAAATTACTTGAAAAAATTAATTCATATGATATAATCTAAACTAAGGAAGGTGATTATAATGAATATAAAAACTCCGCTAAAAGAACTTCGTGTAATTAGAAATATAAAATCCTCACAATCAGATATGCCGTCAAGCCACTACCACGATGGGTTTGAAATATATTATCTTATAAAAGGAGAAGTAAGATACTTTCTGGATAATAAAATCTTTGAGCTATCGGCAGGCGATATTATACTTATTCCACCTAATACGCTTCATAAAACAAATATTACAAGCGACTATCCTGCAGAACGGTTACTGATAGATTTCACAAGCCGCTTCTTCAAGAAAAAAGATAACGATCCGCTTTTTAACGGATTCAATTCTTATCTTGTTAATGAGCCGGAAAAATACGTGAAAATACTTACCAATATAGAAAATGAATTTCTTTCAAAAGCTCCGCAATATGAAGATATGATCAGAAGTCTGCTGACCATTTTTCTCATTTCTCAATCACGTTCTTCCAAAACAAGCAAAAACGACAGTGCTTCTCCGTTTATAGAAAGAATCATAAACTATATTAATGAAAATTATTCAGAAAATATCAGTCTGGATTTATTGGCTGACAAATTTTCCATAAGCAAGAACTATGTTTCCAAGCTGTTCAAATCCAAAACAGGCTTTGGAATAAATGAATATCTGAACATTATAAGAATTAAAAGTGCCGAGCATTTAATTATATCCACAAAGTTTTCTATGTCGAAAATTTCGACCCTATGTGGATTTAATGACAGTAACTACTTTTCAACTGTATTTAAAAAAATAAATGGTCTATCGCCGTTGCAGTACAGAAAAAGCGAAAAAAACAAAAAAGCGTAATCACTATGAAGATGATATTGATTTTTAAAACAAATTATTCTAACATAAACTCAAGGCTGTTGCAGTATTTTATTGTCGGGGTATGAATTAAAATCCCCCGTTAAAACACATGGCATATCAAATTTCGAATTCATTTCATCAATAAAATCAAAAACACATTTTATGCCTGAAATTTTTTATAAAATATCAAAATCAAAAACAAGAGGTGAATGGTCTGAACTTGTTCTTGCTTTATCAGAATTTATTACCGAAAAGTTTTTTGCCTTTATCAAATCCTTACCCAAAACAAATATATAATCAAGGGTAAAATTCGGATCCGGTGCCTTTGTATATATTCCGTCAACTAATACAGGAACTCCTTTGGAACATGTATAGGAATAGTCTGTATTCTCTGCAATTTCTCGTACATCTGTCATTCCAAGTTCTATTAATCTGTCATAACCACCTGTCCCTTGTCCGGTTACTATACTACTACTATTTAAGTCTCCTGCTAAAAAAACAGGAGCATTATATTTTTCGTAAAAGTTTTTGAGTATGCAAACAGCAGCCTCTGCATTGGCTATACGCTGTTCTTCATCCTCTTTGCCACTTGCCTTATACCAAAAGTGTGTTGATGCAACACAATAAACTTTATCGGTAGCTTTATCCTTAAATGCCGCCCATGTTATGGATTTGGAATTACCATCGTTTAATCCTTCATAGGGCATATAGCCTCCTTCTATTAACTCGGTTGTATTTTGATTATATAGCATCGGAGTATAATTTTTATCGGCATATTCAGGAACAACCTCAACAAAATCCGGGCTTAAAATATCCGGGATAGCAAACTCTGCAACTCTGCTTGTATGTGGATTACATTCCTGCAGACAACAAACATCAGGATTACAATCTTCTATCAATTCTTTAACCAGTGAATTTCTGTTTGCAATACAATTTTCTTTTGAAAAATTTCCCCATATGTTATGATCATATATTTTCATTTAATATTCTCCTTATAAATTGGTTGCGTGTTTATTCAAAAAAACTGCGCATACATCGACACAAATTAAGATATTAAAAAAATTATTTATTAAAATTCAACTAATGATTTAATTTCAACAGGCATACCGGTTGCAATTGATTTATTTGCAGCAATACCTGTAAGACAGCTCATTGCACCTGCAATATGACCTGCTGCTCTCTTCAATGGGTCCGGCTTAGGTTCACCAAAAATATCTGCAAGAAGTATTGGGTCAGCACCGCCGTGTCCACCTTTAGCTTCAGGAATTTCAACAGTATAAGGAGCTTTAAACATCGGGAATACTGTAATTGACTTTCCGGCAATTGCTGCATCATGAATTGATTCAACATCATCAGGATTCGGAACTTTTTGTGTAACAACAAGCTCAATTCTACCCTTTGTACCTGTAAAAAATACTTTAAAACCTTCTACTGGTGAAAAAGCATTAAGAGAATATGAAAGCTGTGCACCGTTTTCATATTTAACAAGAACATTCATTGTATCCTCTATGCTGATACCGTCGCTGAATACACTCTGGTCACGAAGGTAACCGTCATCCTGTTCTGCATTAAAATACATATCTTTATGTAACTGATCCTCAATAAGTTCATTTGGTAATGCAAACGGATCTCCCTTTGCGTTTTCTGAATCTTTAGTTCTGTAATAAAACTTTGTTATACCTCTGTTTTCAGCATTTTCTCTACCATAGAACATCAAATCACCAAAAGCAAATACCTGCTTTGGATTTGTATCCAACCAGAAGTTAACAAGGTCAAAATGATGTGTTGACTTATGTACTAAAAGACCACCGCTATTGCGTTTGTCTCTGTGCCATCTTCTGAAATACTCTGCACCGTGCATTGTGTCCAGCATCCATTCAAAATGAACCTGTTTAATTTCACCTATTGTATCCTTCATAATAAGTTCACGAACTACTGAGTTATAAGGAGAATATCTGTAGTTAAAAGCTACTCTTAAATCTTTACCTGTTCTCTTAACCGCATCAAGAATTACCTGACATTTTTCAGCATCCATTGTCATAGGCTTTTCAGTTACAACATCGCATCCCAGCTCCATAGCTCTTTCGATATATTTATGATGTGTACGGTCAATTGAACAAATGATTACAGTATCGGGTTTTTGTTCCGCAATCATTTTATCAAATTCATCAATACCGTAAAGTGAAACTTCAGGATAATTATAAGTATCCTTCAATACCTTCTGTGCATATTCCATACGTGTTCTGTTAACATCACAAAGTGCAGCCAGTTCACATGTTTCAGAAAAATCGCGCGCAATTGAATGATAGTAAAATCTTGAACGTACACCAACACCAACCAGAACATATCTTTTTTTTGCCATTTTTATTTACTCCTTTTTAATTATAAATTATTTTATAATAAAATAATATACTATTTTATTTCTTTTTTCCTTAATTTTATTGGTTTTATATGGATAAAACACGAAAATATTGACATTTATAAGAATAAGTGTTAAAATTCATACTGGAGGTGAGATATTATGGAAGCTATTTTAAGAGATAAGTTGTCTGATGATATTTTTGTAAATCAAAATATTGTTACAATGAGAAGAAAAACAACACATGTACACTATCACAGTTTTTATGAAATATATTACCAACTAGAAGGATACACAAAACACTTTTTAGGTGATAAAATTTTTGTATCAAAAAAGGATATGTTAGTTTTCATTCCTCCATATGCACATCATAGCACAGACAGTGAATCCTGCGACAAGTGTAACAGAATTTTAATTCAGTTTAAAAATAATTGTCTCCCGGAAGAAGCAAAACCGCTTATTAACCTTCTTTCCGATGCTAAATTCATTTATATCCCACCAAACGCTGCTCAGAAAATTGAAGAAATTGCATTCAGATTAAAAAAGGAGTATGAGAAGAAAGAGGAATACAGCGATTACATAATAAAATTTTGTCTTGCAGAATTTATCGCTATGCTTTGCAGAGTTAAATGTGACGTTCCTTCATCTCAAGAAAATTCCTCCGATGTTATTTATAATATTTCCTCATATATAAGAAAGAATTATAACAATGATTTATCCCTAGAATTTCTTTCAAAAAAATTCTTTATAAATAAAGATTATTTATCAAAGAAATTTAAAAATGTTTCCGGAATTGGTATCAACCAATTCATAACATATGTGCGAATAAAAAACGCTGAGGAGCTTCTGCGCAATACAACACTCAGCATTAGCGAGATTGCACATTCAGTCGGCTATAAAGACAGTAATTATTTTTCCAAAATTTTCAAAGAGATAAATAACATATCGCCCCATGCTTTTGCAAAACTTCGCTCTTCTAAAGAAAAGAAGGATTAATTTTTATGTAACAGAAAAAAGTTAACACGATATTTTTTATTAAATATTAAAAGAACAACGCTATGGAGTGAGGTATTCCATAGCGTTGTTCATATTTATGATAATGTTATAACCCTAATTTTGCACAAACAGGATAATGATCCGAAAGGTATATTCCAGATGAAACATCATCCCATACACAAACATCAGTTACTTTATCTGCAAATTCATTTGACATATAAATATAATCAATTTTAAACGGATCCTCTCGTTTTCTGAAATCGTGACAAGTTGATGAAATCTCTGTAGTTACATCACGTAAATCTGCCCTGCTGTTGCAGTATTTTATTGTTTCGCTGTCGGGAGTTGAATTAAAATCTCCCATTAAAATACAGGGCATATCAAGTCTTGAATTCATTTCATCGATAAAATTAAAAACACATTTTATACCTGAAATTTTTGCCTCATCCGAAATATGGTCAAGGTGAGTACTGAAAATTCTTAAAGGCTTTCCGGTTTCTTTATTTTTCAGCATAGCCATAACGCAGCTTCTTGCAAAAGGACTCTGATTTTCAAACCGTGAATCAATAGTAAAAGGTGTGGGACTTAACCATCTTGTTTCACATCCTAAAAGTTGATATTTATCCTCTTTGAAAGCTACAAAATCTCCGCTACCTGTATAATTCTCATTTCTGAAATGGCCAACTATCCTATAATCAGCCAGTAGTCTTTCAAGTAACTTCAATATAGGCTCTGTAACTTCCTGAAAACCAATTATATCAGGTTTTTCTGTTTCAATCTTATCGTATATCATACCTGCACGATGAATAAAGTTGTTTATTCCATCTATATCGTTGTATACATAACGTATATTAAATGTCACTATTGATGTTTCCATTTTTTTCATTCTCCTTACAATCATATATTTCATGTATCCTATAATACATACCCATTGATTATTATATACTAACTTCCTTATTTTTTCCTTAATTTTATCGGTTTAGTATAGGTAAAACACGAAAATATTGACTTTTACAAGAATATCCATAAAAAAATCACGAAAATATTAATGTTTTCTTTAAAATATAATACCATAGTACTCAAACGGTTCATACAATAACAAATAATGTTTTAGCCGCATATTTTTTATTTAAACAACAGGAATGCCGTTGTATATCTCAAAACAAATTCAGTGGTGGATTTATGCTGATAAAAAAAGATAGAGTAACTGATAAATTGTATCAATTACTCTATCTGTTATGGCATTGGACGTAATGATTGATACAATGAACCTTTTATTCAAACAGAGGGTTCATTCAAAATTATTACTTGAAACCAAAACCAAATTATCTTATGTAACTTTAATATCTACATTTTTATAGTAAATCATTACATTTTGGTTTGTTCTATTTTGTAGACAACACCTATTTTTAAATAATCATTTGCTGTTCTACATACAATAATATTCGACCAACAAACCATCCATTCAACCAAATAATACTTAAAATTGGTTGAATATTTATCCATACACGTTGACATTCGACCAAACTTATGCTATAATTGGTCGTAAAGAAAGGTGGTTAATTGAATGAGAGCCTTTAATTACGATAATTTACGCAATATTTCTTGGGATAGCGAAATCCTTGGACTTGTTGCACAGATACACGAATACAAAGGTCGACAGGAATTGTTTTTAAGACAAAAGCCGGCGGTGCTTGACCGATTGGTCGAAATCGCAAAGGTGCAGAGTACCGAAGCATCCAACAAAATCGAAGGTATTGTTACAACAAGTACAAGAATCAAACAACTTTGTGATGACAAAACTACTCCACGTAACCGCGATGAGGAAGAAATCATGGGTTATCGTGATGTATTAAACACCATACACGAAAGTTATGAATACATTCCTTTGAAATCATCATACATTTTGCAGTTGCATCGTGACCTTTATCAATACTCCGATAAATCAATCGGTGGCAGATTTAAAACAACACAAAACTATATTGCTGAAACACGCCCTGATGGAACACAGCTTGTACGATTCATGCCTCTTGAGCCCTATGAAACGCCCAAAGCCATCGATGTAATATGCGAAAGCTTCAATCGGGCAATTGACGGTTGTGTAATAGACCCACTGGTGTTGATTCCTATTTTCATAAATGACTTTCTCTGTATTCACCCCTTCAATGATGGCAACGGCAGAATGTCAAGACTTATGACCACTTTACTTCTCTACCGCTGCGGTTATGTTGTAGGAAAATACATCAGTATCGAAAGCAAAATCGAGCAAACCAAGCAAAAATATTATGATGTACTTGAACGTTCGGGGCATGGTTGGCATGAAGAAAAAAATAACCCCTGTGATTTTATCAAATACATCCTTGGAATTATCCTTTCAGCCTATCGTGAATTTGAAGAACGTGTAGATATCCTTGACGAGAAGCTTCCGGCTGTTGAACTTGTGCGCAAGGCTATCCAATCCAAAATCGGAAAGTTCACCAAGAGCGACATAGAGGTGCTTGTACCTTCGGTCAAGAAAACATCAATCGGCAACTCACTCAAGACACTTGTTGCGGAAGGTTTTATCGAACGCCACGGTCAGGGCAAGAATACATTCTATACAAGAAATCAATAACATTTTAGTTTAGGCAGTACGGAGTGCAAATTTTCCGTACTGCTTATTTCCACGTTTGAAGACACCAAAGAATGGCCGCTCGGATGAATAATCTCCAGGCGGTCATAGCTTATATAATATAAATTTTATAAAAAGATAAAAAATAACAAGTGCTTATTACAATTCTTTTTGAAGAATACAACTTACTCAAAACTTGTATGAAATAGGGTTTATTCATTCCTACCGTCTACATTTTCGTAAAACCCAACTACATTTTGGTTTGTTCTGTCTTGTCCATCAAGTGCAATAATTCCTTTGCATCAGGATGTCGGTTCGTGTATTGCTCCTGCGGATATACATTTCCGAACCAAAATTCTTCAAGTAAGCTTCTCATTGTATCCCTCCTCACATAAAGAAATCGACCGCATCACCGAGAGAATTCCCGGTAACACGGTCGTTTGTTTATTTTCAGTTGTTTTTCGTTTTCTTTGTATACTGATGCAAGAACTAAATCAAATCGCATATTCTTCAATACTTTTCTCAAAGGACAAACAATTGGCTATAGTTTCGGTGAACTTGTTTGACATAGCTAATACCGCAATATGGCAGTACCGGAATATGTACCTTCGCCCTGATTTTTATGCATCCAATCTTGAGAATGTCAGAGTTATTATTGCTTCTGTAATTGAGGATTATGAATCCGATAAAATCTCTTATGCAAAAGCTGAGTTTAATGCACAAAATAAGATTTATCAATCTATAAATTCATCGTTCAATCCCGATGTTGAATATATGAAAGATCCTCTTTCAAGAGATATTCCATCGGTTGATAATAGTTTGTTTATACTTGCAAGAAAACTGATTTTAGAAAGCAAATAACACTTTATAGAAAATGGTAAAAGGCCGACAAATGTCAGCCTTTTACCATTATTTTTTTGATATCCACTTAATAAATTCTTCGTATGCATTTTCTGAATCATAAACAGTTAAACTATTCAGATATTCTTTTAAACTTATATCAAGTTTTCTTGTTATGCTCTTTTTTATGATTCTTTTTTTCTCCGGAACGCTTAAACTGTCAAAAGGAGTTTCGTCTATTTCGTCAAGTGGCAAATCTATGTCTTCCTTTGCTAGCTTTTTCAAATTAATAAGAGCCATCTCTTTTAGTTTCTTGACAAATTCAGAATTTTGCTCGTGTTTTTCCTTAGCATTCATATAATTTGATAAAGCATACCTTGTATCATATATAGTATTAACAAACTCTGCAATCAATTTTAGAAATTCTAGGGAATCATTATCGGTTACTTCTATGAATGTTCTTCGTGCATTTGCGGAGATGTTGACTTTATCAGTTATATATATGATAGCACCTATACCCCTAACAGATTGCAATTGACCATTTAAGGTATGTGTTAATAACCCATAATTTTCTAAACTCCTAAGTAATTCATCTTCCGTACACAGCAACATATTATCAATATATATACGTATACCAGTAAAAGTGTTATTTCTATCTATTACAATTTTATTTTTGTTAAAAGAATGAAATCCAACAGCATATTTGAAGTTGCTTTTACAAAGATAATCTCTTAACATATCTTTTTTTATAGGTCTATAAATTGCAGTATCATTAAAAGTGATTTTACAGAATGATATTATCGGAGGATTATTCTCAGTTTCTGTCGTAAGCTCCTCAAAAAGTTCTCCGTTTTCGCAAGAATATAAACTTTGTTCAAAATCCACAGGTAATAACCATTGCAAATTCTTAAAAAAGTTTTCATCTTCAATTGTGTTTTTCAAAACAGGAGAAATCCCTTCTAAAATTACTAAAAAGCCAGTATTAGTTTTTTCTAAAAGGTCTTTGTACTTCTGAAGCTTTTTAAGGTAACGTTCATTTATTGCTATATCGTTTTGAGTATAAGAGGAACCAATTAAATTCATTATATCAACAAAACTAACACCCTTATCTTCCCCGGCAGCTTTCAATTCTTCGTACTTAGCCCCATCAATGGAATAATATTGCATTTCCATTGATTCATAATTGGCAATATTAATAAATGTAAGCTTTTGGCAATATGGAACACCGGATAACCTTCCAATACCTTTGTACCCCAAATTCTTATTTCTCTTTTTTGTCGAATTTCCAATCTTGATCATTTCGTCAAAAAATAAGTTTGTGTCTATTCCTTTACCATTGTCTAAAAAACATAAATCGTTTTCATCATACCAAATTTTTATTTCATAATTATTTCTATCAGTTTCCTTAAAAATAGAGTCGACAGAGTTTTGAACATATTCGCGAAAAACCACAATAGGATTGTCGTATAAAGACTCAGTGATAATATTCAAAATTCCAGCTCCAACATAATTATTTGACATAACTTATCACTCCTATTCTATCACTTTTTCAGGTATTTTATTACAGTTTTCTAATTGTTCTAATAAAAAAACATATTTGCTGTAATTCTTAACATCATATTCAAAAGTGTTTTTGTTTTCTTTAATGTTATTCTCAATTTTATCCCTATCAATTTCGTTAAGCGTAAAGTTTTCATCTATATCTAAAACCATACTCTTGTTTAATAATTCAAATGGCTTTATGTAATGCCTTTCTTGATAAGTATCTACAAGCTCACAATATCCTGAAACCTCACACATATCAACATGTGTTTTTTCATCAATTATAATCACTGGGTTTTTAGAAATATTGCTTTCAATCAGATATGCTCCTATTACAGAATCACCATAAAACTGATATTTTTCTTTTTTATACAAAGAACCTTTAGCAATTCCTCCACGAAAAAACACATCTTTAGACATTGCATATAAACTAAAATGCGAAAAGATTTTTATAAATTGCATTAGATAATCAGAGCGATCTGTGTAAAAATACAGACTATCTGATGTTTGACCAGCATAGCACCCTGTGTCTTTACCCTTTTCCATAAATTTCGCCGCATTCATAAGAGCAAAGTAATAATTGAAAACATCACGATATTTGTCTGTACTATCGACAGCTTTGGAAATTTTAATATCATCAAAAGTTTTTTTGAATCCTAAAACATCGATGAATGCAAAATAAACTTCTTTCATTTGAACATAGTCCGCTTCGCTTTCTTCGCCAATGTCGTCAAGAAGTTCTTCTAATTCAGGAATAGGATTAGAATATGCCATATTTATTCCTCCTTTTTTACGTCTCTGTATCATCACGGGTGATTTTATAATATGCTAAAACATCATTTATTTCTTTGTCCTCGCATATATAGTCACCATCTTTAAACTTATTTAACGCAATGATATTTTTAGCTTTTTCAAGTTTTTCCGGTGTTAAGGCATTAAATTTGTCCCACCACTCACTTGTCAAATCGCAATCGTGCTTTGTTACGGTTGTATATCTATCAGCAAGACGTGTTCTGAGTTCTGCATCATAAATTCTTCTGTATATGATGAATGTTTCAGGCATCCAAAGAATTTTCACAAACTCGTCTACATCTCTTCCAAAAGCTTCCTCGAAAAATTCAACTCCACGACCAATTTTACCTTTAGTGGAATTAAGGACAGCTTGCACCGCACGAATAAACTTTCTGTTCCAATGTTTACCAATATAATCACGATTCATGAAAAATTCTTTATCATTGATAGGATGATATTTCATCGGGAAGGAATAGATGCTAGCACCCAACTCCTCACACAAATCTACATTCATTCTTAAACGATGATAGAGTTCTTCAGGTTTATCCTCAAAATTATATAGCAGGTAATTGGAAAGACTTTTTATCCCACTATTAACCGCTGTACGAATAGATTTTTCATAAATATCCTTAAGTTTCCAATGATCAAAAGCAATTCTTAAAGGATAAATATTTACCTCTGACAACTTATCCATATTGGCTTCCGTTATAAGGCGAGAATCAATGCCTTGGTTAAAGTCAACAATTCTTTTTCTTTTAGTCGGCTTATGCGTTTTTTCATATAAAGGTCGCATATATTCATCCAAGGCTAAAATACTCTCTTTTGAAGCTGTATAATGGTATAAACAATGAGCTTCTTCTAACTTAAGATATAGTTCTGTTTTTTCAACATCATCCTTAAGCTTTTCCATTATTTCCTTGTAGATAGAAACCATCTTGCGAATATACGCACGATCATTGTACGAATCTTTGAGATTATTTATTGCAATCTCATATTCATTAGGAGGGCTATATGATGCACCTACACCAAATCCACATTCCTTAATTTCATCAATGATTTGATCGTAACAATTTGATGCTAAAACATTATTATCAAGCAACAGCAAATCTTTTCTCGCCCCGAAACGTTTGTCAGTAAATTCAATTCGTTTCTTTAGGTTGATGTAATCACAATATTGCGGTTCTAATTTAGGGACTGCACAAAATCTGCATTTGTTTACACACCCTCTTGTCATATAAGCAAAATATGCATTATTTGCAGGATAAATATAATCTATTTCTTCAAGAATAGAATAATCAAGAGGAAGCTCATCAATAATCAACTCATTGTCAGCATCAATATCACCGGGTTTATTCAACAATCCTATAAATGGTTTAATACCGGTTTCTTTATACACTTCATCAGGCAATAAAGAAGACATAATTCCTCCAACCATAACATCTTCCGGCTTTTTACAAAGTTGCTTTGCAAAATTGATGGTATCAATGGTAATATCCCAATAAAATGTAAACAATGTTGTGATTCCAACTTTATCAAATCTTGGCTTGGTGAAATACTCTTTGTCTTTATATTTTTTGCGATATTCTTTCACAACATCAAGTACCATTTCATCCTCAAAGATTGAGTCGGATTCAAGAATAGCATATTTGCCGAGCTTTATAAATTCAAAAAGTGTAGGATAATAATCCTTCCAAAAAACTTCTGGCAAAATAATAGAAAGGTGATTTATTAAATCATCGCAAATCAGTTCAACTGCCAAAGAACGCATATCGCCTTTATAAAAGCGAACATCATCGCCAACCATCCTATAATAGGTTGCTAATTTCATCAAACCCATTGGTGGATATTTATTTTTATAGTTAGGTTCTATAAGCAAAACTTTTCTGTTCATAAGGGTTATCTCATCTCTTCTTTAATTTTGTCAATGATTTGTTCCGCAACATCTTTGGGAGCAATATCAGTTATAATGGACAAAATTTTACTAACTAATTTTCGTTCACTTCTCGAAAGTTTGGACATACTGCTTGTGACAAATGATTTCTTTTTATTATCATCGTCATCTATAACAACCGTAGTTGTTTCGGCTTTTTTCTTGAGCTTGTCAGACTCATATTTTTGTCCAATACTTTTTCTTACCTCTGATAAAGGTGAAGTGTCATCGCTAGTATCAAGCTTGTCCAATCGCTTACGTGCTTCTTCTGCACTTTTCTTTGCCTTATCAATATCGAATTGGAGCTTTTGGCGTTCTTCTTCGTTGACAAAGCCTTGTTCCTTTTCTTTCTTTTCATATTCAGCTACTTTGCTAAGATATTCTTCCTGTCTTTTATAATCATTTTTAACGCGATTAGCTTCATAATAAAGCTTGTGAAGAACATCATAAAAATACTCGCGCAGTAAATCCTCAAACAAAACACGTGTTTCATTTTCATTAAAGTAATCACGCTGAGAATTCGGAATAAGTGTGTTGCTTGCGGCAAATACTTCTCCAACGAAATAGTAATTGCCACGTGGTTCTTTAAACAAGAATTGTAACGCATCATCGTTTCCAAGTTGAATATTTGCACTTCTCACACGCAAACCACGCATATGATTTACGCTCGGTATCTGCTTTTCAAAACGTGACAAACCAACCCACATCCAAGCAATTAAATTACCTGATGTATCTCTAAAGTCTTTAAATTCCAAACGCGAAATTTCATCGTAATTTTTCAAAGCTGCTCCACTTTGTTCTTTGAGCTTGGTGGTATATTCCTTAAATATTTGCGAACCGTTTACCTTTATACAGTATTCATCAATACGACGACCGATAGAGTTTGCATAATTATAAATCTGATTACGAAGTATAAATGTGTTTTTATAAGGTACCGGAACGACAAAACTAAGATATTCACGGACTTTAGTTTCGTTCAACAAGTCTGTATTTTCTTTATTTATGTCGAACATTTCTACTTCAAAATAATGTTCACTTTCTATTTCGGGTTCGGTTGAATATGTTATGATAGCATCCCAAATTTCATCAAGCGTATACTTCTTGTTTTCAACAAGCATAGCTCTCATTTTTTGAGCATCACAAGTCATTATAGACTTTTTATTTTCACCAAGATAACTTGTAGAAAATTTCAATATTTTACAATATGCCAAACCGCAAAGACGACCAATACCACGAAAACCTTTGTTCTTTCCAATTTCCTTGTTACTGTTTGCAATATCGCCGACATCTTCAATGAAATCTTCTGCTTTAACACCTGTGGCATTATCTTTAATGCTTATGTATCTTTTTTTGCTATCCGTGAATATATCAACATATCCCTCATCAGCTGAAAGAATACCCAAATCTATAGCAAGGTCGATTTGGTCACAAGCATTTTGTATATATTCTCTATAAATAACCTTCGAATCCGAGTACATACCCGTTGTAAGATTATCAAGTATATTTTTTCCTACTGTTGCCATAATAATCTCCTCACTTAAATTGCTTATAAATTGGTTTAGGGAACTTTATATTAAGCAATGATCGGAAAATTGGATTTTGAATAATATATTCTCCCTGCTTCAAACGAGTCATCATTGTTTTATAAACAGATGGTATGCTCTTATAGTCGCTCTTTGTAACCTCAATAGAGTTAGTTCTGCCATAAGCATGAGTAGAACAGTTACCGGTAACTCTGTCATGAATAGCGCTTCTAAACTGTTCAGCAGCAAAGAGAACTACCCCCAGAGAACGACCTCTTTCAGCAACATCAAGCACCTGACGAAGAATAGGAGAATTTTTCGGAGTTTCTTTAGAAGCATACTTATTTAATTCATCAATGAAAATCACAACTCTTGAAGGAGGATTTACTCCTTCTTCACCTGCATATTGACCTAACTGTAAGTCATAAATTGTTCGTATTGCATCACCGAATACATATGCCTGCTTGTCCTCGGAAAGCTTTGCAATATCAATAACATGAACTTCATTCTTTTTGATATATTTAAGAGCATCTCCAATGCGAGTTTCTCCGTCATCCTCACGAACATCTCTTGCGAAAATTTTGTTATCTGTAATGCTCTTATTGATTATTCGATAAAATTTTCTCCAACTTGCTACAGGGATTTCCTTGTCTTTTCCTGAAGTTTCAGTTGAACATTTTTCCTTAACTGCATCAAGGAATTCCTGCCAATCGCTAACTTGATTGAATTTGCCCTGACCTGACATAATGTAACTGATAATAGATTCCATTGTTTGTGTGGAGTCATCAATGTTGGCAAACATTAAATCAAGATTTTCTTTGTCGTATTTATAAACATACTTGAATTTCTTTGCTTTTTTCTTTTTAACATTACCTTCCACTTCTTCAGGTGTCATATATGTATTCCAATGACGTGTTTTCGGAATGGAGTAAGGGTAATAATACTGAACATTTTTGAATGGTTCAGCAGATAGCCCCAATTTTTCATATTTTTCAAGTGTTTCTTTACGCGCCTTTTCAGGATTACGCTCGTCAGAAAAATCATTTAATTGGTCTATTGCAAGAAGGTCCTTTCCTTTCACATTGAATAATACAAATGCAACACTATCTTCATCCTCGTTTTTAGGATCTTTTTTCATATAGCTGTCTTGAATAGCTTTGAGCAGAAACATCGCATATGAAGTCTTGGAAGCAAGACCTGAAATACCCGAAATATTCAAATGAGCACCTTCGGGTCCAATAATAAATTTAGAATTGAGGTTTACAGGAAGAGTAACCTTTTCACAATCTTTAGTGCCTTCATACATTTCAAGATATCCACATATGAGAGGATTGCGAATATCATTTAAACCAAGTGCATAATTGATTTCTTCTGCTGTTGCAAGCATAACTTTAGCGTTGTTCTGAAGGGGAATATAAATATTTTCAGTATTGCACACAACTTTTGCAGTAACATAATTCATTCCTACTCGCAAAGTGTTTTCCTCGGCATTAACATCACCAAAATCACTCGAAATAAAGTTGGTAAGAAAACTTGCGGCGTCAGTAATATGAGCAATATCTTCGATTACACCATAAGAAAACGAATTATTTACATGTTGCACTTTTACAATATCAAATGGATTTAAAATAAGTTCAGGATCAGTCCAAAATGTAAAATCGTCAATTGTGGTTGGATTCTTTTCTGTCGCTAACACACGACCTATAATAGTATTTGACATTTTATTTTCCCTCCTCAAAACAAATGTAAGAACATTTCTGTGCTTATATATTTACTTTTAACATACGATTCCGTCAAAAAGACCGGATATAAGTGATTTGCCCAACGGCGGTCTGTACCATAACAAGTAGGGTTACGCTCGTTAATGATATTAGCAGAAATCAAATCAATAACATCACTATCAATTCCGTTTTCAATTTCTTCATCCATCATTATTTTTTCAACTTTTACAACACCGTCAAAAGGTGTCTGGGTTCTGCGTTTATCACGCAAACGAATATACCAAACTCCGAATTGAACATCACCCGAATAATTGTTTTCGTATCTTGCAACAGGTGTGCGGTGAAAAACCGGCAAGTCGGCAATATAGTTAGAGTTCGGTTTCCCAGTATGGTCTAAGCATATTTCGGGATTAAAAGATTTTGATACACCAATTACCCATTGGTAATTGTGTTTTATTTTTTGCAATGATCTTAAATCTTCTCTCCCCATTTTTGCAACTTTATATTCAAGCGAGCCATCTTTCAAAAGATAACTATCTTGGCTCAGTCTTTTATCTTTAACTAATTCTGCTACCATTCGTTTTTCTGCTTCAACCATATAATCCTGAATGACTGCAACAGCTAAATTATCAAGTTTAACACCTGGCTGTCCTGCTTTTGATGTAGAATAAGGGATAATGGCTGAAAAATGTAATCCCAAACGCTTTAGCTCTTCGCTTTCGTTTAACTTCTTAACTTTAGATGCAAAATATGCAGCATCATCCCAGCCATCGGCGTTCGCCTTGTCAGGCAAAGCTAAGACTAATTCACGATAAAATCGTTCTTTTTGCATTCGTTTGTTTTCTCGCCTGCAACAACCAACACCAATTTGTCCCGCAACAACAGGAAAAACTTGCTTGTTATAGGCAATATCATCAACTTTGAAAACATGACGTGAACCATCAAGAAAATATTTAAGCAAAGGTGTTTCGCCAACTGCTTGTAATTGGTCGGCTAAAGGTTTTAAATCTATAGGTTTCTTTGGGGAACCGGTTTCTCCGGAGTCTTTCCATTTCATCACCTTGTTAGGATCGTCATCATAATCAATAGATGGTACTCCGATTGAATCATAACTGTACTTATAGGTGTGATAACTTTTGCCTTTTGTTTCCTTTTCAATAATCTCCATTATTTTAGGCATTGTTTACACACCTTTCGTCCATTGATTTGTAACACACGACCATTTCTCATCAAACGTCTTATTTTCTACCGCAGCAATAAAAGGCTTTACCAAGAACAACTTTATCATTTTTAACACAGTTTCAAAATCATCTGTCTTGGTGTTAATCTTTTTGATAAAAGCCTTCCATTTTTTCTGCATAGCATCATCAGAATCAAATTCAAGCATTTGCTCGAATTGCTCTATAGTGAAATTGTGATTTCTATTTTCAAAAGTCTTTTTAAGAGCCTCGGTTAATGTCATACCATCAAAATCAAATTTGTTTGCAAGGTAATAGATATCATAATAGTCTTTCATTCTGCTTGAAAATTCCATCAAGCTAAGAATTGCATCTATTTTTTCTGCAACGGTTGTTTCGATAGAATATGTATTTACCATAGGTGCATCGAAATCTGAAAGTTGAGTTGGTATCTTTCGTTTTTCCTGCTTAGGTACGATTATATCGCCAACACCAAAATCAATACTAAATGGTGTTTTTGTGTTCTTAATACGAGCAATTATTGATGCACCGATGCCTGCATATTTCTTTGCAACAGCAATAGGAGCAATATCTTTAATTTCAAAAGTTACGAAATCATTGCCGGTATCTACTGCTAAAATTTTTTCAAGAATCGTTTTTAATTGTTCAGGTGTGTTTGGAATTTTACGAAGCAAAAAGTCAACATCAACAGTTACTCTGCTATCAAAATCGGTAAGGGAATAAATAAACAATCCGCCTTTGAGTACAAGATTTTCAGCATACTCGGATTTTTCTAAGCGACGTAAAAATTCCTCTTGGCAAAAGAGTTGCATACACAACTGATAACTTCTGCCGGATTCTTTTGCTTTGTTTTTAAGTCGTGCAAGCACGGATGCAGCTATATCAGCCATTGAGTAGCACCTCCATCAAATCCATAACTTTTTTATATACTTTCATCTCTTTCGCATATTTGGAAAGGTTTGAAAGATTTTTATTATCATCCGCAACATAAGCATTTACAGCTTTGTTGAAAATTTCATTATCAAGCTTTGTGCGATACTTGAAACAATCGCATATAGTTCGCTCTCTGTCATAAACAGGAAGAGTTACACCATCGAAATCTGCAAATGTTTTTCCTAGTTCGTGCAATTTGTTTTGAATATAATATGGTTTATAAGTAATTGCCTCCAAATTAATTTTTGTTTTTGTCATAGTACGAGGAACTGCAAGTGTCCATACACGAGGAGCAAAGTCGCTATATCCATAATGAAACAATGCTGACTCAACACACACAATAGCTTCTGGAAGCAAGGTTTGTATCATCTGTTCCTCTGAGGCATCATTCGCTTCTGTAAGAGCATAATAACCGTGTCGCACACGTTCTATATACCCTTCATTACAAAGGGTACATACATCTGATTTACTCAATCCTGCAGTAATAAAATCCGCAGTTTTTGCAATGCCTTTTGAATTTTCTATTGTAGTTTTAGCAATTAATTTTTTATTCACGGATTCACCGACTTTCCAAACCAAATTAAAATAATTAGTGTTCAAAAAGTATTATACCACACATCGCAGAAAATATCAAATGCTTTTTGAACACAATTTAAAATAATTGTATGCAAATTGCGTTTGATGATGCAAAAAAAATAATAATTAAACCCAGAAATTAAAAAAAGCTGTGATTTCCGGGCTTATATTTATCGAAGTGAAACGGTATCAATTATCATCTTTAACACTTGTCGCAGTATGTCGCAGGTAATTTAGGTTATCTCTATAAAGAACATAATTTTTAAAATAACCTAAATTACCTGCGACAACATGCGACAGATATAAAAAACAACAAAAACGTGATATAACACACAATAGTCAATTACGATTTACCTATTCGCAATTGGCTATTTTTTATAATTTTTCAGAAATAGGGGGTCCAAAATCAAGTTCAAATCTCCGTATAGCGAAAGAAGCAAAAACACCAAATCGGACACATGTAACTGACATAATGAGAAAGAGAAGAATTTTGAAAATTTACAGGACAAAAATACGAGTTTTAGCAGTAAAAATGGAACTTCCTTTAAATTTCAAAGGAGTCCCTAACCACGTTAACCGGACACATCGGACACCAAAATCCCTATATTTATTTATATATACATATATCTATATCCTCTACTTAAATATTTTTTTACTTATATGCGAGAAATAGAAAATTTAATGTCCGAAGTGTCCGAACCCTTGGTAATAAAGGAGGTTGGATTTACATATAAAGGAAATGACAATGTCAGCGTGATTTTGAAACACTTAAAAACTCTGTTGTTCACTCTGTTGATGAATTGAACAACCCCAAACACTGATACAAGATAACAAAGTCATAATGTCTCAATGAATATCAACAAAATTATTGGAGGTATGTAGTTAAACTAATATTTACAAAAAAGATCTCCACTTAGTTCCGTATAGTTCCCTTGTATTCCTTGTCAAACTGTGATATTATTACAATAGCGAAATAGAAAAAGTTAGTCTTCGTGAATTTGCGGAGGCATATCTTACGCCAACCAATAAAAACGAAAAGCAAAAGTGTGACCGAAAGTGACTTTGAATTTTATGGTTGACAGTGTTATGATTATAATGGGATTTTTTAAAACTCCAAAGGAGTCTCCAACCACATCAACCGGACACTTCGGACATTTTGGACACAAAAACCTTATTTTATATATTATATATTTTTTTAAAATATAATAAAAAATGTATTTTAAGTGTCCAATGTGTCCAAACCATTGGTAATAAAAGAGATTGGTAGGACACATGAAAGAAAATCATTCTGATGATTTTCTTACACCAACAAATAAGTCACAATAACACTGATTTGACAGTTTGACACCAAAATCCCTATATTTCTTTATATATATAATTATATACATTCATATATACTTATATTTATACCCTTAAATTAAATATTTTTTTACTTATATGCGAGAAATGGAATTTTTAATGTCAATGTGTCAAATGCCTTGAAATATAAGGATGTTGGATTGACATATGAGTGGGAAAGATATTGTCAAAGCATTTTTGAAGTACCTAAATGGTATACTTACTCTGTTGTTCACTCCGTTGTAGGATATAAAGAGTTCCACATAGTTCCACAAAGTTCCGTTGAGTTCCATGTCAAACTGTGATATTATTATAATAGCGAAATAGAAAAAGTTAGCCTTTGTGGAATACCTATGAGATTTTTCTTTTGCCAATAAGTAAGTCCAACTACATCAAATTGACAGTATGACACCAAAGCTTTAAAAAAGTCGGTGTAATTTTAAATGATGTTATAAAATGAGAGTGAATGAGAGTATCAACTTATGATACCATTATAATGACAAATTGAATAACTTTGAAGCCTTCGTAGGAATACGATGGCTTTTCTTATGCCTAAATACCGAAGAAATTAACCCTTGTCGCAGGTAAAATAGGTTATCTCTATAAAGAACATAATTTTTAAAATAACCTAAATTACCTGCGACAACCTGCGACAGATATAAAAATATATAAGTAAAACAATAATTCTGTGATGAAAACATAACAAAAACAAATTTTGTGAACACACAAACCACTACCATTAAGTCAATACCGACATATAGGATATTTTACATTTTTCTGACCCCCAGGGGGGATAAAATCTCTACGACCTTTGCCTCCAAGAACGGGCGCCTCCCCTCACGCACAAATTCGCGAAAGTTTTCAGGGGAATAGGCAAAAAGTTTTTTTGAGTAAAAAAGATGAAAAACGAAAGGAGAAATAAATATGTACAAACGACAGATTAATGAGCTTAACAATATGCGTCTTCAGGGTTACAAGCCCACATATATTGCCAAAACTCTCGGTATATCGGTAAATACTGTGAAATCACATATAAGAAGGCATCCGGAAATACCAAACACACATAATTGTGAATATTGCGGTAAACCTGTACTTCAGAACGAGGGCAGAAAGCTAAAACGTTTCTGTTCGGACAAATGTCGCAGTTCATACTGGAATAATCATCGTAAGAAAGGGGTAATTGAAAATGAAACAAAAATTGCCTGACAAATACAATATAACCAACATTATAAACCACAAAACCGCTATTGCCGTCATAGATACGATGGTAAACCAAGGTCATTTTACCCCAAAAGATAAATTGGAAATGTACACAGTTATAAACCGAAAATACGGCTTTGATTCATGTAGTATTTTTGCGGCATAACCGTTGACTTTATCCTCCTTTAGAGTGATATATATAGTACACAATATTGATACAAAGGAGGCTTTTAAATGGATGTAATAAGCAAAGAGAAACTGGAGTATTTGAGAAAAACATATGCTCCGGGTACAAGAGTAAGGCTTGAATATATGGATGATGTTCAAGCCCCTCCCATTGGCACATCAGGAACCGTAAGAGGTGTGGATGACATCGGAAGCATCATGGTTCAATGGGATAACGGCAGTTCATTAAGTGTAGTATACGGATATGACCGTTGCAAAATCATAAAGGAGGATAATTATGAGAACAGTTGAACAAGTAATTTTTCAAAACACAAAAGTTCCCGAAAAAACTAAGGTTGCAGCATATGCCCGTGTATCATGTGGCAAGGATGCTATGTTACACTCCCTTTCGGCACAGGTAAACTACTACAGCAACCTGATACAAAACCACAGTGGTTGGACCTTTTGCGGAGTATATGCAGATGAAGCAAAAACAGGAACAAAAGACAGCAGAGAGAATTTTCAAAGTTTAATTGAGGACTGCAAAGCAGGAAAAATAGACCTTGTAATTACAAAGTCAATTTCAAGGTTTGCACGCAATACAGTAACGCTTTTAAATACCGTCCGAGAGCTTAAAAGTTTAGGTGTAGATGTGTATTTTGAAGAACAAAACATTCATACAATCAGTGGTGACGGTGAGCTTATGCTTACTATTCTTGCATCCTATGCACAAGAGGAAAGTTTATCGGCAAGTGAAAATCAAAAGTGGCGTATACGAAAGAATTTTGAACAGGGAATACAAAGCACCTTCTCCCTCTACGGTTACAGATGCAAAGACAGAAACATTACCGTATACGAACCTGAAGCAAAAGTGATAAAACAGATATTCAAGATGTACTTGTCGGGCATTGGAAGTATTAATATTGCAAATCACCTGACTGCTCTTGGCATCCCTTCCCAAAGTGGTGGTGAATGGAGTTCCAAAACCATAGTTTCAATGCTGAAAAACGAGAAATACACAGGTGATATGCTACTGCAAAAGTATTACACTAAAGACCACCTTACCAAAAAGGATACAATAAACAAAGGTGAACTTCCGCAATATTATGTTGAAAATTCTCACGAAGGAATAATATCAAAGGATGATTTTCAAGCGGTACAGGGAATATTAAAATCATTGTGCTCCCGAACAATCAGTTGAAATTCATATTTGTAGATAATTCAGAAGTAATTACTACTTGGGAACAGTCATCAAGGAAAAACAGTTGGACAGATGAAATGAGAGAAAACGCAAGGCAAAAAACATTATCAAGAAAAAGAGGTGAAACACCATGTCAAGAACAGTAACGGTCATACCACAAAGAACAAATCCGATAACAAAGATGTCCTTTGAAGCAAAAGCAAAAAGACGAGTTGCAGGTTATGCCCGTGTATCAACCGACAGCGAAGAACAACAGACAAGCTACGAAGCACAGGTAGATTATTACACAAGGTACATACGTTCAAATCCTGAGTGGGAGTTTGTAAATGTATATACCGATGAAGGAATCTCCGCTACCAACACCAAGAAGAGAGAAGGCTTTAATAAAATGATACAGGATGCTCTCGAGGGAAAGATAGACCTTATCATAAAAAAGTCTGTAAGCCGTTTTGCAAGAAATACCGTAGACAGCCTTGTAACTGTACGAAAGCTAAAAGAAAAAGGTGTCGAAGTATATTTTGAAAAAGAAAACATTTACACTCTTGACAGTAAAGGTGAACTTCTTATAACAATAATGTCAAGCCTTGCACAAGAGGAAAGCCGTTCCATTTCC
>JAZQIO010000037.1:0-9106 GCA_045541135.1 Clostridia bacterium
TCTTGGCTTTAAACCCGGTATTACAAAGGAATATTGGAAAGAACTTTTTGAAAAACAGGATGTTGAGGGTATGCTTAATGCACTGCATCATTTTAAGGTTAAAAAAGGAGACTTTATATTTGTTGCAGGCGGTGTGCCCCACGCAATAGATGAGGGCTGTTTTATGGCAGAGCTTCAGGAGCCTACTGATTTAATGGTAATACCTGAACGTGTAACACCGTCGGGGGTTGAGCTTTCGGATGTTAAACTTCACGGTGGTCTGGGATTTGAAAAAATGTTTGACTGCTTTGCATACGACGGACAGGAAAGAGAAGCTGTTTACGAAAAATATTTTATAAAACCGCAAAAAATTGATGAAAATCTTAAGGTTATTGCAGATGAGCGAATTACCGATAAGTTTAAATTATATGAGATTTCGGTAGCGGGGGAATATGTTTATAACTTAGATTCTTACTGTATAGGACTTGTAACAGAGGGTAACGGTTTTGTAAATAATATTTCTGTAAAAGCGGGGGAACGCTTTTTTGTATCCGAAAATGAAAAAGAACTTTATATTAAGGGTAGTATGAAAATACTTGTATGCAACCCTTAAAATATATAATATAAGGAGGATGTTGAGTAATGCTTGTAAATTTGAAAAAACTGATTGATTTGGCAGAAAAGGGAGATTTTGCCATTCCCGCGTTTAATGTGTATAATACCGAAACAGTAATGGGTGTTATTAAGGCAGCAGAAGAGGAAAGAGCACCTGTTATAATTCAGATTTACCCAAGACTGATAAATGAAGAGGTGGGTTATTACGTTTGCCCTGCAATAATTGCGGCGGCAAGAAAAGCCACTGTTCCTGTTTGCTTTCATTTAGACCACGGTGCTTCGGAATTTGAAATTCAAAGGGCACTTCGTTGGGGTGCAACAGGAATTATGTATGACGGAAGTGTGCATCCCTTTGAAGAAAATGTAAAAAATACTAATCATATTGTTGATATTTGCAGTGCCCTTGATGTTGATGTTGAAGGTGAGCTTGGTCATGTGGGTAGTGTAAATGATGATGCCATGGAAGAATTTACTGACCCGAAAGAAGCTGCTGATTTTGTAAAAAGAACAAATGTATGCTGCCTTGCGGTTTTAATCGGTAATGCACACGGTCATTATAAAAAAGAACCTAAAATTGACATTGAAAGAATAAAGGCAATAAGGGAAGCAACAGGCGGTATTCCCCTTGTACTTCACGGCGGTTCGGGCATTCCCGATGAACAGGTAAAGGCGGCAATAAAGGCCGGTATACGTAAAATGAACATAGGTACCGATGTGTGCTGTGCATTTGCAGAGGGAACAAAAGAAACTTTGGATGATCCAAACAGAAGTCTGGCAATTGATTTGTTTATGAAACATCCGATTGAAACAGTTAAAAAACTTGCAATTGAAAAAATCAGACTTGTTGGAGCAAACGGTAAGGCGTAAAAATAGAGTATACTCTATATCTCTTTCGTTTTTTCGTTGTTATTCTACAGAGTATGTTTCTTTATTATAATCTACTGTAATTGTTGTTCCGTCGGAATATGTTGAGCGGTATATTCCGTCGGATATCTTTTCGTGATTTTCCATAAATTCAAATTGCAGATGCTTTAATGCTTCGTATTCGTCAGATGCCTTTTTGATTGCATCAACAGATGCTTCGATTGCCTCGTCCGAATCGGAATATAAATCTTCCGCACCCATCCAGTCTCGTCCGCAGAATTTGCTGTTTATGTAAAGCAGTGGTCGTCCGCCGTATTCAATAAACTTTAAACGATCCGCTTTTGTTTTAATGGGGTAATTAACTGTTTTTGATGTGGCGTTTGACATAACAAGTCCGTGATAAGTCAAAACCCAGAAGGGGATAATTTCATCAAATAACGGATTGTGCAGGTGTGTAACTTCGGATTCAACCGATGTGTATAAGACATAGTCCACATCGGCATTTATAAAGTCAAACCACGCTTCTGACTGAAAACCGCCAAAAAGTTCTGTTGAAAGTTTTGCTATTTTGCGGTAATATTCCAGTACTTGTTTTCTTGATGTGGGGTGATCTTTGCTGTAACACTTTATAGGGGCACAGGCTGTAAGCTCGTCTACATAATGAAGACCGTTGAATCCATAATCCCTTATTACGGGGAAATCTGTTTTGGCATAGTGTTCGTATGCAGGCTTTGCACATACGTGCCACGGGTCACCGCCCTGCAGACCGTCTTTTGCATAATCCTCACGCAACCATGGTTCGGGATTGCCTGATTTTCCTATATGCATAGTAAGTAAATCTCTGTTCCAGTTATCGGCAATTTCGTATGCTCCCTTGCTGTTACTGTGGCAGGTTATCATATAGCCGTAGGACTCTGCTTTTTTAATAAACTCCTTTAGTGCATCATCGCCACCAAACCGTTGGTCGCAGGGGTAGTGTTGAGGGAATCTGCCGTCGTGACCACCCGGTCCCCATCCTACAAGGCATATTTCAGCCTTATTTATACCTTTTTCTTTCATTTTGTCGATAATCTTATGGAGTGTTGGTATATCGCAGGCGATTTTCATAGGTGGTTCGTTTTCTATTGTTTGTCTGCGGACAGGTGTTGGTTGCGGTTTCCATCCCATTCGTATACGTATTTCGGGGCATTCTGTTGCCTTTTGTAATTCTATACGTTCTTTTGCACGGTTTTTCAATGGTCTTACGCCCTTAATATCCATCTGATATTTTCTGTAAGTCTTTGCCATATCGGAGTAAGAGGCATAGGGCATTTTTTTATATACCACTACAATATCCTCGTCTGCCTCATCGCCATCCAATAAAAATTCGGGACTTAATTTATATATTCCGTCAGTATATTCTGCCATAAAACGTACATCGCTGTCCATTCCCTGTATGTGAACAAACACCGCCTTTTCATTTTCGCATATACCGCATACGGGCATAGCAGAAACCTCTGAGCGGAATAGGGCATTTTCTCTCTTTTTAAAATCACATTTTACTACTCCGTAATCAAAGTTGGTAGGAAAGAACATATAACCTTTTTCGTCACAACTAATGGTTGTCAATGTGGATTCCACACGCAGAATATTGCAATTTTTACCTTTTAAGCGGTTTTTTGAAACAGTAAGTGTGATTGTGTCTTTGTTTTCTGTAACATTCGGGATTATATCGATTTTGTTATCCTGTATATCTGTACAAATTAAATTGAACATGTTCATAATTATTCTCCGTTATATGTATTTTTCAATATTTCCGTATTCGTCAAGTATAGACATAATAATATAAAGTCTTGGAATGTGGAAAGGTCCTTTGAATATGTTTCCTTTAAGTGTTGTGGATACGGTATTGTCATAGTGAAGGTAGCCGTACCATTCTCCAAATTCATTATCAACAAAATGTTTTTTGCAATATTCTTTTACTGTTTCGTACATTTTATTGTATTTTTCATCATTGAAAAGAATATATGCAAGGCGAAGGGCTATCATAGTTTCGCATTGAGGCCACCATAATTTCATATCCCATTCAAGTTGAACGGGTGGCTTTTCCATACAATCTGTAAAGGCAATAATACCGCCGTTTTTCTCATCCCAACCTAAGGGCCAGGTAATGTCTATTATTTTTTTGCCTGCCAAAACAGCATCTTTGTTTTTTGTTGCGATGCCCTCAAGCATTAAAAACCAAGCCGCTTCCATAGAATGACCGGGGTTTACTGTTCTTCCGCCGGGGGTATCACAAAATTCACCATCGGTACTTACGCTTTCAAGAAGTGCTTTTTCTGTTAAAAATCCACCCTTTAATATTTTGTCAAGGCAAATTTTGGCAATATCATCATATTTTTGCTTGCCCGTTACACTACGCATTGTCTGTACGGTGGAAAGCATAATCATAGATGGGGAAAGAGATTTCGTATTGCAGGTTTCGGGATTTGTTTTAGGTGTTGTTTTTCTTACCCCGCTGAAGCATTCAAATGCCACATCAAAATACTTTTCGGCATCTGCAAGTGCGTTTTCGTCACCTGTTGCTTTGTAGTATTCCGCACAGCCTATTGCGGCAAAGGTTTCGGAAAAATAATATCTTCTTTTTTGTATTTCTCTGCCATCCTCGGTTACTTTAAAGAACATTCTGCCGTCTGTGTCGGTACACCTTGGTAAAAATTCATATATGTTTTTGGCGGCTTTCAGATATTCGGGATTTTTTTCTATAACATTATAGGCTTTGGAAAAAGTCCATAATGCTCTTCCCTGAAACCATACACTTTTTTCTCTGCCGTATATGTTGCCCTCACGGTCAAGACAGGTGAAAATACCGCCGTTTTCGTAATCAATACTGTTGTCAAGCCAAAACTTAAGAATGTTTAATAAATCTTTTTTATAGTTCATTTTAATCCCCCTTATGCAAAATCAACATAACTTCTGAGTGCTACGTCGCTTATCATTTCTTTTACATCTGCATTGCAGTCCCACATCATCTCTGAAAAGAGTGCAACGGGAAACATAATGTTTTCTTCAAACATACCGTCTTCTACAAGACCTGTAATGTACAAATCACCCTTTTTTGCATCGCACATTGTTTTAATCATATCAAGGGCTTTGTCTGCATTTGTCATCCAGTAGGATTGTATGTATCTCCAGGTTTTGTTCTTTCTGTCAACGCGGTTGTGAGTCACCTGTTTGGAACATTTACCTATATACAAAGAGCCGGGCAGATGTTCAAATTCCGACCAGTCAAGTTTTGTAATACCCTTTGTTACTACGCCGAATTTTTCGTTTTCACGAAGTTTTGCAATATTCTTTGTAAATTCCTTTGTTTCATCAAAGTCCTTTGTGTTTTTTGGGCAATATGCAAAGGGGAAGCTTCCGCAGTCTTCCCAGTAAAGTCTTACTCCGGGGTCTGTGTTTTTGATATAATTAAGTTTTTGGTTTACAGATGTTGCATGCAAGCCGAATTGAAGTTCCATTTCCCCGAATTTTTCGAAAAATCTTTTTGCAGTTTCGTTTACGAATTCGGTTACCGCTTCTGCTATAACAACATCGCCTATTTTATCTTCCCTGAGTTCTGTAAATGATTGAAAGTATATTCCGTCAACGTTTAAGTGACTGTATTCTTTTTCGTATTTATCTGTTATTTTGTCAATGTTTTCATAAAGGTTATTAAGATTTATCTGATCGCATTTTGTGTCCCAAAGCCAGGAATAACCCCATATAACCTTTATGTTACAGTTGTGGGCATATTCAATCATATCCTTTGCGTTTGCCGGTACAAAGTCATTCCATATTATAATTGTGTTCATTTTAAGCTTCATCATATTATCAATGAAGTTTCTGTAATTATAAATGACGTGTCCCCATGTCCATATACCTCTGTGACTTGTTGAGGGGGCTGACGAACAGGAAAAATTAAAAAGCTTTTCCTGTGCAAAAACATTTAAAAAGTTAATATCACCGTCATCTGTATTTTCAAATTTTACAATGTATTTGTTGTAAAAGTCAATACATCCGTAAAGAGTACCTGCATCGTCGTAACCTTCTATTATAACCCTGTCATTAGAAACATCGATGCTGTATTCTTCCGGTTTGGTAAGCTTTTGTAAAGAGTGTTTTGCAATATACGGATTGTTAGCTTTTGTGCCGATATAGATGTATCTGAATTTATCGGTATCTTCCATATCAGAATACTTTATGCAGGCAGGATATTCAAGAGTATGCTCTAAAACTATTGATGAGATTTGTTCCAAAGCTCTTTTTTGAATTTCATTTTCAAGTACGCCGTACACAATTGCAGTTTTTTTCATATAATCACATCCATAAAAAAATCACATACCGAAGTATGTGATTATTATAGCATATTAAATTGATATGATGTTACAACACTATTGACGGTTTTTATAAACTCTTTTTACCTTTTTTGTATTCCAGAGGCAATACTCCTACATGGTTTTTAAAGCATCTGGAAAAGTACGTGGGCGTTTCGAATCCGCAAAGTTGTGATACTTCCGAAACGTTGTGGTGGTCTTCTTCAAGCATTGTTCTTGCAACGGATATCCTGTATCTGTTAAGATATTCCGAAAAGCTTACACCAAAATTTTCCTTAAATTTTCTGCAAAAGTAACTATGATTCAAAAAGCAGGCATCTGCTACCTGTTTTGAGGTGGTTATTTCACTGTAGTGTTCGTTTATGTATGCAAGAACCATATTGCAGAATTTGTTTTCAACCGGAGTTTTGTGTTTGGTATTTACCAGGTTGTTTTTTAAAATGTATGAAAACATAAGCATCAGGTATGCGGTTGTTTCCATAGCGAAGGTTTTGCCCTCGTTTTTCACTTCCGAAAATGCTTTTTCAAATGTTTCACGGAGGTATGCACCGTGATTTGAATCTCCATTTACAATATGAATTACGCTTTTGCAATCGTTTTTAAGACTTTCGGAAATGCTGTTATTCATTACCATGGACATATCAAAGCACATACATTTATGGGAATAGGGCACATCGTTGTTTACGTGGACCTCGTGTATTTCCATAGGGTTTATAAAAATAATGTCATTGGCTTTTGCGGGGTATTCCCTGCCTGCTATACACACAGTGCAGGAGCCTGATTTTATCAGAATAATTTCAAATTCGCTGTGGTTGTGAAGATTTGTATCATTGAAATTATCTTGTTCACTTATTGCAACAGGCGCATTTTTGTACCGTATTCTGAAACTGTCGTCAAGCATTTTAACACCGCCGATTCAATTATAATTTAAAAAGTTTTGCCGCGTTGTTGTATAAAATATCTTCCCTTTGTTGTTCTGTAAGGTCTATCTGCATAAACTTTTCAAGTTCTTCTTCAGGCTTCCACATAGGGTAGTCTGTGCCAAAAAGGACTTTCTTTGTGCCGTAAGCCATTATAAGCTCTTTTGCCTTTTCAAAGGTTATTGCGTAAAAGGAGGAGGAGCAGTCAACGTAAAAGTTTTTATAATCGCTTAGCTTTTTCGTAGCTTCTTCCCAAACAGACCATCCGCCGAAGTGTGCACCGATAACGGTTAAGTTTGTGTATATATCCATTATAGGTACCATTCTGTTTGGGTTAGAATAGTCATATCTGGAATCCCCTGTGTGCATAAGCACGGGTAGTCTGCCTTCGCAAAGCTCGTAAATTTTAAGCATACGGTAGTCATCAATTTTAAATTGCTGAATGTCCGGATGAAGCTTTACACCTTTTAGTTCCAAATCAATTATTTCTTTAAAATCTGCCTCAATATCCTCACTGTCGGGGTGAAGTGTTCCAAGTCCTGTAAATTTGCCGCCACTGTTTGCAACTGCATCGGCAATAAAGTGGTTTATGCTTGAAACCTGCTTCGGTGTTGTTGCAACAGACTGTACAATAAAGTGGTCAATACCCGCTTTTTCGCCGTGTTCCATAAGGGTGGATATTTTACCGTCCAAAAGTGATGGTATGTGGTAAAAGTTGCCTGTACTGTCCGATGCCTTTTGTGCAATTTTGTCGGGATATATGTGACAGTGTGCGTCTATAATTTTGTACATGGTATTTCTGCCTTTCGTTTGCTAAATATATAATTCAGAATGCAGAGTGCAGAATTTTGGTAGGCAAACATAGTTTGCCATTTTATTTTAAAAATGCATAGCATTTTGTCCTTAATTCATCATTCTTCATTCTTAATTAATCTTGTGTTACGATACCCTCAACTTTTTTAATACCAAGCTTTTCAACGGCATCTTCACGCATTTTGAATTTCAAAATTTTACCTGCCGCATTCATGGGGAAGCTGTCTACAAAGTCAATGTATTTCGGTACCTTGTGTTTTGCCATATGGTCGCGGATGTACTGCTTCATTTCATCAACAGTCATACTTTCTCCATCTTTCAGGATAATGCACGCCATAATTTCTTCACCGTACTGGTCATCAGGTACGCCGATAACCTGAACGTCCTGAACCTTTTCGTGTGTATAGATAAATTCTTCAATTTCCTTTGGATAAATGTTTTCACCACCGCGGATAATCATATCTTTAAGTCTTCCTGTAATACGGTAGTTGCCCTCAGGAGTACGAAGTGCAAGGTCACCTGTGTGCAGCCATCCATCCTTGTCAATAGCCGCAGCAGTAGCTTCAGGCATTTTATAGTAACCCTTCATAATGTTGTAGCCTCGTGCCACAAATTCACCTGTTACGTTATCAGGTAAATCTTCGCCTGTTTCAGGGTCTACAATTTTACATTCTACACCGAAAATTGCTTTGCCGACAGTATTAACACGAGCCTCTATAGAGTCTGTTGTCTTACTCATAGTTGTAGCGGGCGATGCTTCTGTCTGACCGTAGGTTATGCATATTTCGGGCATATGCATTTTTTCTATAACTTCTTTCATTGTCTGTATAGGACAAGGCGAACCAGCCATGATACCTGTTCTCATGTGTGAGAAGTCAGTTTTATCAAAATCTTCGTGAGAAAGCATTGCAATAAACATAGTCGGAACGCCGTGGAAACAGGTTATTTTTTCACGGTTTATACAGTCAAGACCTCTTCTTGGTGAAAAAGCAGGAATAGGTGACATTGTAACGCCGTGTGTCATGGATGCTGTCATTGCAAGTACCATACCGAAGCAATGGAACATAGGCACCTGAATCATCATTCTGTCAGCTGTTGATAAGTCCATGCAGTCGCCAATGGCTTTACCGTTGTTAACTACATTGTAGTGAGTAAGCATAACACCCTTGGGGAAACCTGTAGTACCCGAGGTGTACTGCATGTTACATACGTCATTTTTATTAACTGCGGCTGCTCTTCTGTATACTTCTTCCACAGGAACATTGTCAGCAAGCTTCCAGGCTTCGTCCCATGTATAACAACCGTCTATTTTGCAATCAACCGTAATAACATTTCTCAGGAAGGGGAGTTTTTTGCAGTGCAGACTCTGACCGGGCTTAGTGTCTTTGAGTTCAGGGCAAAGCTCCTGTATAATTTCAGCATAGTTGCTGGTTTTAACTCCGTCAATCATAACAAGCGTATGAGTGTCCGACTGCTTTAAAAGGTATTCAGCTTCGTAAATTTTGTACGCTGTGTTAACAGTAACAAGAACCGCACCGATTTTAACGGTTGCCCAGAATG
>JAZQIO010000038.1:0-113783 GCA_045541135.1 Clostridia bacterium
CCTTGAAAATAACGGAATCCACATGGCCTTTAAGCATAGCAGCTTCGGCATTTTCAACGATTTTTATGTCTTCGGGACGTATAACTACATCAACCGGCTCATTTTCCTCAAAGCCTTTATCAACACAAACAAAGTCTTTGGTGGAAAAATTAACAAGCAGGTCTTTTTTCATAACACCATCTATAATATTACTTTCACCGATAAAGTCTGCAACAAATGCATTGGTAGGCTCGTTATAAATATCTACAGGACTTCCCATCTGCTGAATAACGCCGTTTTTCATAACAACAATTGTGTCAGACATTGTAAGGGCTTCTTCCTGGTCGTGGGTAACGTATATAAATGTAATTCCAAGACGCTGCTGGATTTTTTTAAGCTCTGTCTGCATACTTTTTCTAAGCTTAAGGTCAAGAGCACCCAAAGGCTCGTCAAGCAATAGAACCTCCGGCTCGTTTATAAGTGCACGGGCAATTGCTACACGTTGCTGCTGTCCGCCGCTTAAGGAGGTTACAGAGCGTTTTTCATAACCCTTAAGGTTTATAAGAGCAAGCATTTCCTTTACTTTTTTGTCAATTTCATCTTTTGGTAATTTTTTTATTTTAAGACCGAACGCAACGTTTTCATAAACATTCATGTGCGGAAAAAGTGCATATTTCTGAAAAACTGTATTCAGATTTCTTTTATTCGGCGGAAGATTATTTATATTAACTCCATCAAAAAAAACGTTGCCATCGTCAGCAGTTTCAAAGCCTCCGATAATTCTGAGCATAGTAGTTTTACCGCAACCACTTGGCCCCAGCAACGTAAAAAATTCATTTCTTTTTATTGAAAGATTTATTGAATCCAAAACTTTTTCGTCATTAAATGATTTTGTTACGTTTTCTAAACGTATAACATCTTGTTTCATTTATCAAACCCCTTTCTGTAATTTCAATACAATCATAGTATAATTTTTTTGACGTTTTGTCAATATAAAATTGGAAATTTGTAAAAAATAATTACATATTTACTATAAAGGCATATTGAAATTCCAAATGTTTGGTGATATAATAAAAAAGTACTATTTTTTGTGGAGGTTATTATGGGTATAGTAGCATTATTGACTTTTTTGATTTTAATATGTTATCTGATATATAACAGAAGTAATATTCTTGCATCAATTGCAGAATTCAGGTACGGCACAGGCCATGCGGAAGGTGCTCTTAAATTATATAAATTTGCGGCAAAAATCGGTAAGATGAAGTTTGTTCACCGAGTAAGAAGAGCATACCTTACCTTAAAAGAAGGCGATATTGACGAGGCTAATAAATTGTTTGTTCTGATATCTATGGACAAGCTAAAGCCCGAGCAACGTGCAAAACTTAAAGAATCACACGCTCTTGTGGCGTGGAAACGCGGTGAGGTTGCCGAAGCAATAGAAATGCTTGAATATGTACACAATCACTATATATCAACCACAACCTATGGCAGTCTTGGATATATGTACATCCACAGCGGAAATCTTAACAGAGCTTTAGAGTATAATCTTGAAGGGTATGAATACAATTCTCAAAACGATATTATAGTAGACAACCTTGCCTTTACATATTTAAAGCTCGGGGATTATGAAAATGCCGAAAAGTATTATATGGAGCTTTTCGATATGGACCCGAAATTTCCTGAAGGATATTTTGAATATGGTAAATATCTGATAGAAATAAAGGGAGAGCGTGAAAAAGGTATAGAGCTTGTTAAAAAAGCTTTGGACTGCAGATTTTCTTTCCTGTCAATGTCGGGCAGACGTGATATTCTGGACTATCTTGAACAGTGCGGAGAAGATATATCTCAGTTGGTTTAATTAATTTAAAAAATGGTATATCAGTCCTTTACAGGGGTATAATGAATGTATGAATACTCTTGAAAGGACTGTTATTTTTTTGAAAAAATATGTTATAAACGGCGGAGTTCCTCTTGTTGGGGAAGTGAAAATAAACGGCTCTAAAAATGCGGCATTGCCAATACTTGCAGCCACTTTGCTTACCGGCGAGTGCTGCAGGATTTTTAATGTTCCGAGACTTCTGGATATTGAGAATATGTGCGAGCTTTTAAACTGTCTGGGTTGCAGAACGGATTTTGAAAAGGGAGTATATGAGATTTGCGGAGAAGAACTGCAAAATGATGTTATGTCATATGAAACCGTAAATAAATTAAGAGCCTCTTTTTTGGTTGTAGGACCTTTGCTTGCCCGTACGGGACGTGTTAAAATATCATTGCCCGGAGGCTGTCAGATAGGTGCAAGACCAATTGACTTACATCTTAAAGGACTTATGGCTATGGGGGCAAAAATAGAGCAGGGTTACGGATATGTGGAGGCAATGTGCCCAAAGCTTAAGGGTGCAAAAATTTATCTTGATTTTCCAAGCGTTGGAGCTACGGAAAATATTATAATGGCGGCATCCCTTGCAGACGGAGTTACAACAGTGGAAAATGCGGCGGCAGAGCCTGAAATAGCAGATCTTGCAGAGTTTATAAATTCCATGGGCGGAAAGGTGAAGGGTGCCGGTACAGATACTGTGCAGATAGAGGGAGTATCTGCTTTAAAGGGAGCAAATCATAGAGTAATTCCCGACCGTATAGAGGCAGGGACCTTTGCATTTGCCGCTACTGCAACGGGTGGGTCTGTGATTATAAACAATGTAATAACAGACCACTTAAAGCCGGTTATTGCAAAGCTTGAGGAATGCGGAATATCCACAAAAATAAATGAGGAAAGTCTTATTATAGAAGCGGGGAAGCGTCATCGTGCGGCAGATATTAAAACTATGCCATATCCGGGTTTTCCTACAGATTTACAGGCTCCGTACGTTGCGCTTATGTGCAGTGCAATTGGAACAAGTATGATTGTGGAAACTATTTTTGAAAATCGGTTTATGCATATTCCCGAGCTTGGCAGAATGGGTGCAAGCATAAAGGTTGACGGCAGAACGGCTGTTGTTGAAGGTGCGGACAGGCTTACGGGTGCTACCGTTCAGGCTACGGATTTGCGTGCAGGTGCGGCTTTGGTTATTGCGGGCTTAAGTGCGGGCGGAGAAACCGTAATAGAAAATATCCATCACATTGAAAGAGGTTACGAAAATTTTGCACAGAGGCTTGCAGACCTTAATGCAAACTTACGAGTAAAACAATAATATTGATTTATTTTGCCGTTTGTTGTATAATATTTGTCAGTAAACAATAAAGGATTTTGCGAAATGATTTTAATTAACACATCAAACATTAAAAAAGAGTTTGGTACCAGAGTTCTGTTTGACAGGGTATCATTCAGCATAGAGGATAACGACAAAATAGGGTTTGTAGGTACCAATGGCACCGGAAAAACTACGCTTTTTAAAATACTTACGGAAGAAATTTTACCGGATGGGGGAGAAATTTACAAAAGTAAGGAAACAAATATGGGCTATATGCAACAACATGCTCAGATGAATACGGAAAAAACTCTGTGGGCAGAGCTTATGACAATATACAAGCCCCTGACGGATATTGAAAACAGGTTAAAATCTATTGAAAGTCAGATAACAAATGGCGTGGGAGACCTTTCAAAGCTTACGGAGGAACAGCATCTTTTAAGTGAAGCCTATGAAAAACAGGGAGGCTTTGTATACAAAAATGTTGCAAAGGCAAGCCTTTTGGGCTTGGGATTTAAGGAAGAAGAATTTAACATGGATTTTTCTTCCCTAAGTGGAGGACAGCAGACAAGAGTTATTTTGTGTAAGCTTTTGCTTGGGGAAAGCAATCTTTTGCTTTTGGATGAACCTACAAATCACCTTGACATTGAATCTACGGAATGGCTTGAGGATTTCCTTCGTGACTACAAAGGTGCTTTTGTGATTATTTCACATGACCGTTATTTTCTTGACCGTGTTACAAATAAAACCTTTGAGCTTGAAAACAACAAGCTTACTGTTTACAACGGCAATTACTCGACTTATGTTAAATTAAAGGAAGAACGCGAAAAAACACTTTTGCGTAACTATGAAAATACCACTAAGGAAATTCAGAGAATAGAGGGTATTATAGAACAGCAGAAACGCTGGAACAGGGAAAAAAATATCAAAACGGCGGAAAGCAAGCAAAAACAAATAGACAGACTTGAAAAAGACCTTGAAAAGCCTGAAATTTATAACGAAAATATAAAATTTAATTTTAAGGCAAAGAATATGGGTGGTACAGAGGTTTTACGATGCAGAGATCTTAAAATGGCATTTGATGAAAAAATGCTGTTTGAAAACACCGATGTTGACGTAAACAGAGGGGAAAGGGTTTTCCTTCTGGGGGCAAACGGATGCGGTAAAACAACATTGTTTAAAATAATTACCGGAGAACTTCAGCCTGTTGAGGGTACAACAAAAATCGGTGCAAATATCCAAATAGGATATTTTGACCAGAAGCAACAAAACCTTTCTCCTGAAAAAGAGGCAATAGATGAGGTGTGGGATACATATCCTTCCATGACACAGACCGAAGTGAGAAACGCAATGGCGGCATTTTTGTTTAAAAATGACGATGTATTTACTCCCATAAACAGCTTAAGCGGTGGAGAAAGAGCACGTGTTGCTTTGATAAAGCTTATGCTTTCGGGTTCCAATTTCCTTATACTTGACGAGCCTACAAATCATCTGGATATTAAATCCAGAGAAGCCTTGGAGGACGCACTTTCGGGCTATGACGGCACAATGCTTGTGGTTTCTCACGACCGTTATTTTATAAATAAGCTTGCAACAAAAATTTATTATATGGAAAATAACGGAGTTAAAAAGTATGACGGAGATTATACATATTTTTCACAGGCAGTAAAAAATGTAGGTGCACAGATTTCTCAAAAGTCAAAGGAAAGCAGTTCCAAGCTTGACTATAAGGCTCAGAAACAGCATGAAGCGGAAATAAGAAAGCTTAAAAATGCCGTCACAAGAACGGAAGAGGATATTGAACTTACCGAGCAGGCAGTTGCGGATTTTGAAGAACAGCTTATGCTGCCGGAAAATGCCACAGATTTTGAAAAAAGTATTGAAATATCCAGAAAGCTTGAAGAAAGCAAGGCGGCTCTTGAAAAGCTTTACGAAGATTGGGAAGCTTTTTCGGCGCAGCTTGCAGAAAAGCAAAACCAATAAATATGTCGCCGGCAGATTGCGAAAAAACAAGTAATCCCAAGGAAAATTTGATGCTTTCCTTGGGATTTTATATATTGATTTTCGGACAGCCGATGATGTCTGTCCCTACAATGTATAATTATACTACTTGCAGCAGAACGACTTTTTCGACTGTCTGAAAGAGCCGTCAGGCTTTTTTTACATATGATGCTTATCTCTGAACAGCAGTGTTATACACCACAATCCTGCCAGCCCTACAAGGGTAAATATAATTCTGCTGATAATTGCACCCTGACCGCCAAATAAAGCACCGACTATATCGAAACCGAAAATACCGATACTTCCCCAGTTAATTGCACCGATAATTACAAGCAATAAAGATATAAAATCCATTTTTACACTCCTTTTTTATGTTTTCTACTATTATTGTATCTATAAAAAGTGCAATTATACTGCCATTTTTTGTGATTTTTAAAATTTGTAACAAAATTGTAATATTTCTGTAATTGGAATTTTGATAAATATATGTTATAGTATATTTGTAAAAGTGTAAAAGTGTTTCCGTTAAGGAGGTTTTAATAATGATTAAAAAAATTATTGCATTGCTTTGTATAATCACAATGTTTTCATCAATGGCTGTTTTTGCGGCTCCTGATGTGCTTGAATCCACAGCAACAGGAAATTCCACAAATATAATAGTAATAACAAATCCACCTACGGATAAGTCTGCGACTTTTGATATGTCCTACATAATTTCGGGCTACGGACGTCCGGGTGCAGAAGTGACAATGTACTTTTTTGACGGTGCAGTGTACAGAAAGTCTGCATATACATGGACAATAGGTGCAAGCGGACTTTTCTTTAAAAAGATTACTCTTGCAAAGGGTAAAAATGCATTGATTTGTTATGCTGAAGCAGGCACTGCTAATCAGACAGTACCGTTGGAAATAACTTACCTTGGTTCAACATTTATGAACACACTTAATAATACGGTAATTAATGTTACACAGGTGCCCACAAGATAACATATTGAATTTTAAAAGCTGTGTAAGCGTACGTGCTGCACAGCTTGTTTTTTTAAAGACATACGGTGTTTGACTCCCTTATACTAATTGAGAAAGGTTTGCGTTAATTTTGAATAAAGAGCGTATAAAATCATTTATTTTAATATTGCTTATTGTCAACAGTATTAACCTTACTGCACAAATGTGGTTTGATACGGGCTTTTGGATGACAGGGGATTTTTTAGATTCGGTAAAAAGTATACCCGTTATAGGAGGTATAGTATCCTATTTCGAAGAAGATGAGGATGTATACACGGGCAAACAGCTTTACGATGAAACCATGAAGCCCAGACGAGTTGTTGTAAACGGCGGCGGTGCAAGAGAGGTGTACGGTAAGACAACGGAATATTACAGCGAAGCTATGGGGTACATAGATTCAATTATTGCCGAAATGAAAACGACAGATGTTACTGTTGAACAAATTTCCTATGAAGAATGGAAAAATCTTTTTAAAACAAAATCTGTTTTTGTGGATTACGGTTATGAGACAGATTATAAAAACCTTAACAGAATGTACGGTATGAGCTCGTCTTCGGGAAAGTTTAAGCAGGCCTTGAATTTTACCGGGTTCATTGTTGTGCCTAATGAGCTTACGGGTATATGTACCCTTTGTATGCTTAATGAAAATGATAACACAGTTGTAAAGCATACTTTTTCCGCAAATACCGATAATTTGCAGAATTTTATTGAACATTCAACGTATCAGAAGCAGTTAAACGATACTTTTGCCTTTGAAATAAATCTTGATATTCTCACATCTGCGGAAACTGATGTAGTAAGAAAGGTTGCTTTTTCCCCACTTACTTTGCTTACAATTCCTGCAGGTACTGAGTCAAATGCAGTTGTTCAGAACAACGGTGCTTTTAAAAGCTATGAGGAATTTGAGGCATTTTCTGAAAAGGCACTTAATGTTTTCGGATACACTGCAAGTGCCTTGAGAAAAAATGTCAGAAGTGACGGTACAATAACCTTTGTTGAAAACAATGCCACAATAACTTTTTACTATGACGGAACAGTGGAATACAGTGCGGTTTCAAAGGAAAAGGGCTTAAGGGTGTCAAACGGTGGTTCAACTGCATATCAGGCAGTTTACGATGTTTTAAATGTTGTAAGTATGTTGTGGGAAAAGTCGGATTCCAAGGATAAAAATCTTGATTATCAGCTTGTTTCGGCACTTAATGATAACGAAGACGGTATATACACCGTACGACTTGATAATATGATTAACGGTACCACGGTTAATTATTCTACCGGTACAGGCAATGCGGTTCTTGCGCAGGTTGAGGAAGGGTATATTACACGTCTTACCATGCACATTTCCGATATAAGTGAAACAGGAAATAAAACCGAAAGTGCACCGGTGCTTATGGCTATAGATTCCGTATTTGAAGGTTACGGAAAAGATGTTATGATTATTGATGACGTATACAGATGCTATGATTTTGACGATACCGGTAAAGGTGTGGCAAAATGGATATTTAAGCTAAAAGACGACAGCACCGCTTTGGTGGTAGATACTTCAGAACTATACTAAAAGGAACTGATTTTATGGAATGGGGTAAAATTAAAACAATTTTAATATGGATTTTTGCCATTGTTAATATTTTTCTTTTTTCAATGTTTTTCAAAGGTATTTATACAGGTGAGGAACTAAGTGACGATGCAGTAAAAGATACAGTAAATGTATTGGCTAAAAACAATGTTGAAATAACCGTTGATACTATGCCGAAAGACTGCTCCGATGCCAGAATATGCAATGTTGAAAACAAGTATAATTCCGTTTCCGAGATGTTGGAAAATGTAAGGAAGGTATCAGCTGAAAACGGAGTTATATATTTTGATGAAGAAAACGTTAAGGTAAAAGGCAAAACCTTTACCTGCACCGTAAATTCTGCGGGTAAGGTGTCCGATACTTTAAAACATACAAAGTCGGAAATTAAAAAGACAGGTCTTCTTAACGATGTGGAATACAGCACTCGCAAAAGTGGTGAATATGTGTTTTTTTATCTTAAACACGGAAATATGATTTTCTTTGACAGCTACATACGTGTTAAGTGTACCCAAAAGGGTATTCAGGAAATTTACGGACACAACTGGCTTGGAGATAATGTAACGGAGGGAGGAACTGCCGAGACGGTTTCACCTTCACAGATAATGATAGATTTTGCAGTTAATACAAATTATTCAGAAAAAGTTACGGTAACAAGTGTTGAGGCAGGTTATTATGTGGGCAACAGAGATGAAACCGTAAGGGTTACGGCATTTCCCGTGTGGGAAATAAGCGTGTCTGACGGAAGTGTTTACTATTATGACAGGCGTAACGGCGACTTGATTAACAGTAATAAGCAGTAAACGGAGGAAAAGGTATGATTTATTTTATAGAGGACGATAACAATATCCGTGAGCTTGTGGTATATACACTGAATAATTCCGGTATGGAAGCAGTGGGCTTTGGATTACCATCGGAATTCTGGAAGGCAATAGAATCTAAAATCCCGTCAATGATAATGCTTGACATAATGCTTCCTGAGGAAGACGGGCTTTCCATATTAAAAAAACTGCGCAAATTGCCTGAAACAAAAAAAATACCTATTATGATGCTTACTGCAAAGGACAGCGAGTACGACAAAGTAGTAGGTCTGGATCTTGGTGCAGACGACTATGTGGCCAAGCCCTTTGGCATGATGGAGCTTATTGCCCGCGTAAAGGCACTTTTAAGGCGTACGGAAGCAAAACACGATGAGGTGGAATACACAATAGGTTCTCTTTATGTATGTCCCGGTAAACATATTGTACGTGTTGACGGCAATGATGTTATACTTACACTTAAGGAATTTGAAATTTTGTGTATGCTTTTAAAAAGCGGGGATATTGTTCTTACACGTGATACTTTGCTTAACGAAATATGGGGCTATGCCTTTGACGGAGAAAACCGTACGGTGGATGTACATATACGTACATTGCGACAAAAACTTGGTATTGCCGGTGATTACATTAAAACAGTCAGAGGCATTGGTTATAAAATCGGAGGAAGTAACCATGAGGTATAAAATATTCAGAAATGTTTTTTTTGGAATAATGGCTGTTTTTCTGATGAGTGTAATTGTTATGGTTTCTGCTATGCACAATTATTATGCAAAAAGCATATCTGTTGTTTCGGTTATAACGGAACTTAAATATCAGATTCTTGTGCTGTTTGTTGTGTCTGTATTGCTTTCATTTGTTTTGGCAAAACTTGTATACAACAGCGTTATAAATCCCATTAACGCCATAAATATAGAAAATCCCGATGATGATGTTGAATTTGTTGAAATAAGGCCTTTGGTGGAAAGAATTAATACTCAGAACAAGCAGATTAAACAGCAGATGGACGAGCTTAAAACAGAACATGAAAAGCAAAACAAATTAAGAAGAGAATTTACAGCAAATGTTTCCCACGAGCTTAAAACCCCCCTTACTTCAATATCGGGATATGCGGAAATTATGCGTAACGGCTTTGCAAAGCCGGAGGATATAAGTAGGTTTTCGGGAATAATATATGATGAAACACAACGACTTATCACTTTGGTCGGTGATATTATAAATCTTTCAAAGCTTGAGGAAAAAGAAGTACTTCACGAAAAGAAAATGATAGATTTATACGAAATATCACAAAACGTTGTTTCAAGACTTTCTGCAGTCGCATCTAAAAAGGGCATAAAATTCACCATTGACGGAACTGAGGAAAAAATATACGGTGTTGAGTATATCATTGATGAAATAATTTATAATTTATGCGACAATGCTATAAAATATAACAAAGAAAACGGTATGGTAATGATTGATATCCGGAAAATTGACGGAGTAACAGAATATACTGTTACAGATACAGGTATTGGTATTTCCAAATACGAGCTTGACCGTGTTTTTGAAAGATTTTACCGTGTTGATAAAAGCCATTCCAGAGAAATTGGCGGAACAGGACTTGGTCTTTCCATAGTAAAACACGGTGTTTCCTATCACGGCGGTGAAGTAAGTATTAAAAGTGAGCTTGGCAGTGGTACATCCATAAAGATTCGGTTTACAAATAAAATTTAACATAGATTTAACATAAACTTGGTTTGAAATTTAACAGTAATTTGGTATTATAGTGAATGTTGAGAAAAATATTATGAATTATGGAGGAATTTAATATGGATGCTTTTTCCATAATAACGCTTTTGGGTGGACTTGCTTTTTTCCTTTATGGTATGAATGTAATGTCACAAGGTCTGGAAAAGCTTGCCGGCGGTAAGCTTGAAACTATTTTGCAGAAAATGACCTCTAACCGTTTTAAGGCTCTGGGCTTGGGTATTGTTGTTACCGGTGTAATTCAGTCATCATCGGCAGTTACTGTAATATTAGTAGGTTTGGTTAATTCCGGTATTATGCACTTTGGCCGTACCATAGGTATTATAATGGGTGCAAATGTTGGTACAACCATTACTGCATGGCTTTTAAGTATGGTAGGTATTGAAGGAAATAATCCGGTTATGCAGTTTTTCAAGCCTGAGAATTTTTCTTTGCTTTTTGCATTTTTAGGTATTCTTATGATTATGATGTCAAAGAGTGCAAAGAAAAAAGATATTGGTGCAATTTTAATAGGCTTTGCAGTACTTATGTTTGGTATGGAGCTTATGAGCGGTGCTGTTGAACCTCTTAAGGATATGCCTGAATTTGCAAGCATTCTTGTTATGTTTGAAAATCCGCTGTTTGGTATTTTAGCAGGTGCTATTCTTACAGGTATTATACAGTCATCATCTGCATCTGTGGGTATTTTGCAGGCACTTTCTATGACCGGTAAAATTAATTTTTCAGTTGCATTGCCAATTATTATGGGTCAGAATATCGGTACATGTATTACTGCCCTTATTTCAAGTATAGGGGTTAACAAAAATGCCCGTAAGGTTGCAGTTGTTCATATAACCTTTAACCTTTTGGGTACACTGATATGGGTTGTGGCTTTTTATACAGTTAATCATTTTTTGAATCTTGCATTTATAAATGAACCTATAACTCCATTCGGTATTGCTGTGGTGCACTCTATATTTAACATTACAACAACATTTATACTTTTGCCCTTTACAAAACAGCTTGAAAAAATCGCCAATATGGTTATTAAAACAGATGAAAATGAAAAGCCTGTTAAAAATGACTTTCTGGATTCCCGTCTTTTGGCTACACCTTCTGTTGCTGTTGCAGAATGTAAAAAGCTTACTTATAAAATGGCTCAGGTTGCACAGGATATTATTCATAGAGGGTTCAGCTTGTTCGACAAGTTTGATGCCGATGTGGAAACAAAAATGTTTGCTGATGAAGAACAGCTTGATAGGTATGAAGATAAGCTCGGTAATTATCTGATTGCAATTTCAAGCAAAGGTCTTTCGGACGCAGACAGTCGTGCAAAGTTTATGATGCTTCATAACATCGGAGATTTTGAACGTTTGGGTGACCACGCACTTAACCTTTACAAGGCAGCTAAAGAGCTTAATGAAAAGAAGCTTGTGTTTACAGAGGATGCGGAAAGAGATTTGCTTGTTCTTCGTCGTGCGGCAGAAGAAATTGTCGATAATACAGTAAATGCTTATATAAACAATGATATTTCTCTTGCAATTAAGGTTGAACCTTTAGAACAGGTTATAGATAACCTTACAGCAGAAATCAAGACAAAACATATTGAAAGACTGCAACGCGGTGAGTGTACAATTGAGATGGGCTTTGTTCTTTCAGATATTCTTACAAATTACGAAAGAATTTCCGACCACTGTTCAAACATAGCCGTTGCTATGATTGAAATTAATCACGGTGGATTTGATACTCATAAGTATCTGAATGCTCTTAAGAATTCAAATAATAAGGAATTTAATACATCCTTTGAAGAATATGCAACTAAATATGCGTTATAAAAAAAGTCTGTACCGTAATGGTACAGACTTTTTTATGGATAAATAGGGTTACTTCTCGTTTGTAAGGTTGTAGCTTGGGAATAGTTCACGCCATACATCTGTATGTGCTTCACAGTCAAGATAATGACCAAATACATCATTATCACGTTGAGTTGAGTTTTCGTTGCAGGCAGCACCAATTGCTGACAAATATATATGCTTTTCGGATTCGCAGAATTCGTGCCATCCCTTTTTCCATTCTCCATTTGCAAGTTCTTTGTTTCTCTTTTCAAATTCTGCAAGGATTCTTGTCTTTTCATCACCTTTTGCGATTTTTATTGAAACCTCATCGGCTACTTGCGGAATAAAATTTATTTCATGTGATTTTGTGTCGTAAGTTACCATCAAAGATTCATTCCATGATGCAGGATAGTTAAGATCAGCTCTTTTTGTAAAGTGGAAATTACCCTGACCGTATAGAATATGGCAGTTTTCAAATTGCTCGTAACAGCCTATGCAGTGAGTATGCTGACAAAGTACAACATCTGCACCGTTGTCTGCCATAGCACGGCACACTCGAATGAGTCTTGGTGACGGATAATGACAACACTCCTTACCGCCGTGATATAAAACAATAACTCTGTCGTTTTCTTTTTTTGCTTCCCTTATATCCTTCATTGTGTCAAATTCGTCAAATGGACGGCTGCCCATTCTGTCTTCAAGGGCGTAGGAATATTCGTGCTCGCATACTGCTATGACGCAAACCCTTTCGCCATCTTTTTCTATTATGAGATTTTTTCGTGAATCCTCGTAATTATCACCAAAGCCTGTGTATGTAATTCCCGCATTGTCAAGGGCTTTCATTGTATCCTTTACACCTGCTATACCATAATCGAAAATATGGTTGTTGCTGAGACCGCAGTAATTTACACCAACTTTTTTCAAAACCTCTGCAGTTTTTATGGGCGCTTTCAGTGGCGGACCAAATTTTTTAATTGCATTTTCACTTTCTGTAAAAGCACACTCAATGTTTACAAAATTAATGTCATTTCCTTCAAAAATTGGTAATGTGTCTGTAAAAAGTGCCTGGATATCACAATTTTCATACAGCTCATGTGAGTTAACGTTTGGGCATACATCCCCAAGTAACAAAGCTTTCATAAAAACACCTCATTAGCATTATAATAATATTGACATAGCTTTTTTGAAACTATATAATAATTATATAATCCCTTGTTTTATGGAACAACTAACTATTTTAACTTAAAACCTAAAATTTTGCACTATATTAAGATTTGGAGGTGTGATATGAAAAAATATTTTGTAAGTAAGGTAAGGCATTTTTGCAATATATCTGTTGACAAATGCTGTGCAATGAAGGAAAGAACTATTGACTTTTATGACCTCACTTTTGTGCTTGGAGGAAGCATGACATACATTATAGAGGGAAAAACAATTACTCTTAAAAAGAATGATGCAATTTTTTTAAAGCCCGGCTGTGTTAATTCAAGGCTTGAGGGTGCTGAACACTGTGAATATGTAAGCTTTAATTTTTACCTTTTGCCTGATGTTAAGCTTGATTTTGAAACCTTTATACCCGGCTGTATTTCACGTGATATAAAAACCTTGCTGTCTGCCTTTCCGCAAAGTCATATTTCTCCATACTACCATTCGGAAGAAAAGCTTGCAAATATGCTTAACTACATTTTGCTTGAGCTTTCGGACATTGTTTCAATTCGAAGCAGTAATGAACATATACATAAAATTTTAAATTATATAGAACTGCACATAAGAGATAAAATGTCTCTTGAAAGCATCAGTAAAAATATTAACCTTTCCAAGGAATATACGGCGACTATTTTTAAAAAGGAAACGGGCAAAACCCTTGTGAATTACATAAACGAAAGAAAAATGATGCTTGCAAAGGAGCTTATCATATCCAATGAAATGTCACTGGTTGATGTTTCAAACCATTTAGGCTATGACAATTACAATTATTTTTCAAGGCTTTTTAAAAAGCACTTTGATGTTACGCCTGTTTATTTTAAAAATAAATAAAACACAACATTTCAGTGATGCAAATTGTTTTACTTATAGAAGGAATATTTTGACAAGGGGGTTTTTGAATGAAAAAAATTGTGTGCTTACTTATTGTCAGTTTGATGCTTTGTACAACGGTTTTTGCATCACCACCAAGTGATTGGGCGGTTGAATATGTGAATAGGGCATCGGAAACAGGAATAGTTGATGCTGAAGGAAGTTATAACTACGAAACACCGATTAACCGTGAGGATTTTTGTACACTTGCATTTAAGACTCTTTATAAATGCGGTATAACCAAACCTGAGACTTTGGAAAATCCCTTTGATGACACGGAAAACAAAGAGGTTATCGACTTGTACAGTTTAGGTGTGATAAACGGAAAAAGTGCAACAACCTTTGCACCGCATGACAATATTACACGTGAAGAAGCGGCGGCTATACTACACAGAATGTGCAAGGTGCTGGGTATAGAGGAGGTTTATGATGATTACAGACTTTCAAGCTATTGCTTTTCGGATGAATCACAATTTTCTGATTGGGCAACAGAACACATATATAACATATATTTTCACGGAATAATGACAGGTGTGGGAAGTGACAAATTTTCGCCTGAAGAATTTTATACCACAGAGCAGGCGATTGTCACAATGGTGCGTATGCATGATAAGTATTACCATGCATTTAAGTTGTTTGAGGATAGGCTGAACGCACAGATGCCAAAGGATAAAAACTATATGTTTTCACCTCTTTCGGTAAAAATGGCACTTGCCATAGCCGCAAACGGTGCGGATGGTAAAACCCTTGACGAAATTCTTGAAGCAACTGATATTGAAAATCTCGATGAGTTTAACGAAAAGTCAAAGGGAATGATAGAACAGTATTCAAACTATGATTTGTTAGAGGTTAATATCGCAAATTCCATATGGATAAATAAGGATCTGACAGAACAAAGATTTGGTGATAGCTTTAAATCGAATGTTGAAGAGTTTTATGATGCCGAGTCAAAAATTTCAGACAATCTGAACTTTGTTGATGACGTTAACAGTTGGGCTTTTGAAAATACCAACGGAAAGATTGGCGAGATTATAGACAACCCCTCGTATTGGGCAATGATTGTAAACGCCATCTATTTTAAAGGGGGATGGGCATTTGAGTTTCCTGAATCAATGACTAAGCCTGATATTTTTACAAATGCAGACGGTATAGAAGTTGAAACAGAATTTATGAATTGGACAGAATTTTTCAGATATTGTGAAAAAGACGGTGTAAAAATTCTTGCCATACCTTATAAAAACAGGTTTTTGAAAAGTGATTTGGATATAAATATGTATGTTCTGATTTCTGATTATGACATAGTTGAAACAGAGGTTTTGAACAAGGCTCTGGAAGAAGATAAATTAAATATGAAAAGTTATGTAAGATTGAGTATGCCTAAATTTGAAATCAGTTACAGCGATAGTCTTGGTAGCAAATTCTATGACATGGGAATGAAAGCTCCGTTTGGCGAAGATGCTGACTTCAAAAAAATGTTTGACAAGGGTAATATGCAGATTATGGACATCTTACATACAACGTACATAAAGGTTGATGAAAAGGGTACAGAGGCGGCTGCGGTAACAGGCGTAGGTATGGGAGGAAGCAGTGGAAGATACCCTGTACCTACTGAATTTAAAATGAATAAGCCTTTTACTTTTGTTATACGCGATGATACAAACGGCGAAATCTTATTTATGGGAAGATATGCTTTTGCAGAATAAAAAGACACCTCATATGGTACAGAGTTTTTGTTGTTTAAAGTTTTATTTACAGCTTGGGAAAATCTATCTCCATACATCTGTATGAAGGTGGTGAGCGAACACATCGTTGTCACGCTGTGCAGAATTTTCGTTTCAGGCAAAACATATTACAGATAAACAGATATTCTTACGGGATTTCGCGAAAGTAGTGACAGACATTATAGTTTTCACAAAGACATCTCATTAGCATTATAGTAACATTGACACAGTGATTTTGGCGCTATATAATAATTATATAATCCCATTTTAAAAATAAAGGTAATTTTATTTACAGTAATGTAACATAATAAAATTCAGAAGGTGATGGAATGCATAAAGAATTTATTAAAGAGGCGGAGGGAGCAAATACCGCAATATTGATGATTCACGGAATATTCGGTACGCCACGGCATTTTGATGACATTATAAGCCTTGTTCCGGATAATTGGTCTATTTATAACATTTTGCTTGACGGTCACGGAAAAGGCGTTAAGGAATTTTCCCGTACTTCTATGGCTAAATGGAAAAGTCAGGTTAATGAAATGTTTTTAAAGCTTTATGAAAAATATGATAATATTTATGTTGTAGGACATTCCATGGGTACACTTTTATCCCTTGACACCTGCACCGGATATGCAGATAAAATACGTGCTATGATATTGCTTGCGGTACCTTTAAAGATTTTTTTGAAACCTGCTTCAGCCATTAATACTATTAAACTTGTGCTTGGTATGGGTTCTGAAAATAATCCGGTGGATATTGCGGCAAAAAAGGCACATAGTGTCAGCCACAATGCGTGGGTATGGCATTATGCAGGGTGGATACCAAGGTATATGGAATTGTTTGCCCTGATTCGTAAGGTGAGAAAAAATATTGAAAACGTAAATGTACCTTGTTATACATTTCAGTCAAAAAAGGATGAGATGGTTTCATTCAGCTCATTAAAACATTTGCAGAAGAATAAGGGTTTTGTAAATAATGTACTTGAAAAATCCATGCATTTTTACTATGACCCCGATGATTACGAATTTTTAAAGAAAAACGTTGAAAGTATACTGAAAAATTAAAAATCGGAGGTTTGACCTCCGATTTTATTTATGCCTCTATTAATTTTATAAGTTTGCCCAAAACAGGCTCAAACTTTGCACCGTACCAATGATTTTCTTCCTCGGCAGTTGCTCTTATGCACTCTACTGTATATTCTGCGGCAATCTTTGCAGAATCAAAAGCACTTTTGCCTCTTACCAAAGCACCCACGAATGCCGATGCATAAATATCACCTGTGCCGTGGCAGCTGTTTGGTAAGAATTCATGCTCGTAGTATGAATATTCGCCATTTTCAAAAACTACTACCCCTGTTCTGCCCTCTTTGTAGGAAACGCCTGTAAGTATAACGTTTTTCGCACCAAGTGCACACATTTTTTCTATAAGCTCATCTATGTACGCTTTGTCGTATTCTGTTTTATATTCCATATCTGTTAAAAAGCTTGCTTCCGTTATGTTTGGAACAAGGTAGTCCGCCTTTGCGCAAAGACCTTTCATAGCTTCCACAAATTCACCGTCAAAGCCCGGATACAGATTGCCGTTGTCTGCCATTGCAGGGTCTATAACCTTTACACAGTTTTCATTTCCCACGCTGTCGAAAATATCTGCAACGTATTCTATCTGCTTTGTACTGCCAAGATAACCTGTGTATATTGCATCAAACTTAATATTTTCCTTTACCCAATGGTCTTTTATTGCAGGCATATCATCTGTAAGGTCACGGAATGTGTAGCCCGAAAAGCCTGCTGTGTGTGTTGAAAGTACCGCAGACGGCAAAACTGCAGTTTCAATGCCGCAGGCAGAAATTATAGGAAGTGCAACAGTAAGTGAGCATTGTCCTACACATGAAATATCCTGTATTGTAAGTAATCTTTTATATGACATTTTAAAATCTCCTTTACAATTTTCATTAATGGTATTATAATTTAAACGTGGTAATGTTTAAATATCCAAAAAAGGAGTTTTTTGTATAACCAGATGAAAAAATACTTTGAAATCTATAAAGATATAAAAAACAAAATATTGACGGGAGAATATGTTGCAGGGGAAAAACTGCCTTCTAAAAGAGTAACCGCAGACCGGTACGGTTTCAGTGTTATAACTGTAGAGACGGCTTACGGAATGCTTGCTGATGAGGGGTACATTGTGTCCAAAGAGCGAAGCGGTTATTTTGTGTGCAAAATTGATGCACCTTCAGCGGAAAACAAAACGGAGCCTATTGCCTTTGATTATCTTGATGAAAATATATCCCTTGATAAGGGACATGACTTTGAATATTCTTTGTGGTTTAAGACTATACGAAAGGTTATTTCCGAAAGAGGAGAACAGCTTTTTGTAAAGTCGCCCAATATGGGTTGTGCAGTTTTAAGAAATGCTATTGCCGACTATCTTCACCGTTACAGGGGTATGATTGCAAAGCCTCAGAATATTATTATCGGCTCCGGTGCGGAACAGCTTTACGAAACGGTGGTAAAAATACTTGGAAGAGATAAGGTGTACGGCATAGAAAACCCGTCATATTCCAGAATCGAAGCTGTGTATACGGGAACAGGTGCAAATGTGGAAAAGCTTAAAATGGGCAGTGACGGTATTGAAAGTGATACACTTAAAAAAAGCAGTATTGATGTGTTGCACGTTACACCTTTCAGGAGCTATCCTACGGATGTTACAACATCAATTCTTAAAAAATATGAATATTTGCGTTGGGCAAATGATACAAACTACATTGTAGAAGATGACTTCAACAGCGAGTTTTTTAAGCCCGGTCAGCCTGTTGAAACTTTGTATTCGCTGGACAGCAACAGCAGGGTAATATACCTTAATACCTTTTCAAAAAGTCTTTCACCGTCTATGCGTATAGGTTATATGATATTGCCCGATAAATTGCTTGGGGTATATACAGAAAAATTAGGCGGATTTTCATGTTCTGTTCCCGTTCTTGACCAGTATGTTCTTGCTGAGTATATTTCAAGCGGTAATTTTGAAAGGCATCTTAACAGAATTCGCAGAAAAAGGAGGTTTTAGAAGTTGAAGTTATATCATTTTGACAAATTATTCAATGAGGGCCTTGAAATTTCTGTAGGTAAGATATTTCAGATTTCCGAGCTTTCGTTAATGAGAAACGGAACAATACCCGAGCATATCCAGGTATGTGATGAAATAACCTATGTTTTGTCGGGAAAGGCAAGAGTGATTTCTGATGACTGCTGTGAGGATATTTCAGCAGGTCAGATTCACTTTGTAAAAAAAGGAAGTGTTCATAAATTTGAGGTTTATCCCGATGATGACTTCCGATATATTTGCATTGGATACACAACCGATAAAAAAGAGAAGTTTATGGAGGATTTTTATAATCTTGTAAAGTTAAAAAAGTATTTTGTTACAGACGATGATTCAACGGTTAAAAAGCTAAGCTCGCTTATGGTTGATGAATCCTACGATTGGGATGAATACAGCGAAACTATGATTAGTCAGTACCTTTCACAGATTGTTGTTAATTTATCAAGAATACTTTCGGGAAAATCCAAGAGGCTTACTGCCAAAAATAATGAAATTTCCATGGCAAGCAGTACAATTTATAAAATTTTAAGATTTGTTGACCGTGAGTATCTGAATATTGAAAGCGTAAAAGATATAAGCGAAAGTCTTTCATACAGCGAATATTATATTTCGCATCTTTTCAGTGAAAAAATGGGTGTTACCGTAAAAGAGTATATTACACGCAAAAAAGTTTCACACGCCTGCGAGCTTTTGAAAACCTCACCACTTGGAATAGAGGAAATATCCGAACACCTTAATTTTGCGTCATCACATTCTTTCAGGCGTGCTTTTAAAAATATAACAGGTGTGTCGCCAAGAGAATATAAAAACAAACTACCGCAAATTTTGTACTATAAATAACACATTTTAATATTGTCGGGAAAATCAAAAAAATATATAATTTAACCATAAAATTCAAGGAGGAATTTACAATGAAGGTTGCGGTTATAGGATGCGGAACTATTGCCAACAGTGCACATATTCCGTCATATATGGAAAACAAAAAGGCGGAAATAAAGTATTTTTGCGACATTATCAAGGAAAGAGCGGAAGCGGCTGTAGAAAAATACGGTTGCGGTATTGCGGTTACTGATTACAAGGAAGTGCTTGCAGACCCTGAGATTGCGGCAATTTCCGTTTGTACACCTAACAAGATGCACTCCGTTATAACAATAGATGCTCTTAAGGCAGGCAAGCACGTACTTTGCGAAAAACCTGCCGCAAGATTATACAGTGAAGCATTGGAAATGCAGAAGGCTCAGCACGAAACAGGAAAGATATTAAACATCGGTGTTGTAAACCGTTTTAACACAAATGTCAACAAGTTGAAGGAAATTATAGATTCCGGTGAATTGGGAGAAATTTATAATGTTTACATAAGCTTCCGCTCCGGAAGAAGTATTCCCGGACTTGGTGGTGCTTTTACAACAAAGGAAATTGCAGGCGGTGGCGTACTTATTGACTGGGGCGTACATTTTCTTGATATTGTTATGTATTGCTGTAATGACCCTAAGGCACTTACTGTTTCGGCAGAAGAGTTTAAAAAATTAGGTAATCCGATAGATGAATATGTATATAAAGATATGTGGGCAGGTCCTCCCACAAAAGGCGGTATATGTGATGTTGAAGAGGGTATAACAGGTCTTATCAGAACAGACGGTCCCGTTATCAATTTCAACGGTGCATGGGCACAGAATATCCTTGAAAATGAGATGTTTATTGATTTTATGGGTACAAAGGGCGGTGTACGTCTGCAGTATGGCAAGGATTTTACTGTGTATTCTACCAAAAACGGTATGCTTACAAAGACAACTTTTGAATGTACACAAAGCAATATGTTCCAAAATGAAATTGATGCATTTATAGACTGTGTTAAAAGCGGTGAAAAATTACACTCACATATTGATGTTAACATACTTACATCACGTATGATGGATGCCATTTACCGCTCAGCAGAAGAACACAAGGAAGTGACATTATGAGAAAAGTAGGGTTTATGGATTATTATCTTGACGAATGGCACGCAAATAATTATCCTGAATTTATCAAAAATGCTTCCGACGGAAGATATGAAGTTTGCTATGCTTACGGTATGATTGATAGCCCCAACGAAGGCAGTATGACAAACAAAGAATGGGCTGAAAAGTATAGCATTGAGCTTTTGGAAACACCAGAGGAGGTTGTTGAAAAAAGTGATGTTTTAATTGTGCTTTCACCTGACAATCCTGAAATGCACGAGGAACTTTGCGATTTGCCGCTAAAGTCAGGCAAGCCCGTTTATGTGGACAAAACTTTTGCACCTGACAGGGAAACTGCACTTCGTATTTTTGCAAATGCAGACGCGCACAGCACACCTTGTTATTCAAGCTCTGCACTTTTCTATGCATCTGAGCTTGATGATATCAATTTGGATAATATTTACAAAGTATACAGTCGTGGTCCCGGTGTGTATGATATATATTCAATTCATCAGATTGAACCTGTACTGAAGCTTATGAAAACAGATCCAAAGCGTATAATGTTTTTGGGCGATAAGGAACACCCATCATATGTTATAGAGTTTGCAGACGGAAGATTTGCAGAATTTTATCAGGGATTGTGGATAGATTTTGAAATATCTGTTACCGATAAGGAAAATAATATGGTGATATACACTGTAAAATCTGATTATTTTAAGCTTTTTATAAAAAATCTTGTTGGCTTTTTTGATACGGGGGTTGTACCTGTACCTCATCGTCAAACTGTTAATGTTGTGGCTACTATTGATGCAGGCAGAAAGTCTGCCGAAAAGCCTTTTGAGTGGGTTGCAATATAATTCGCAGGTACTTACTGTAAATAAAAAAGACTTACCATATGGTAAGTCTTTTTTTGTTTCATAAGTTCATCAGTCAGCCTGATGATTTCAGGTGCTATTTTCAACTCTCCTTTTTCAGAATATCAATATATAAGTACACATTGGCAAAATTGCATGATTTAATGGGAATTTTATACATTGACTTTTATTTGTATATACTATAAAATATAATGAGTATATTATATGATAAAATATCTGATTTCTAACATTTTTTAGCTAAAAACGTATAGTAATTGAGGTAAGCATATTGTATAATGATTTTATAATCAGGAAAAAAGGTTTTTTTCTACACAAAAAAGGATGGGGGTAAGAATATGAAAAACGTATTCTCGAAAATCATAGCAATCATATGTGTTGTTGCAATGAGCTTAACTTGCCTTGGCGGTGCAGTTTTTGCAGATAATGACATTATGTTTGACTTGAAATCACTTGGAATTTTAAACGGTATTGATGTTGAAAACCGTTTGGATTCCAACATTACCAGAGGTGAATTTTCACAGCTGGTTGTTAATATGATGGGTCAGCAGGAGGTTGCTGTAAGCCTTTCCATGGAGGCGTATTTTACAGATACAAACAACAGCCCATATGCAGGTGCCATCAACTTACTTTACAAGCAGGGCGTGGTTTCCGGTGTAGGTGACGGTACATTCCAGCCGGAAAGAAACGTAAGATATACCGAGGCTTGCAAAATGCTTGTAACAGCTTTGGGATACAATGTTATAGTTTCCGATAATTCCTTGAATTCTTATACATACACCGCAGGAAATATCGGCATAACAGACAATGTTAATTCCGGCAATGAGTATATTACAATAAAGGATATGCTTATTATGGTTGACAACTGTCTGGATATAGGCAAAATGGTGCCTATGTATTATAACGACAACATTGCACCATCATATGAAATTGATGCAGGCAATACATTCCGCCATGATCTTACAAAGGCAAATCCCGACGGCTTTGTTAAAATGCGTGGTATTGTTACAGCAGACGTTTCCGCATATCTTTACGAATTTAATGGAGCACTACGTGATACACAGCTTGAAATTGAAGGTCAGGTTTTTGACTTTAACGGTGTAGCGCCTTTGGGATATGTTGGTGTTGAAGTGGATTTTTACGTTTCCACAACATCTGACGGTACATACGGTAAAATCACTTCACTAAAGGCTACAAATAAAAACATCGTTACAGAACTTGACGGCAGAGATGTGGCTTCATACAATGACGGTGAAATTAAATATTACATCAGTAATGAAAGTTCAAAGACTGAATCGGTAAATACTGATATGGCAACTGTGTGGATTTACAACAACAATGTTTATGACGGCTTTAATCTTGGCCTTGTTAACCTTTCCGGAAACTGCGATATCCGTGCGGTAGACAATGACGATGATGAAGTTGCGGAAGCAGTATTTGTGTTTGAATACACTGATTGTATAGTAGATTCTTTCAACGCTGAAACATTTACGGTTTCACTTGAACAGGGTTATTTATATAAGAATGAAAAAAATCTTACTTTTGATGTAGAAGAAACAAAAGCCTTTGTAGAATATTATGACGAAAACGGTAAAGCAACAGACTTCAGTGCAATTAAAGAGGGGTCTGTGCTTAGTATTGCAAAAAGTGCCGACGGTCTTAACATTCGTGTTATAGTAAGCAATGCAGGCAGTCAGGGACTTTTGGAGTCAAAAGATGACGAATACTTGCTGTTCGGTCAGGAAGAATATTTTGCAGGCAACTGCGAAACAAAAACGCTTAAGGTTGGACGCAACTATGAATTTAAGCTTAACTTCAAGGGTGATATCGTATATATTGATGAAATAGTTACAAAGTCTGACTATGGTTATATTATGAATTATCAGAGTAAGGGCTTTGGCGATATAAAGGTACGTCTTATAATACCTGCTAAAATTTCCACAAAGACAATGCAGGGTGATTATAACGAAGAAACAAACGCAGAAACTTCTATGAAGAATCTTTACCTTAAGAACGAAAATATTATGGTTTACTATGTTGCACCAAATTTCACATTTGAGTATTGGGAAACAGATGCTGAAGGCAACAAGACCTTGAAATCCGAAAGACTAAAGACTAACGAGACAAACCTTAAAAAGGTTCTGAACCAGCCTGTACAGTATACCTTGAATGCGGATAACAAAATTACAAAGTTTACTTTGGCATATCCGTCAAGTGTAGGAAGCAACCCTTATTACAACAGTGCTGAAAACGTATTTGCACAGACAAATGTACCTTTCGGTATTACTTCCGATACATATGCAATTTGTATACCTACAAATACGGATGCATCAGATGATGATATTCTAAACTACATAGAAGAACTTTTCAATGCAACAAAATATTTCATTGATGCTTATGATGTTGATGACGATACATTGGTTGCTGATTTGCTTGTAATGAAAACACAGATGATATCAGGTAGTGCAGGTGCTATTTTATCTTACAGAAATTACAGCGGTCTTGTAACAAAGGCAGTACAGGTATATAATACAGAAACCGATTCAACAGATATTGAAATTTCAATAATCGCAAAAGGTAACGAAAAGGCAGTAAGTGAACAGACCTTTAAGGTTTCTCCGCTTATTGCTGATTACGACAGCTTTAAGGCTATTTCAAAGGGTGACTTTATTTCATTCTCGCTTGACGGCTTTAACAGACTTAACAGCTTTGAAATGCAGCAGGAACTGGATAAATGGTACGACAGAACAGACCCTGCAGGCGGTGTTAACAACTTTATCGGTACAGTTGATGATATTACATTTGACCAGATTTCAAATTCGAAGGCTCGTTGGATGGACCTTCTTACTGTTTCAAATATGAACGGAACAAAGCAATATGAGCTTATGCACAACTCAAGCCTTAAACCCGTTGTTTACATTATGGATTCAAAGGGTAATGCAAAGGTTGGCAGTGTTTCAGACATAAGATTTGGCGATACAATTCACGTATTTGCTGAAGCAGTAGACGTTTATTCAATTATACTTTACAGATAAGGAGGCAGACTGATGAGTAAACTAAATAGAATATTATCATTAATAATATGTTTTGCAATGGTTGTTATCAGCTTACCTGCTGTAAGCATGGTTTCTGCCGACGCTAATTTTGCAACAAGCTTTTTAATTGAAGATAACACCGAATATGCAAGCTTTGCCGATGCAACAAACTGGAGCTTCCCGGGTAGTGAATATGCAGATGTTGGCGTAGATGAAGAAGGTAACATTACATATACACAGAAAAAGCAGACTATTTACGTTAACGGCAGTCAGAACCAGATACGTACAGAAAATCTTGTATATACATTGCCTGAAAGCGTAATTGCTGAAGATGAAGCAAACAGAACAAAAATTACTACAAACAATTACAAAGGCGAAGTTGTGGTTGAATTTGTTTATGATTATGCTGCCAATGATACTGCGGCTGGCCTTAACCAAAAAGAAGATGGTTCTGCTTCCGGCAAAATCAGCGGTTCATACAGCCTTTTGGCTATAGGTGACGGTACTACAAATGCAATACATTCAAGAGTATCCAATAAAAGTGTTGCACATACAAACAGTTCACAGTCAACTTTCGGTGCACAGTCTCAGTTTGTAGGTACTGAAAGCGGTACTACTAATGCAAAGATAGTATATACTTTAAATACGACGGATTTGACAGTAAAAGCAGAAGGTGGCGGCAGAGTTGCCGAAACAACTTTCCCTGATACTATTAAGTATATTTCAGAATTTACCATTTCCAATATGCAACGTATGGGTGTTGGAACAAAAACTACAATCGACAGTCTTAATGTAGCAGTAACTCCTGCTTACACAGATGCAGAAATAACAATGCTTACAGAAACATTGCCTGCAAAACTTGTTGATGATGTAAATAATGTAGATGCTGATATTACACTTCCTTCAGGTGAAGGCATTACATGGGCATCTTCAAAACCATCTGCTATTTCAGCAACAGGTAAGGTTTCAAAAATTGTAGGTGAAACACAGGAAGTAACACTTACTGCAACTGCGGTTGTGGACGGTGTTACATATAAAAAGCATTATTCAATGACAGTTGCGGAAGGTGAAGAAGTAGTTCTTCCAGACAATCCTGTAACAGATGAAGTTGTAATTACAGACAACATTGATTATGCAAGCTTTGACGAAGCTGAAAACTGGTCTTTGGCAGACGACAAGCATGTAAAGGCAGAAGTTAGGGACGGTAAAATTTATTATGAACAGACTGCTCAGACATTGTTTACAAGTGCGGGAAAACAGAACACTACTACAACAAAGCCTCTTGTTTACACATTCCCTGCCATAACAGTTGCAGAGGATGCAGAAAACAACACAAAAATTACTACGAATAATTACAGAGGTAATATTGATATAAGTGTAACTTATGATCAGAATCTTATTGACCCCGTAGGTAATAAGGAGCTTGACCCTGACGGAATTATTACATTTAACGCTTATTACACACTAAGTGCTACAAACGAAGCTCTTGCTTCCAACGTAAACACAAGAACATTTAATACTTATGCTACCAACTGGATTGGAACAACAAGGTTCCCGACTAATAATACATTGTCAGACCTGCCTGCAACAGGCAGAACCTTGCACTATGCAATAGATACAGCGGCAAAGACAGCTTCTGTTACTGCCGATGGAACAGATTTGACTTCAGAAGCAACAATTCCTGATTCTCTAAAATATATTTCTGCATTCCAGCTATACGGTCCGCAGAGAATTTGCTTAGACTCAGCTGTTGCAATTGACAAGCTTGAAATTAAGGTTGTACCACAGGCATTGACAACTGCAGAACTTTCTGCAATCAATAACCTTGTACCTGCAAAGCTTGAAGGTACAGAAAATGCACTTGAAGCAGACATTGATGTTCCCGTAATTGACGGTGTAACATGGTCTACATCAGATGCTGACGTTATTACTGCAGATGGTAAAATTACAAAGGTAAAAGGTGAAGAAACTTCTGCAGAGCTTATTGCTACATTTAAAATAGACGAAATTACATATAACAAAGTTTATACTGTAAAGGTTGCACCTGCAGACAACTTTGCAAACTTCTATGTTGACGGTGAATTGTATGAAGCCGTTGAAGTGAAAAAAGGCGAGGCTGTAAATGCAATTACTGCTCCTGATAAGGAAGGTATGACTTTCCTTGGATGGTTTGAAGAAGGTGCAAACGAAAGCTTTGACTTTAACACTGTTTTAACAGGGGATATTAACCTTTATGCAAAATACGAAACTACAAAACATAAGGTTTACTTCCGTGTTGATACGTTTGTACAGGAAGACCTTACAATGGAGGTTCCATACGGTGAAGCTGTTGGAACAATTCCTGCAGTTCCTGAGAAACAGGGCAAAACAGCAATGGGCTGGCTTATAGCAGGAAGTGCAAATGTTTTCCTTGCAGAAGATACAACTGTTGAAGGCGATATGTATGTTGATGCAGTTTACGGCGAAAGCGGTGCAACGGCATATACAGTTACTTTCAAAAACGGTGACGAAATTTTTGCCACAACAAAAGCATGGGAAGGCTATACATTTGAATTCCCTGAAAACCCAACAAAGGAAAATTACACATTTGCATACTGGGAACGTAACGGCGTAGAATTTAAAGAAACAGACGTTATGCTTGGTAAAGACATAACTTTGAATGCGGTATTTACTCCAAATCCTGTTGAAGTTAAATTCTATTCAGATGACCAGACACTTTACTTAACAGGCACAGGCTACTATGATACAGCTTACGGCGAATTGCCTGCAGCTCCTACATTAGACGGCAAGGCATTTAAGTACTGGACACTTGAAAACGGTGAAAGATTTACAGCAGATACAGTAATTACAGGCCCTGTAAATGTTTATGCAAATTGGGATGTTCCTACTGTTATAGTAAATGAAGATATTACAAAATACACCTCGCTTACAGACGGTCTTATCCAGTTTAAGGCACCTGACACAGGTTATACCACAGCAAGCTTTGACAACGGTCTTAAGCTTACATTGACGAAGTGGGAACCTCTTAACAATAAAGGTGCGGCAAACGCTGATAACGTAATGGGTCTTTCGACTCACTTCAGAGCTTTGATAGATTCAAATGAAGAGGCAAGAACAAAGACATACATGAACAACCTTGTTGGTGAATACGAAGTAGAACTTACATTTGATGTACAGACTATCAGAGTTAAGGAATATGAAGGTGTTGCACTTAATGAAGGTTACATCCACTACAATATGGGCGCGTATGCCGAAGACGGTACATTGTCAGCCGCTCCTTTTACAGGACGTCTCAGAAACTATGAAGAAGGCGGACAGGGACTAAGTGTTCACGGTTACGATGCTAACAAAAATGCAAAACAAGCTTCCCTTACATTTAAAAAGGATCAGCTTGAACACAAGTATATTGTACACTTTAACACATATACACATAAGGCAACAGCAATGGCAGAAGGTAACGGAAGCCCTCTTGCAGGCGATATAGTATGGAACTCAACACCGAAGTTTATAAACGGTATTGCTGTTTCTCCAATGCTTAGAATGGGTGTTGGTTCATACTACAAGCTAAAGAATGTTAAAATTACAGAATATAATACGGATACAGCATCAGAAGGATATAAGGCAACAAAGGGTGCAATTGACAGCTTACCTGAAAAGCTTGCTGAAAATCCGTTTGCAGTAACAGAAAACATTACACTTCCACAGGTAGAAGGTGTTGTATGGACAACATCTGATGCATCTGTTATTGACCTTAATGGTAATGTAAGCCGTTGGTATGATGACCTTGACGTTGTACTTACAGCTACAGCAGTAAGTGCTGAAGGTTACAAATATTCAAAGGAATATGTTCTTACAGTTAAGGCATTTGAATTTGAAAAGGAAGCTGTTGGAATTTCAAAGGATACTTCAAACTGGTCATTTGCAAACCGTGCAGACCAGCAGGAAGCAAAACATACCTTTGACGGAACAGCTATTAAGGTAGAAAAGGTTACAACTGCAGAAGATTCTGCTTCCATAAAGGAAAATAAGACATATTTTGCATATTATGACCTTTACAATGCAGTTGCTTCAGATACGTACTCTGTAACAAGCACAAATGTTTACGACGGTGTTTATGATATCGAGGTTGATATTGAAAACGGCGTAACCTCAGATGTTCCTATGAACATTGCTTTGGGCTATAAAAACGGAGATTCATTCTTCTCTACAGCAACACTTAAGGTATCTGGCACAAAAATAGCTCTTACATACCCGGACAGCGGTGAAACAACAGCTACATCTATGATTTATGCCGCAAATGCAAAAAATGCAAAGCTTAAGGTACGTGTTGATTCAGATAACAACATGTTAAGTGCGTGGATAGACGGAAAGCTTGCATTCCGTAACATTCCTTATGTAAGTCCGTTCCCTGCAGCATCAGGCTTGGATATGTTCAGCACAGTTCGTGTAGGTGTTGATTCAAACAACAATGCAGGTGACTATATTGTTGTAAAAGATGTATCAATAAACAAGATAAATGCACAGGAAATAGGCTCTGTGGCTTCTGCACTTACTGCGGCTGAAGCAATTACAGTAAATATGCTTACAAATACTCCTGAAAATGTAAGTGAAAATCTTAAGGCTTTGCCAACAACACAGGGTGGTTACACAATTAAGTGGGCAACAGACTGTGAGCAGATTGACCTTAAGACAGGTGAAGTATTCTTTGCCGAAACTGAAACAGATGCAGTTGTTACAGCATACATTACAAACAATTCTTTGGAATGTCCTGTAACGGTAAGAAAAGACTTTAAGCTTCACTTACGTGCAAGAGCAAATGATGCAGAATACGGTGAATACCTGATTAATTCACTTGGTTCAATAACAAACCAGGATTATAATAACATAAGATATGACCTTAACCTGCCGGTAAACAGCGATATTACATGGACATCATCCGATACATCAATAATCGGAACAGACGGTAAGCTTAATAAGGATGCTGCAATTTATGCTCCAAAACAGGTTAAGCTTACAGCAAGTGCTTACGGCAGCAGTAAGGAATTTGTTCTTACAGTAGCACCAAGAACAGCACAGACAAATCTTTACACAGGCTTGCTTCCTGCAACACTTTCACTTGGTTCATATTCTGACCTTAAGCTTTCTGCAGATGCAGTTACATCATTTAAGCTTACAGGCTCAGATGCAGAAGGTAAGGTAAATATTATTGATGAAAACGGAAATGTTATTGTTTCAACAGTAGTTGAGGATGGTGCATTCTATTTTGACTATAAGGGTTCAAAGTATGACGAGCATTCTCTTGCAGAAAATGCTGTTAAGAATATTCAAATTCTTACAATGCCCGAGCTTGGCAAGCTTGCTATCTGGGTTGACGGTAAAATTACAGATGATTATGTAGACTTCAAAGCAGATGCAGACTATATTGCAGGTGTAGAAGCTACAAATGCGGAGATTAAGGTTTCAGAACTTAAGATTTCAACAGATATGTACGGAATGCTACAGCTTAATGTTGATAACCTTGATTATTTCAGCAATGTTGGTAACGGCGTTTTAAGCGGTGATGTTACATTGCCGACTGCATCAATAACAAGTGCAGATGTTAAGTGGGAATCAGCAAATACAGCAATTCTTACAAACGACGGTAAGGTTACTGCACAGGATACACTTGCATACACAACCTTGAAATTCAATATTAAAGACAGAACAAACAGTAATGTTTACATTGAAAAGACTTTTGACATAGTTGTTGAATGTGATAATTCCAAGAATCTTGCAAACGGTGCTTATGTAACTGTTTCAAAGCTTGAAAATATGACATATCCGAAGTCTAATGTTAATGACAATAATATGGATACTGTTTACAGAGTAGTTTCTGCAAGCACAAAGCCATCTGACATTACATTTGACCTTGGAAGCGAAAAGCTTGTTAACACAATGCTTCTTGTAGAAGATGCAGGAGATATCCGCAACTTTACACTTTATGCTTCAAAAGATAACAGCACATGGACTGAAGTTAAGTCAGGCGATATGGCAGATATTTCAAACCGCACAGTTAAGTTTGATACTTTGTCAGCACGTTATATGAAGCTTACAATTGAAACAGCAAATGCATCTGTGGTAGATATTAATGAAATTAAATTCTATCTGTTTGCAACAGCAGAAGAACTTGCACAGCTTGATATGTCTGAAATCAAACTTCCTTCAACTGCTTCAAAGGACCTTACACTCGTAACTTTGGGCACAAACGGAACAGTTATTAAGTGGACATCATCAGATGAAGATGTTATTTCAACAACAGGTAAGGTTACAAAGCCTTCTCAGGGTACAAAGGTTACACTTACAGCAACTGCAGAGGGCACAGATATAACAAGAACGTTTGAAGTTTATGTTGCAGCAGGCAGTTCATCAGGTCCTGCAGTTATCGGTGGCGGTGGCTCCGGTGGCGGCGGTGGTGCCTCAAGTGGCATCGGCGGTGCAAATACTAATGTTTCAGTAGGTACTGATATTACAAAGCCCGTTTATACGGAAGAAGTTAAGGACGAAACCGAAGCTTCAACTTCTACAATTTACAGTGATGTTAAGACAACAGACTGGTATGCCGAAGCTGTACTTAAGCTTACGGAAAAAGGCATCGTTTCCGGTGACGGAACAGGCAATTTCAACCCTCAGGATAAGGTAACACGTGAACAGTTCCTGAAGATGATTATTGAAGCTGCAGATATTGCAACAGATAATGCAGAAAATACATTTGCAGATGTAAATTCAGATGCATGGTATGCAAACTATGTACTTACAGCTAAAAAGCTTGGTATTGTAAACGGTATATCCGAAATGGAATTTGGTATTGGTTCACCAATATCCAGACAGGATATGGCAGTATTTATTGAAAGACTTATTAACATTAAAAATCTTGAAGTTGTAAAATACGAGGTTGAAGATTTTGCAGATGCGTCAAATGTTTCTGATTATGCGGCAGATGCAGTTGCAAACATGAAGGCTATAGGTCTTATTCAGGGTTACAACAACATGTATAATCCTAAAGATAATCTTACAAGAGCAGAGGCTGCTACTGTAATAGCATCTTTGTTAGAACTTATTAAAAAATAAAGAATTAAAGTAATAATGAAGAAGATACAGCAAAAAGTGAATAATATGTAATTGTAGGGGCGGATGCCTACATCCGCCCGCTGATTAAAAACGGTACGATGTGGGCATCGTACCCTACAATAAAATCTTAATTATTCAAATATACTCGGAAAGGAGATTATCTTTATGAAAAGACTTATCAGTGTCATATTGACACTTGCTATAATACTTTCATTAGGGGCTACGGTATCGGCTAAAATGGGCGAAAACAGCACGAATATGAATATATTCAAGCCTACAGGCGACCCGATTTACTGGTACGAACAGCCTCGAAATGAAGATGGAAGCTATGACTATTTCGGCTATCCACTGTATGGAGACCCTCAGGATATCCCCGATGAGGAATTCTTCGGTAAATGGGATGAACTTGAAAATATGTGGGTGTACACTCCATACTTTAAATATTCGGAATTTCCTGCAATGGCAAAGGTAGAAGCTGCCGCAAAAGCAGGAGATTATGAAACTGCCAAAGAAGAACTTTTGGCATATTACAAAATTTACGGTGAACAGCGTATAACACATTCATTGTCCACCTATGCGTATAACTATACATATCTTGATGATATCGCAAGAAACACATTCCCTACAGTAGCAAACGGACGTACTGCAGGTATTGTGGAAATCACAAACGAATGGCAGTGGCATTCACACGATGTTTTAAATACATTTGCTTTGGCTGTAAGCCAGAATAACCTTAGTTACTCTGTTATGATTTCTTCAATTGATAAGTACTGGACACAGGCACTTATCTGTTCAAAGGAATCTGAATATGTTCCGTATATTGAAGCGATTATAAATGGTGTACCAAGAACACTTCCGTGTACAATGGACGGTATCACAACAGCAGGAAGCAAATCTTCCGATGTTATGACATCTGATGAAATTTTAAGAATTGAAGAACACGGTAAATATCAGGACTATGATGAAAATACATCCTGCGGTTACCTCGCATTTTCACTTGACGGTATAAACTCTAATGCCAAGGTATCAAAGGCGGTACTTCACTTCCGTGCAAAGACTGACTGTGAACTTGACCCTTCAAGAGCACCGGAGAAAAAGGAACTTTCTCTGTTCTGGAACAAAGATACCACATGGACAGAAGATAACCTTTCATGGGACTATTTTACCGAACGTCAATGGTCATCCTGTAACGACCGTGAACTTTGGGACTTTATTACTCCAAGCGGTGCGGATCAAAAAGGTAAAATAATGGACTACCATCGTGGTAACCTTACAGCCAGAATATGCGAAATATGGGATGTGTATAATGATAAAAGAGCGGCGTACCAGTGGGTAAGATTCGAAACCGGTCTTATAAACTCAATTGGTCTTGAACCTGATGTTATGAACGCTCTTGACCGTTCCACACATACAATCAACTGTACATCACAGCTTCTTTGTATGATGGACAGCGAATATATGACAGGTGAAAGATTTACAGCCTGCTTAAAATTCTACTGGCAGCTTGCAGACTATCAGGTAGAATATTATTTTGGCGGTACAAGTACAAATAACTGGGCAACTTATGCAACATCTGCAGTTTACTGCGTGTGCGCAAGATTCCCTGAAATTCGTAAATACGAATACTGGATGGAAGAAGTAAGAAAAGAAAATGAACGTTGCTTCGGTTCAAATACCTATCCCGACGGTAGCTGTGCGGAACAGCCTCTTGGTTATGTAGGTACAATCCTTAATACATTTGAAACACCTCTTAACGTATCAAATGAAACAGGCTGCGAAGTTCCGTTTACAGATAAGATGATTGAAGATATGCATAACATGATTCTTACTCAGGTTTATGCAAAGGGACCATACGGCGGATACAACTATGCCGATAGTGGTGATGCTTACAGTTCTTATTCAAGTACAATGAAGACCTGGTATCAGCTTCTTTTCAACGACGATGAAATATTGGAATACTTTATTACAAACGGTGTTTCAGGTAAGGCTCCTGAAAACCCAACACATAGCTATCATGCGGCAAAAAAGACATTTATGCGCTCCGGTTGGGGTAAAAATGACTTTATGCTAAGCTTTGTTAACAACTCCAGTAAGCCGGGTTCTCATAACCATAAGGATGCCCTTAGCATAGCAATGTTTGCTTACGGCAAATTCCTGCTTACTGACCAGGGTTATGGTGCCGTTTTGACAGGTGACCTCAGAAACTACTATATTTCTCCTGTACAGCATAATACCGTTACCGTAAATGATAACGAAAAATATCTTATAGACGGTGTTACAAATTCATATAATACACTTGTACACAACAAAGAACCCTATGCAGGTGATTACGAGCACGATTACGAGTCCAATAAATTCTATGACTATGTAGAATACGGAAACTCAAACTATACAACTTCAAAATATATTCAGCGAAGTGTAACATTCCTTAAAAATCAGTTGTTCTATATTGTAACCGACTATGCTATCCCTACAGATGACAGCCCGGGTGTAAACAACTTGTTTGCACAGCATTGGCATATGTTCCCTGAATCAGGTATGGACAACAACGAAACCTTGCAGGTAAGGTCAAACTTCCCTGATGTAAATGTTAAGGTTGTTCCTGTAGAATATGAGGAAATTGACGAGCTTGAATATGTAGATACACAGTATTCACCGGGTTCAAATACTCACCTCAAATCCAAAAAGGCGGTATATTTGAAAACTCATGACGGTGCAGGAAGATTTACAACAGTTATCATTCCTATGAATACAGGTGAGGACTTTGATGTTGAAACTTCTATTATAGAAACAGCACTTGACAAAGACCTTGTAAATGCTGCATATTTCAGAATCACCAACAAAAATACAGGTGATGTAAATTACTATTACTATTACCACATCAACGAAGTTGATAAAAAGCCTGAAGACGGCTTGAAGATTGGTGAATTTACAACAGATGCAACAACAATGATTGTTCAGAAAAATGCAAAAGAAGAAATTGTTTCCACATTCCTTTTGGGAGCCACTTTCCTAAAATCTGACAAGGTTGATACGGAATATCTGTTTAAGACAGAGAGCGAAATCAATGCAATTTCTTATGCTAAGAACGGTCATGTACTTGAAATCAGCTCATCTGATGTTGATGCTGAAAAGATTAAGGATATTACAATCTATCAGAAAGGTTCAACAGCAGCATCACTTGAGAGTGAAGTTCTTCAGCCTAAGCGTTCAGGCAATTACCTGTACTTTGGTGAAGAACCAATAGTTGAAGGTACTGAAACAGAAGATGATGAAGAGGAAGATAAAACTCCCACAGGCGGACGTCCTACAGGCGGCGGTGTCGGTGGTGGAGGCGGTGGCAGTGCAGGCGGCACAGTTACTCCAAAGCCTGACGATACAGAAAAGGAACCGGAAATAAAGCCGGACGAACCTGTAGTTGATGTGCCTGAAAAGGTTGAATATTCCGACGTTAAAACAAATGACTGGTATTACAAAGATGTAATGGCACTTTCCGAAAAAGGCGTTGTTTCCGGTGACGGTACAGGCGACTTTAAGCCAAATGATAACGTAACCCGTGAACAGTTCCTTAAGATGCTTCTTGTTGCTATGGGAACAGAAAATGAGGATGCCGAAAACACATTTGCCGATGTTGCAGAAAATGCATGGTACAAACCTTATGTTTTAACTGCAAAGAAACTTGGCATTGTAAACGGTGTATCTGATACTCAGTTCGGTATCGGTATGAACATCACAAGACAGGATATGGCTGTTATGATTAACAGAATCCTTGATAAAAACGAAGTTACTGATAAATCAAGTGATTTTGTGGATGTGGATGATGTTTCAGACTACGCATTGGATGCAGTAAGATATGTTAAACGTATCGGTCTTATTCAGGGTTATGAAGGTCAGTTCAGACCTCTTGATAACCTTACAAGAGCAGAGGCTGCAAAGGTAATTAACAGTTTAATTCAGCTTATAAATGAATAATAAAAAAATAATCCCAAGAATTTCTTGGGATTATTTTTATTAATTATAAACTTTCGATGTATTCGTCAATATCAACTATTGTTCCTTCGGCTCTTGACTTTTCAGCCGCAAATACAGCAATGTGATTTTCAACTGAAATACCTATATCAGAAGCGGCATTGCCTGTGTATGTACCCATTATGTAGTCATAAAGTGCACATACAATACCATAGTCACCGCCACCATGACCGAAGTTGTCGGGATTTGGAATAATAATAGGAATTTCCTTTGTTTCTGCTGTTTCAAAATCGTAAACTTCAATTTTGTTTTCGCTTGCTTTAAGCTCGCCCTTTGTACCGAAAATATGAGTTGTTCTGCCACCCTTGTTGAATGCAGTCATTGTAAATGTAAGTGTTATGTCATCTTCATAAAGAGCATTAAGTGTCTGATGGTCAACAACATCGTTGTCACATTTGAAAACACATTTTCCGTACTGAGTGTTTTTAATCAAATCATCCAATTGTTCATGAGTAGGATTAGGAATACCTGCAGCATGGGCTCTGTACCATTCCTCTTTATACTTGCTGTCTTCATCAAAATAAATTTTCACAGCATTGTAAGGGCATGTGTCTGCAGCAGGGCAACCCTGCCAGCAATATTCAGGTGAACCTTTCGGAGCATTCTTTTCCTTAAAATATGTAAGAGTACCGAAAGACTGTACTTTTTTAAGCTTTTTGCCGATAAGCCACTGCAAAATATCAAGGTCGTGACAGCATTTTTGCAAAAGCATGGGTGAACTTTTTTTGCTGTTGCCCCAATTACCTCGTACAAAGCTATGTGACTGATGAACGTTACCAACACATTCTTCTGCATTTACGGAAACTATATCACCGATTAGTCCGTCATCAATGACTTTTTTCATTGTTATGTATAATGGAGCATAACGAAGAACGTGGCATACAAGAATCTTAACGCCTTTTTCCTTTGCGGCTTCTGCCATTTTCTTGCATTCTGCAGGGTCCGGTGATACGGGCTTTTCAAGCAAAATGTCATATCCAAGCTCAATAGCCTTCATAACAGGTACAAAGTGGTCTTTGTCCATTGTGGCAATAACCGCTAAGTCTGCAACCTTTCCAAGCTTAAAAAAGTCGTCCCAGTTTGTAAAGCACATATTATCTGCAATACCGTGCTTTTCTTTTGCATATTCACGTCTTTCGTCAACAGGCTCTGCAACTGCAATTACCTGATATTTTTCAGGCATTTTAAACATTTCGTTTGTATATACTCTACCTCTGCCGCCTGCACCTATAAGGGCAACAGTTAGTTTTTTCATTTTATAATTCCTCCTTAAAAAATTCTTGCTTTTTTCAAATACATATGATATTATACCTATAATACAACGTTCAAAATTATATTTCTATACGAAAACGGCTATAAAATATATGATTTTGGCTCACAAAAGAGGTGGATATATGTACTTACCCCATGAAGTTAAAAAACCATTTGAAATAATAGAGTTTTTTTCTGCTTTTGAGCATCACTGTGACAGCTCATATTCCTTTGAAGGGGAATTTCACAATTTCTGGGAATTTCTGATTTTAACAGAGGGTGAACTGTGCACCTGTGAGGATGATAGCGTATATACACTTAAAAAAAATCAGATAATTTTTCATAAGCCAAACGCTTTTCATAATCTGCAGTCTGCAAGCGAAAATGTAAAGTATGTGGTTATAAGCTTTAATGTATTCGGCAATTATATGGACAGGTTTGCAAATAAACTTTTAACACTTTCTGATAAACAGACAGAATATGTAAATGATATTCTTAAAATGTTTGCCGACGAAAACCTTGACCCTAAGGCTATGAAAATAACAAAATTTTTAAAGATTATGAGGGATAAACCGGTTTTGTATCACAGGTTTACAAACCTTGTAGAGCTTCTTCTTATAAGCCTTTCCGAAAACGATATGTCAACTCCCAAATTGGTTGATAATGAAGAAACACGACTTTATAAAAAAGCTATAAATACTCTTGAAGAAAAAATCTTCAGTAATATTTCCGTAGAAGGTCTTGCAAGGGAATGTAATATCAGCACAGCACAACTAAAACGTGTTTTCAGTAAGTATACCGGTATAGGTATTCACGAATATTTCTTGCAGATAAAAATTCTTTATGCAAAAAAATTACTGTTAAACGGTATGAGCGTAACCGAAGTTTCGGAAAAATTATCTTTTAGCAGTCAGAATTATTTCAGCGTAGTTTTTAAAAGAAAAACAGGTCTTTCACCTTTAGAGTATAAAAAGAACCGCAGGTAATTTCACCTGCGGTTTTTTGACACCCAACAAATTTATTTTATCATATAATTTCCTGTTTGTAAATAGGTTTTTGAAAAATCATTTGTAAAATCTGCTTTTTTCACAAGAAAATTACAATCACTTTTTACAAATTGCCAATTGAAATAGGGGTTGAAATTTGCTATACTATAAGTGAAGAAAGGAAGGTACAGTCCAATGAAAAGTTAAGTATCGACTTTAAAAGTAAAGAGAATAAGACAATAGATGCGAACATTTTTTTAAAATACACGGCGGTGTGACGCATTGACATAGAGTTGATATAGATAAAAAGTTAAAAGCTTTTCAGTTCGTGTCAGGTTGTTAAAATCTTTAGTTTAAAAGTCAGAGCAAAGCACCTTTTACAACAAAGAAGCACATTAAAACAAAAACAGTTCTCGTTAGAGAAAATAAAAAATTTAAGAGTGTTAAAAGATGGTGATGATGAAGTAAAGGGTAGAATAGGAAAGAGAGGATACAAAATGACAGAACCAAAGAACGAACAGAAATAACCTCCGGTTGTTGGTGAAAGAAACAATCGGAGGTTATTTTTTGTTTAAATTTCAATTGTATTTCCGTCAAAATCCTTCCATGTAAATTTGCCGTTTTCCAGTATAATATACCCGTGGTGGCTGTTTTCCTTAGGTATGGATACAGAACCGGGGTTTATATATGTGTAATTTTCGTGTATATTGCAGGCGGGCACATGTGTGTGACCGTGAAGGAGAATGTCTCCTTTTTGCAGTGGCGGAAGGTTATTTTCATTAAAATTATGACCGTGTGTGGCGTATATTATTTTGTCGCCGTCCGTTATGATGCAGTAATCTGCAAGTATGGGGAATTCCAAAACCATCTGGTCCACTTCTGTGTCACAGTTTCCCCTTACACAAAGTATTTTATCCTTTAATTCGTTAAGCAAAGCAATTACGGCTTTTGGATTGTAATCTTCAGGCAGGTCATTTCTTGGACCGTGATACAAAATATCACCCAAAAGCAACATTTTATCAGCCTTTTCATTTTTAAATGACTCCAGCATTTTTTTACAGTAAAATTCAGACCCGTGTATGTCTGATGCAATAAACCATTTCATACTATCACACTCCCTGATTTATTATATCACTTAAGTTAATGTTTGTCTATAATGTTATTTGTCGCATCGTTGACAAAAATGTAAATATATGTTAGTATTACAAAAAAAGCCAACAGGAGGAAATTATGAATAATAACCAGTCTGAAAAGCAAAATAAATTCAGCAAAAAGAGGATTATACTTGCAATTGTCACAGTTTTGGCAATTGCCTTGGCGGTAACCGGTTTTGCAGGGTGCGGAGAAAAATCCGAAAATGTCTCTGAAGTTAAACTTGGTGACTTGTCTGCAGAAGAAATTACAAATATTGAATTTTATCCCACATCCGAAGTTACTGCTGCAGAGCTTAAGGATGCGGCAGATGTTATGGATAAAAGATTAGGTGTACTTGGTAATGCCTATGAAATTTCAGCAGATGATGAAAAAATTACACTTAAAATAGGCAAAGCTATGTTGGGTGAAAGTGCACTTGAAAGAACATCTACCTTGGAGCTTATACAAGGTCGCAGTAATTTTACAGTTGGCACATACTACGGTTATTCATTGACCGAAACAGATAAAAAGGTCTTCAAAAATGCTAAAGTTGTAGCCCTTGATACAAGTGAATTTATTTCTGATTATGAAAAATATTTTGATAGCGACTTTGAAGATGTGATTACAGGCATTACTTCAGACAAAATATATGTTGTTTCTGTTGATTTATCCTCGGAAGCAGAACAGGATATAGAAGCTTGGAGAGAATATGACGAGGGTCAAATATATGCTTTGCACAGTGTTGAAACCTATTCGGGTTACGGAGATGTACTTGGTGGCTTGTTTGAAGTTAAGACAGGTGATTATTCAACCTGTTATATTGTAAGTAACGGCTGTTCTTACGAGAAAAATGCCGAGCTTATTAAATACAACTTAGAAAAAGACAGTTTTGATATGGGTTTTGTTACAAAAATAGTGGATGAACCCACATGGGAAACTAAATCATCAGATTTTGGTGCTAAACAGGTAGCTTCCATGTCCGGCGAAACAATAGTTGTTGAAGCTATACCTGATGATTATACGGTTTTGCGTAATTCGGCAAGCAATTTTGAAGCACAAAAAGAAAATATTAAAGCAAGACTTGATACACTTGGTATAGAATATATGTTTGGTACAAAAGGCTTTGATGACAAAACTTATTGTATAAGAATGTCACCACAGCATATTGCTCCGGACCTTGTTCGTATGATTTTTAACGGAAAAAATATTGAAGTTTTTTCTGCATTTGATGATGTTTCATCTTTTATTACTTATGAAATGAATCTGGATGAAACAGGCAACCTTGGTTTGGTAATGGAATCTTATAATTCGGCAGAAGAAATTAAAACTCAATATAACATTCCTAACGACATAGTATATCTTGTTGTTAATGATGTAACGGTTGCACAGGCCAATATTAATGATATGGTTGAAAAAGAAGGAAAATATTTTCTTGAATTTGAAAACTTCCTATGCTTTGACTATCCTGAAGCAACATCAACCGACAAAAAAATTCTTGAAATGATTTGTGCTATTGCCAACGAGGATTATACATATCATTATGTTTGTGAATATAACATAAGATTGTTCAGAGGCGAAAAGGAAGTTGAAAATTTTGACCTTTCAACAGATATTGCCTGGAAGCATTCGTCAATAAGCGCTGCAGACGAAGCAATGTTTACTGCTATTAATTCTATGGGATATGATGTGTCTAAAAAAATTGATGCACTTAATATGATAGAAATTGTTATAGACGATGTTTCTGTAGATGAAAATCTTGTTTCAGAATTCGTGAAAAAAGTAAAAACAATATACGACGAGTGCTATTTTGACGGTGGAGCATACAGAAAAATTATTTTTGTAATAGAGAATGAAAAAACACAAAGCCCTGCAAATGAATTTAGAATTACTGTAGAAAAAGATGATTTTGAAAATAAGATGATTGCCGGTTTTGATGCGAGCGGTCCTGCCTTTAGTGATTATTGGTCCGAAGCTTACAATTATGAATTATCTGATGAGTTTTTCACTTTAAGAAATTAAAATATCTAAAAAAGAGGATGTAAAAACTAATGTTTTTACATCCACTTCTTTATTTCACCATTTCGTTAAATGCTTTATAGCCCTTTTCTGCATAGAATCTGTGACCAAGTTCGCCCACAACGTGTGTTACATTTTCAGGACATCCTGCGTATGTATAAAGCTTCTTTGCAATATCCATACATTCTTCTGCACCCTCAATAAGGAAGCCGTGGTCAAGCTGACCGGATACTGTAACAAGCTTTCTTGGTGCAATAAGACCTGCAAGGTCACCCATATCAAAATATCTTGCAACACCCTGAATGTAGTTACATGGACAATGCTTAAGTCCGATTATTGAATGACGGAATGTACATACTGCACATGAAGGCATACAAGCCTTGATTCGCTCATCAATACAAGCGGCGTAGAATGTAACTGTACCGCCTCCTGAATTACCCATACAGTAAACGTTTTCCATATCAAGAATATCGGCAAAGTTTTCGCCTAAAACATCAATAATACGGCTTACGTCCCAGACACGAAGACCGATTACAGGTATGCCAAGTGCAAGAGAAGAAAGGACAGACATTTTATAATCTACATCCCAGCCTGTATGGCAGCTTGGACCCTTTTCTGTACCGCCGCATTCGCCCATAAATCTTTGTTCCATAATAATTGGACAGTATCCGTTTGCACGGGCAGAGTTTGCAAAATCACGGTCACCGCCGGATATCAATTTTTCATCACCCGGGTATTTTGAAATTCCGAGAGAAATATGCATACCGGTTGAATGCCCCTGAAGACAAATTATAGGTTTTAGTTTTCCTTTATGGTTTTTCGGAATTTGAATATATGCAGGCACATAGTATCCCGGCTCACTCTGGAAAGAAAATCTTATCTGTGTATATTCTTCAGCTTCTGTTACTTCCTCCTGAAGAAAGTCGTTGTCACACTTTTCAATCAGGTCAAGACCTAAAAGGTCACGCAGCTTTGCACGTGCATCCTTCTGCCACTGCCAGAAGTCGCCGTTTCCGTCATATCTCAATTCCGGAGTACGGTTTGTTGCTAAATTCATGTAAGTTACTCTTGGATTTTGGTTTCTCATAATAAAATGCCCTCCCCTTTTTTGTTAAATAGATTATAGCATTTTGAAAATAACTTGTCTATATAAAAACGGACAACTTTAATGTAAAAAAAGACAATATTAAAAATTCATTCAAAATCCATACATAATAATGCTTGACAATGATTTAACAGTGGTATAAAATAAAAGGATAGGAATGATTTTTAAAGTCACTTTTCAATAATTTTACATAGTATGGTATATATTAAATATACCGGAGGTAGCAGATGATTTGCAATAATATTTTAGAAGCAATGGGAAATACCCCCATTATACGCCTTAGCCGTATGGCTGACCCTGAGGGTGCTGAAATTCTTGTTAAGTTTGAAGGTCTTAATGTGGGTGGTTCAATAAAGACAAGAACTGCGTATAATATGATATGCAAGGCAGAAGAACAGGGGATAATAAATAAGGGCACTGTAATTGTAGAGCCTACAAGTGGTAATCAGGGTATCGGTCTTGCTCTGGTTGGTGCGGTAAGAGGTTATAAAACAAAGATTATCATGCCTGACTCCGTCAGTGAGGAACGCAGAAAGCTTGTTGAACACTACGGCGCAGAGGTTATACTTATTCACGATGCAGGTAACATCGGTGCATGTATTGAGGAATGCTTGCAGACTGCGCTTAAAATGCAGGCAGAAGACCCTAATGTGTTTGTTCCTCAGCAGTTTGAAAATCCCGCAAATCCCCAAATTCAAAGGGAGCAGACAGGCAGAGAGATTTTGGAGCAGGTAAATGGTCCTATTCACGGCTTTTGCTCCGGTATTGGCACAGGCGGTACCATAACGGGAATAGGTGAAACCTTAAAGGCAGAAAATCCGGATATGGAAATATGGGCGGTAGAGCCTGAACACGCCGCAATTTTATCAGGTGGTTCAATCGGTACGCACATTCAGATGGGTATCGGCGACGGGCTTATTCCTGAAATTTTAAATACTGAAATCTATAATGATATCTGCATAATAAAAGACGAAGAAGCTATCCGTACAGCAAAGGAGCTTGCTTCTAAAGAAGGTATTATGTGCGGTATTTCAAGCGGTACAAACGTTGCCGCCGCAATAAAGCTTGCAAAAAAACTTGGTAAGGGTAAGACGGTTGTGACAGTATTGCCCGACACAGCAGAAAGATATTTTTCAACGCCGTTATTTTAATGGCAGTTAAGATATAAATTATAATACGGGAGGAAAAATTTATGAACAGTAATGTAAGACCTGATACTATGGAACGTATCACAACAAAGGAATTGGCAGAAAAGTTTATTGAAGAACAGGTTGCCAATGTCCGTGCACAGGTAGGAGATAAAAAGGTTTTGCTGGCACTATCCGGCGGTGTAGACAGCTCTGTTGTTGCGGCTTTGCTTATTAAGGCTATAGGCAAACAGCTTGTATGTGTTCACGTTAACCACGGCTTAATGCCTAAGGGTGAAAGCGAACAGGTTATCGAAGTTTTCCGTAATCAGCTTGATGCAAACCTTATATATATTGATGCAACAGACCGTTTCCTTGGTAAACTTGATGGCGTTGCTGAACCTGAAAAGAAGCGTAAAATTATCGGCGGAGAATTTATCGTTGTATTTGACGAGGAAGCACGTAAGCTTGACGATGTAGACTTCCTTGCACAGGGTACAATTTATCCTGATATTTTAGAAAGTGACGGCGTAAAAGCTCATCATAATGTTGGTGGCTTGCCTGAGGATATGAAATTTGAACTTGTTGAACCAATCAAGCTTCTTTATAAGGATGAAGTTCGTGTTGTAGGTAAGGCTTTGGGTCTTCCTTCATCAATGGTAGACCGTCAGCCATTCCCCGGCCCGGGTCTTGGTGTACGTTGCCTTGGCGCAATCACACGTGACAGACTTGAGGCACTACGTGAAGCAGATGCAATTTTGCGTGAAGAATTTGATAACTGCGGTCTTGCAGGTAAGGTATGGCAGTACTTTATCGCTGTTCCCGATTTCAAGAGCGTAGGCGTTAAAGACGATAAACGTTACGAAGGTTGGCCTGCAATCATCCGTGCTGTCAACACAGTTGATGCAATGACTGCAACTATCGAAGAAATTCCATATGCAGTTCTTCATAAAATCACAGACAGAATCACCCACGAAGTTCCGGGCATTAACCGCGTTGTTCTTGACCTTACACCAAAGCCAATAGGCACAATTGAGTGGGAATAATACGAATTTAATTTATATTGAATCATTTTGCAGACAGTTGTTTTAACTGTCTGCATTTTCTATATACGATGATAATATTGTACTTGTACCAATCGCCAAGCGATAATATTGACATTATTCTATTTGAAGTATATAATATAGATGAATGAGGTGTTGAAATGGATATACTAACAATAAAAGAAGCAAGTTTACTGTGGGGAATTTCTGTAAGAAGAATTACTGTTTTGTGTAACGAAGGCAGGATTGTTGGGGCAAAGAAAATCGCAGGTGCTTGGCTTTTGCCAAAAGATGCAGAAAAACCCAAAGATGCAAGAATTAAATCAGGGAAATATATAGATTGGAGAAATAAAACAGATATGGCATCTAAAGATTTTGAAAGTAATTTAAAAAATCTTAAAGGAACTTTTGCTGTTGAAAGTATGACGGTTAGTGAGGAAAGTATTAAAAACCTCAAAAGAATTGATAGTGGTAAAGTAAGCTATACTGATGTAATTGAAGAATTGAAGCTTAAATATATGCAGAGGGTGTAACTATGTTTTCAAAGTATGATGTTTATACGACTACCCAATCGATATATTGCTATCCCGATAGTAATGTGTTGAAAAACAAACTAAATATAAGAGATAATAAACTTCTCAAAACCGCTGAAGAAGAAATTACACTTATTAAACAAATGGTACTTTTGAAAAATCCGATAAAGGGTAACTTTTCAAAAGCACATCTTATGAATATACACAAGTTTATTTTTGAAGATATTTATTCGTTTGCCGGAAAAATCAGACGAGAGCAAATCAGTAAAGCTGATACAATGTTTTATCCTCCGAATTTGATTGATAGAGAGCTCGATAAAGTGTTTGCAAAAATAAAAGAGAAAAATATGCTAAAGGAAACTGATGAAGAAAAGATTTTTGATAATTTGGCATATGTAATGGCAGAACTCAATATTATACATCCTTTCAGAGAGGGCAATGGTCGTACCATTCGTGAATTTATACGCCTTATGGCAAAGCGTATGGGATATGACCTGAATTGGGGAAATGTTGATAGAGAGGAACTCTTGGAAGCATCAATATTGTCTGTTGACAACTATAGGGTGCTGATAAGAGTACTTGAGGCTTGTGTGGATTAATTTGTGAGTACATTTTGAGTACAAAAACTTTCGGAAATAAAATCACCACGATGAAAAATGCAAAATATGGATAATAAAATCACGGTGATTAAAAAAGCGGAAGTCGAGTGGGAATAAGACATATAATAAGAGCATAACTTTTGTTATGCTCTTTTTTGTTGAAATCTTAGCGGCTTTATGTTACAATAAAGATGTAATAAATATTACTCAGGGAGGATATGCCATGAAAAAGTTGCTTATAGTAGTAGATATGCAAAATGACTTTGTAGACGGTGCTTTGGGTACAAAAGAGGCAGAGGCGATAGTTGATAATGTAGTTGAAAAAATCAAGAGCTTTAACGGCGATATTTTTGCGACCTATGATACTCATTTTGAAGACTATATGAACACAAGTGAAGGGCACAAGCTTCCCGTACCCCATTGTATAATGGGTACAGAGGGTTGGAATATTAACCCAAAGGTGCAGTCGGCACTTGACGAAAAAGGATATACAAAGGTTAAAAAGGTAACCTTTGGCTCGGTAGGTTTGCCACAGCTTATAACAGATACATACAATGTGGCGGAAATAAAAATTGAGCTTGTAGGACTTTGCACGGATATCTGCGTTGTTTCAAATGCACTTATACTAAAGGCACATTTTCCTGAAATTAAAATTTCTGTTGATTCTTCCTGCTGTGCAGGTGTAACGCCCGAAAAACACAACGCGGCGTTGGAAACTATGGCATCCTGTCAGATTGATATATTATAATTTTTGGCAAAAACGGGATATAATATCTATATAAAATTCAAAGGAGAGATATTTTTTGACGGCAATAGTTCTGGAAGGAGGCACGTTCCGCCCCATATTTTCATGCGGTGTTATGGATGCACTTATGGACAACAACATAAATTTTGACTACGCAATCGGTGTTTCCGCAGGTATATCCCACGGTATGTCTTATTTTTCCAAACAGCGGGGCAGAGCACACGATATTATTAAAAACCACAGGCACGACAAAAGATATATGGGCTTTAGAAACTTTTTTTCAGACCATAGTTTATTTGGGCTTAAGTTTGCATACGAAACCATAGGAAACGAGCTTTATCCATTTGATTGGAAAACATTTATGGCTAATCCCATAACCGTAAGAGTAGGTGTTACAAATGCACATACCGGTGAAGCGGAATATCTTGACGGTAAAGAAATGGATAATACTTATGATATGATAAAGGCTACATGTGCCTTACCGCTTGCTTTTCCTGCAATAAAGGTTGGGAATAAGGAATATTTTGACGGCGGTATAACGGATTCCATACCTGCCAAAAAGGCTGTAGAAGATGGAAACGAAAAGCTGCTTATTGTACTTACCCGTACAGACGATTATGTAAAGACGCTTTCTAAAGGTGTTAAAATGGCGGCAAAACTATTTAAAAGGAAATATCCCAAAATTGCAGAAGCTATGCTTAAAAGACATATAATGTATAATGAACAGATTGAATATTGCAAAAAGCTGGAGGAAGAAGGCAAGGCGGTTATACTTCGACCAAGTAAGGAAACCCAGATAAAATCATTTGAAAAAGATTTGGATAAAATGGAAAGGGTGTACCGGTACGGATATGACCTTACTGTTGAAAATTTAGAAAAGATAAAAGGTTTGTTTTAATTATGGATGCAAAAAAACTTTATAAACATTTGTATAAACTACTTGAAAATGCAACACCAATAGGTGTTGACTGCGGTCAGCTTTGCGGTGGTGCATGCTGTGAGGGCGACGGTGAAACGGGAATGTATCTGTTTCCCTTTGAAGAGTGTATGTACGACGGAACTGAAAATTGGATTGAAATTTATGACAGCGACTTTATATTTCGTGACAAGCCTGTGAAAATTGCAATTTGCAACGGAACCTGTGACCGTAAAAAACGCCCGCTTTCCTGTAGAATTTTTCCTCTTTTCAAAAGCAACGGAGAGCTAAAAAATGACCTCCGTGCAGTACATATATGCCCCCTTTCAAAGGGAAATATTACACTTGAAGAATATGACCATACCTTTGTGGAAAACACAAAAAAAGTATTTAATATTTTAAATAAGTTTGGTATAACAAAGGAATATGTAGAGGAAACAAATAAGATAATTGATGAATTTAAGTTTTTTTAAAAGGACTGTAATAGTCCTTTTTTATTTTCATAAAATGTCATAAAGGAGATGATTTTTTATGAAATATTACACCTGTGCAAATACATCGTCGGGTTTTGTGGATTTTACGGAAGATAACATTTTTGATATTGAAAACAAGATTTTATTAAAAGGTGAAAATGACAGTGTAAGAAGCTATGTTTTAAAGCTTATGAGAGAAAAAACAGAGGATTGTGAAGAAATAATATGTATGGGCAGCAGACGGCTTACCAATGGGCTGATTTTAAGGGATAATGGTATGGCTGTTGTAAGCAAGTGCAATAATCCTGCAAAAATTATTGACCTTGATGAATGCTTTGGGATTGCAGACTACAAGCCCGAGATAAAATTTTTGTATGAAATGATGTTCAGGGCATACGGAGAAGCCAAGGAAATACACGACGAGTGGGAAAAAATATATATTGAAAATATGGATTTTAAAAGGCTTGACGACTACTCAGGAGGTATAATTGAAAAGCTTGTTACAACCAAAAGTACTGATGGTGAGGGCAAAGCTTACAAAAGATTTTTCGGCACGTCAACTGTCGAAGGGCCTGCAAACCATATTGATAATATTACGGAAAATGTAACCAAAAGATACTTGATAAAGGGCAGACCGGGGACGGGAAAATCCACTTTTTTAAAAAGACTTTCAGCTAAGTTAAGGGAATTGGGATTTGATGTTGAAGAGTATTTTTGCAGTTTCGACAAAAACAGTCTGGATATGGTAATTTCAAGAGAACTTTCTTTTTGCGTCTTTGATTCTACTGCACCACACGAAAAATTTCCCCAAAGAGAAAGTGATGAAATACTGGATTTTTATGTAAATTCCGGACTTTCGGGAGTAGACGAAAAGTTTGAAAGAGAACTTTATTTGGTAAAGAGTGCATACGACAGTAAAATTAAAGAGGGTATGCACTATTTTAAAAGAGCGTGGAGTTTGAAAAATGAAAGTGACAAGCAACAGCTTGCAAAAATAAGTGAAAGTGATATAAGAAAAATTGCAAAAAACATTCTGTAAATTGATGTAAAAAAGTCCGGACTGTAAAAGGCATAGTAATACTTTTCAGGGTCAGAACGTAGCCGCCAAAATGACATAAAATGTTGAGAAATCTCATTATGTGATTTAATGATTTAAAAAATTTGACTTTTATACAGGTTGCTTTTTCTTGCAAATTATGTTAAAATAATACGGTATATTGATAATTTATGGGAGTAGTATAAATGAGGCATATTTTTTCATCTTTTAAAGAAGCGTTTACCTCTGTTATGCCTATTGCATTAATAGTACTGGTACTTTCCGTCACTTGTATTCCTCTTGATGCAGGTGTGCTTGTTACGTTTATACTTGGTACCGTATTGCTTATTATGGGTATGGGCTTTTTTACGGTAGGTTCAACAATATCTATGGAGCCATTGGGTGACGGCATAGGTAAATCACTTAATAAAAATTCAAAAATAATAATTCCGCTTATTGTATGCTTTGTTCTTGGCTTTTTCATTACCGTTTCGGAACCGGATTTACAGGTTCTTGCCGAGCAGGTACCTACAATACCTAATTTAATGCTTATTGTATGTGTAGGTATAGGTGTGGGAATTTTTCTGTGCATTTCATTGATAAGAAACAAAAAAGAGCTTTCTTTAAGAACTTTGCTTACGGTATTTTACATCATTATTATAGGACTGACTTTCTTTGCACCAAAGGAATTTGTGCCTACGGCATTTGATTCCGGGGGTGTTACAACAGGGCCTATTACAGTTCCTTTTATAATGGCTTTGGGTGCAGGTCTGGCGGCAAGCAAAAAGGGTAAACATACCGGTGAAAACAGCTTTGGTCTGGTTGCACTGTGCAGTATAGGTCCAATTTTATCAGTTCTTTTGTTAAGCATTTTTTACAAACCCCATGCGGCTACTTCCACCTACGAAATAGCAGATGTAAAAACAACAGTTGATGCTTTCAGACAGTTTACTCATGCACTGCCGGAATATGCAAATGAAATAATGATTGCCTTTGTACCTATTGTTTTGTTTTTTGTCTTTTTCCAGCTTATTACCGGAAGATTTCACATACACAACATTTTAAAAATGTCTGTGGGCTTTTTATATACTTACATTGGTTTGGTGCTGTTTTTGACAGGCGCAAATGTGGGATTTATGCCTGCCGGAAGATTAATCGGGGCAATGATATCCGGCAGTTCGTTCAGCGGTTTGCTTGTGCCCATAGGTATGCTTATGGGTTACTTTGTTGTTTCTGCAGAGCCTGCAGTTCATTCTTTGAAAAGACAGGTAAGCGAAATAACAAACGGTGCAATTTCGCAAAGATCTGTAGGCGTTGCACTTTCAATAGGTGTTTCTGCTTCGGTTGGTATTGCGATGCTTAGAGTACTTTTCGGAATTTCCATACTTCCGTTTTTAATATTCGGATATGCTACTGCGCTGATTATAAGCTTTTTTGTTCCGCATATTTACACAGGTATTGCATTTGACTCCGGTGGTGTTGCCAGCGGCCCTATGACATCTACCTTTATGCTTCCATTTGCCGTTGGTGCCTGTGAAGCTATAGGCGGAAATGTTATGACAGATGCCTTTGGAATTGTTGCTTTAATTGCAATGGCACCCCTTATAACCATTCAGATTTTAGGCTTCCACGAAAGAAGAAATAAAATGAGAGCAATTAAAAAATTCCATAGCGAAATCAGTATGATTCAGGACGATATATTATTCTTTGATGAGGAGGAAGGGCTATGAGTAAACGACCTATGGTGCTTTTATCAATAGTAGAACGTGATAAAGGCCGCAAGCTCATCGATGAACTGAAAAAAACAGGTATAAAAGTCAATTTTCAATGTGTTGGTTTTGGTACTGCTCCTACTGAAATGATGGATATATTCGGTCTTGGAAGCAAGGATAAGGATATTATAATAAGCTATGGCTCAGAATATGTTGTAAAGGATATGATGGCAAATTTTGGCACAAAATTTGAAAGCCATTCAAAATACGGCGGACTTATGATAATACTTAAAGTGTCTGCCGCCAACAGAATACTTGCCGAAATTTTAAGCTTTAATACCGACAAAAATTTAGAAAAGGGAACTGATCCTATGAAAAACGAACATCACAATAATTTAATTGTTATTTCCGTTAACGAAGGCTATTCAGACGATATAATGCAGGTGGCAAGAAAAGCCGGTGCCACAGGCGGAACTGTTATAAAGGGCAGACTTGCCGATGTAGAGCAGTTTGCAGATTTGGGCAGAACAGATGTTGATGAGGAAAGAGAAATTTTGTGTATTCTTGCACCACTTAAAACAAGTGCACAAATTATGGAGGATGTCAATAAGGAATTTGGCATAAATTCAGCCGCAAACGGAATAATTATTGCCATACCAACGGAAAAGGCATATAAAATTTGATTTTATGAATGCAAAAAGCATCGACTTTGTCGATGCTTTTTGACTGTTATAGCCAACAAATTGGATTTTGTTAATTAAGAATACACAAGACGAACAGCGGAATATAGCAACTTATCAAAATTAATCTTTGCCAAAGACCACCATACCTCAAAACTGTATCTGAAAACTTTTCTTTCTCTCCCATAATAAAGAAGCAAAAAAACACAAATGCGGTAACAAAGCTTAAAAGCGAAATTAAACCTATAAAGAATTTTGAGATTTGAAACTGCAATACCGCCAACAGAAATGGCACAATAAGCAAGGCGACAAATCCAATTGCGGAAGCTCCACCGTGAATTTTGGTTATAGTATCTTCATTGTTTTTGTTTTCATTGAGTGGACAGAAACCTGAAATAATTTCACAACCAACCCCATATATCATAAGTAATAGCCATATTACTATTGTCAATCCACCACAAAATTCTTGATACAAAGCATACGGAGCAATGCAGAATACAATACCGGACAGGATACAGCATATGTTATATATCCACTTCACAGGGCTTTGACGTGAACCAAGTACAGAAAGAGCCATTTCTTTGTGGCTGTAATTCGGATAGAAATGAGCAAGAATTAATGGCAACAGATTATCAATAAAAAGTGTTATAATCCATATATAAATCAGTACTTTCATGTTTATTCTTCATTCCCTAATAATAGTATTTGTTGAACATATTATACTACGAAACAAGTTTTTTTTCAATCCAATATATAACAATGATTTTTCAGGGACTACAGCTTGCAGGCAAGCTGCATAATTCGGCTTGCCAATCAAACTTCGTATATGCTCGCTTTCTTGGAGCCTCATTAATCTCACCACGGAAGTCTCCCAAGACCTGAAGGATACACAACAAAAAGAGATGCCATATGGCATCTCTTTTTTTTGGTGGACCTTCAGGGACACGTATGCTTTGCATACTAATTGCTTGACGACCCAAGCCAGTGGCTTCGGTACCCGTCTGCGCACTTTTTTGCTAAAAATCAGTACACCGTACTGTTTTTCTTAACGCAAAAACCCTCTCAGGGTTCGAGTCCTTTCGGTCTGAAAACGTAAAAAAGAACACAAAAGTGTTCTTTTTTTTGGTGGACCTTCAGGGACTCGGACCCCGGACCGACCGGTTATGAGCCGGTTGCTCTAACCAACTGAGCTAAAGGTCCGTATTAAGTTGAAAAGAAATGGTGACTCATAGGGGATTCGAACCCCTGTTGCCGCCGTGAGAGGGCGGAGTCTTAACCGCTTGACCAATGAGCCGAATACCTTATCCATTTCAAGGACTTATATATTATATCATAGGTTTTTGGGGAATGCAAGTGTTTTTTTGAAAAAAATCGAAATATTTTTGCTATTGTATTATACAGAAAAAGGAAACCGCCTTTCAGACGATTTCCGTTTTTAAAAATGAATTATCTTTTATCCAAAGGAATATATTCAGTTTTCTTAACAACGCTTTTGTAAGCAGGTCTTATAATTTTGTTATTTGTCATAACCTCTTCAATTCTGTGTGCACACCAACCCACAACACGTGCCATTGCAAACAGTGGTGTATAAAGCTCGCTTGAAATTCCAAGCATACTGTAAACAAAGCCGCTGTAAAAGTCTACGTTTGCGGCAAGAGCCTGGTTGTTTCCCTTGATTTCGTGGAACAAATCCGGAGTAAGTCTTTCAACCGCCTTGTAAAGTTCAAATTCCTTTTCACAGTTTTTAGCCTTTGCAAGCTTTGCGGCATATTCCTTAAGCAACACTGCACGAGGGTCTGAAAGTGTGTATACAGCGTGTCCCATACCGTACACGAGACCAGATTTGTCGTAAGCATCTTTTTTTAGTATTTTTGTAATATAAGCTTTAACTTCTTCTTCGTCTTCCCAATTTTTAACGTTGGATTTTATTTCGTCCATCATACCGATGACTCTGTTGTTTGCACCACCGTGTTTTGGTCCCTTCAAAGAACCTACGGAAGCGGCAATTGCAGAGTAAGTGTCAGTACCTGTTGAAGAAACAACCTTTGTTACAAATGTTGAGTTGTTACCTGCGCCGTGTTCTGCATGAAGAATAAGTGCAAGGTCTAAAACCTTTGCTTCAAGGTCTGTATACTTGTTGTCAGGTCTTATCATATACAGGAAGTTTTCTGCCATAGAAAGTCCTTTTTGCGGAGAATGAAGGTAAAGGCTCTTTCTGTCATAATAGTGCATTTTTGCACAGTATGCATGCGCTATCATAACAGGGAATCTTGCAATAAGCAAAACTGACTGTCTTATTAAGTTTGGTAATGAAAGCTCGTCCGGATTAGGATCGTCTGCATAAAGTGCCAATACACATTTTGCGAGCTTGTTCATAATGTCCGGAGTAGGATTTTTAAGTATAATGTCTTCAGTAAAGTCCTTTGGAAGATTCATAGATTCATTTAAAAGCTCAGTAAAGCTTGTAAGCTGTGATTTTGTGGGAAGCTTACCGAAGGTAATAAGAAAAATCGTCTCCTCAAAACCGAATCTGTCTTCCTCAATGCAGTTACGTACCATATCTGTTACGTTAACACCACGGTAGCGAAGTCTGCCCTCAACATCTACCTTTTCGTTTTCGTCAAAAATATATCCGTGAACGTCGCCTATATTTGTAAGACCAACAAGTACACCTGTACCGTTTGAGTTTCTAAGACCTCTTTTTACATTGTACTGATTATAGTAAGCAGGGTCTATAAAATTGCTTTCGTTAGCTATTTCAAAAAGCTTGTCTACTATCTCGTGGTCGTTGAAATAATTTTCTGAATTCATAATAACACCTCGTTATTTTGCAAAATTAATTTTTATTTTTCATATTATACCTTAAAAAACCTATAAAGTCAAGGTCTCTAGATACATAAAACCACATAAAATGAAATTTTTTTTGTGTTTTTTTCACAAATCGGTATTAAAATTTGTAAAATCAAAGCTAAAATACTCAAAAATGAAAAAATCTCATCTGTTTTTGTCAAGAATACTGAGATTTGGTGTTTTTTGACGTAAAACACTCTGAAGGATTGCTTTTTTATGACCATTTTCACCTAAAAAAACGCAGATATGTGGGTAATTTTAACAATAAATAACCAAAAGCACTTTTTTACTTTACAAAATACAAATTTTGTAGTATTATATATGTTAGCATTATTGTGTTTTAAAGGCGGTGTATTAATGAATTACAACAGTACAAGAAGCAAAGACTATGAATGTACAAGCTCACATGCTATAAAGACAGGTCTTGCTCCTGATGGAGGACTTTTTGTACCCGATGATTTTCCTTCAGTTTCAATACATGAAATTGATAAAATGAAAGACTGCACCTATGTACAGCGTGCTGAAAATATTATTGGCAAATATCTTACGGATTTTACCGCTGATGAGATTGCCGAATGCGTTAATGCTGCGTATAACAGGGAAAAATTCGGGTCAGACAGTATTACTCCCGTTTACAAACTTAACAACAATGTGTATTTCCTTGAATTGTGGCACGGTGTTACCTGTGCATTTAAGGATGTTGCACTTCAGATTTTGCCTCACTTTTTAACAAAGGCAATTAAAAAGACTAACGATGACAGAACCGTTGTTATTCTTGTTGCTACGTCAGGTGACACGGGTAAGGCTGCATTAGAAGGCTTTAAGGATGTCGAGGGCACAAAGATTGCAGTGTTTTATCCAAACGACGGGGTTTCCGATATTCAAAGATTACAAATGATTACTCAGGACGGTAATAATGTTGCGGTAGGCGGCATACTCGGTAACTTTGACGATGCACAAAGCGGTGTGAAAAAGATTTTTACAGATGAGGAATTTAAAAAGTTCCTTGATGAAAAGGGCTATATGCTTTCATCCGCAAACTCCATAAACTGGGGCAGATTGCTTCCGCAGATTGTTTATTATTTCTCCTCATATTGCGATATGCTGAAGGCAGGGGAAATAAGCCTTGGTGATAAAGTGAACTTTGTGGTTCCAACAGGTAACTTCGGTGACATTCTTGCAGGTTATTATGCCAAGAAAATGGGACTTCCCGTTAACAAGCTTATCTGTGCTTCAAATGAAAATAACGTTCTTACAGATTTTATCCGTACAGGCGTATATAACAAAAACAGAGATTTCCGTGTTACTGCATCTCCTTCAATGGATATACTTATTTCAAGTAACCTTGAAAGATTTTTGTATGATGTTGCAGGCAATGATTGCGGTACCGTAAAAGGATATATGGAAGCTCTTGCAGCTGAGGGTAAATACGAAGTAAGTGAAGATATGAAGGATAAAATTTCCGAAATACTTTGGGGTGGTTGCTGTGATGACAACGACACATTGCTTACAATAAAAGATACCTTCGAAAGCTACGGGTACATAATGGATACACATACTGCAGTAGGAAAAAATGTTTACGACCAGTATTTGTTTGAAACAGGAGATATGTCAAAAACTGTTATACTTTCCACAGCAAGTCCTTACAAATTCAACAATGCTGTTTTAACAGCACTTGAAGGTGAGGAAACCCTGGAAGGTAAAAATGAATTTGACCTATTGGATCAGCTTAATGAAAAAACTTCTCTGGATATACCAAAATCTTTGGATGAACTGAGAACAAAAACTCCGAGATTTACAGATTCTGTTGAAAAAGACAAATTAAAAGAATTTGTATGTAGTAAGCTGTTGGGAATATAAACCCAACAACTTAAAAGATTATCTTGCCTTGAAAGTTTCGCAGTCTGTTTCGGATGTTGTTGTGGCACTGCTTGGACCTACATTGATATGTCCTGCCATACACTTTTTGTTGTCGTTGTATACACAGTCTGATACGTGACAGCAAATTCCGCAGATTTCGTCTTTGTTGGTTGAATTACAGTTGTTTTGCATAAATAACATCTCCCTTCAGCGTTATTATTGTCATTTGGAGAAATATTATACAAGGGTGAAATTATGGCATTGTTTTCTATATCGGATTTGCATCTTTCCTTTGGTGCAGACAAGCCAATGGATGTATTCGGTAAAAAATGGGAAAATTACGAAGAAAAATTAAAAATCAACTGGAACAGCATTGTTGCGAAAGATGACATTGTTATTGTAAACGGTGATAACTCCTGGGCAACTTATTTGGAAGATACCTTTAAGGACTTCAGCTTTATAAACAGCTTAAATGGTACAAAGCTGATATCAAAGGGAAATCACGACTATTGGTGGTCAACTATGAGCAAGCATCAAAAGTGGTGTGAGCAAAATAGTTTTGATACAATAAAATTTTTGCATAATAATTATTATATGTATGCAGAAACCGCAATATGCGGTACAAGAGGATGGCAACTTACCAAGTGCGACGAGGATGATATGAAGGTTCACAACCGCGAGCTTGAACGTCTTAAAATTTCACTTGACCTTGCTGTCAAAGAAAATCCACGCAACATAATTGTTGCATTGCATTTCCCGCCTGATGAACATTTTCGTCGATTGATTGAAGGATATAATGTGGACTTGTGTCTTTTTGGTCATCTTCACGGGTTGGGTTTTAAGGACTATAAAGACTATGAAGAAAACAGAATAGCTTACAAGCTTGTATCTTGTGACTATTTAGAGTTTCTACCTTATAAAATAATGTCTTGAAAAAAACAAAAAAATATGTTAAAATTATATGATAAGAAATTGGAAGGAGCAATTTTAAAATGGCAAAGTTAGAAAAGATAGAAAACAGCGTAGCGGAGTTTAAATTAGACATTACTCCCGAAAAATTTGAAGAAGGAATGAAAAAGTCTTACAATAAAAATGTTAAGTATATAAATGTTCCGGGCTTCAGAAAAGGTAAAGCACCTCGTGTGATGATTGAAAAAATGTACGGTGCAGAAGTATTTTATGAAGATGCACTAAACTTCGTATTTGGCGATGTTTATGAAGAAGCAGTTAAGGAACTTGAACTTGATGTAGTTGACCAGCCTGAAATTACAGACGTAAGTGAAATCAAAAAAGGTGAAAATACTACTCTTTCAGTTAAAGTAACTGTAAAGCCTGAAGTTAAATTGGGTAAATATAAAGGTATTAAACTTGAAAAAGTTGAGTATAATGTAAGCGATGAAGATGTAGATGCAGAAATTTCCAGATTGCAGGAAAGAAACTCAAGAGTAGTTGAAGTTGAAGACAGAGCTGTTGAAAAGGATGACATCGCAGTTATAGACTTTGAAGGCTTTAAAGATGGTGTTGCTTTTGAAGGTGGCGCCGGTAAGGACTTCGAACTTACAATCGGTTCCGGTCAGTTTATCCCCGGCTTTGAAGATCAGCTTATCGGTGCTAACAAGGGTGATGACGTTACAGTAAACGTAACTTTCCCTGAAGATTATCATGCTGAAGATTTGAAGGGTGCTGCAGTAGAATTCAAGGTTAAGATTAATGCTATTAAGAAAAAAGAGCTTCCTGAACTTGATGACGAATTTGCAAAGGATGTTTCTGAATTCGATACATTTGACGAACTTAAAGCAGATACAAAAGCAAAGCTTGAAAAACAAAATGCAGATAAGGCAAAGGCTGAAACAGAAGATAAAGCTATTGAAGCTGTTGCCGAAAAGACAGAGGTTGAAATTCCTGAATGCATGATCAACCATCAGCTTGAAAATATGCTTAGAGATTACGATGCAAGACTTCAGGGTCAGGGCATCAACCTACAGCAGTATTTCCAGATGACAGGTATGACTGCAGATTCATTCAAGGAACAGTTTAAAGACCATGCTACAAAGCAGGTTAAGGTTTCTTTGACACTTGAAGCTATTGCTAAGGCTGAAAAGGTTGAAGCATCTGCTGAAGAAGTTGAAGAAGAATATAACAAGATTGCAGAAAACTATCAGATGAAGGCTGAAGATATCAAAAAATTCATCCACGAAGACGATATTAAAGACGGCATCGTAAACAGAAAAGTTGTTGAAATGATAGTTGCTGAATCTAAGTAATTTATCAGGGGGAATCATAATGAGCTTAGTACCAACAGTAATTGAACAGACAAACAGAGGAGAAAGGGCATACGACATATATTCCCGACTGTTAAAGGACAGAATCATCATTTTGGGTGAAGAGGTTAATGATGTGTCCGCAGGGTTGGTTGTTGCACAGCTATTGTTTTTGGAAGCTGAAGATCCTGAAAAGGATATAAGTCTTTACATCAACAGCCCCGGTGGAAGCATTACAGCAGGTATGGCAATTTATGATACTATGCAGTATATTAAATGCGACGTTTCTACAATTTGTATGGGCATGGCGGCAAGTATGGGCGCATTCTTACTTTCAGCAGGTGCAAAGGGCAAAAGATATGCTTTGCCAAACAGTGAAATAATGATTCACCAGCCTCTTGGCGGAATGCAGGGACAGGCTACTGACATTAAAATCCATGCAGACAGAATTATAAGAATCAAGCAGAATTTAAATGAAATTCTTGCAAAAAATACCGGCAGACCTTTGGATGAAATTATTTGCGACACAGAAAGAGATAATTTTATGTCAGCAGATGAAGCTGCGGCTTACGGTCTGATAGATAAGGTTATTACAAGCAGACCATAATTACTCGGAGGTATATACCTGGTATGAATGAAACTAATTTATCAAAATGTTCGTTTTGCGGCAAGCCCAGCAATCAACTGATTGTAGGGCCTGACGTAGCCATATGCAGTGACTGTATAAGAGCTTGCATAAGTATTATTGAAGACGAATTTGACGATAAGATTACAACTGAAGAACCAAAATTTTTGAATGTTCCTAAGCCAAAGGAAATAAAAAATATTCTTGATGATTATATAATCGGTCAGGATTATGCAAAAAAACAACTTGCGGTTGCGGTTTATAATCACTATAAAAGAATAAACACGGATAAAAAGGAAGATGACGGTGTCGAAATACAAAAAAGTAATATTTTGATGCTTGGTCCTACGGGTTCGGGCAAAACATTACTTGCTCAGACTCTGGCAAAAATACTGGACGTTCCTTTCGCAATTGCCGATGCTACTGCACTTACAGAGGCAGGATACGTTGGTGAAGATGTGGAAAATATTCTGCTTAAGCTTATTCAGGCAGCAGATTATGACCTTAAAAAAGCTGAAAAGGGTATTATTTATATTGATGAAATTGATAAAATTACCCGTAAGGCTGAAAATGTTTCAATTACAAGAGACGTAAGCGGTGAGGGTGTACAGCAGGCACTTCTTAAAATATTGGAAGGTACTGTTGCTTCCGTTCCTCCTCAGGGTGGCAGAAAGCATCCTCAGCAAGAGCTTATTCCAATAGATACAACAAATATCTTATTTATATGCGGTGGTGCATTTGACGGGCTTGAAAAAATAATCGGAAGCCGCATAGGTAAAAAATCTCTTGGGTTTGGTGCTACTATCGAAAGCGCTAAAAACAAAGATGTGGGTGAGATTTTTAAAGAAGTTCGTCCGCAGGATTTAATTAAATTTGGTATTATTCCTGAATTTATAGGTCGTGTTCCGGTAGTGGCAACATTGGAAACTCTGGACGAAGAAGCTTTAATTTCAATTCTTACTAAACCAAAAAATGCATTGGTTAAGCAGTATAAAAAGCTTTTGGGGCTTGATGATGTAGAGCTTGAATTTACAGATGAAGCGCTTGTTGCAGTTGCCAAAAAGGCTATTGAGCTTAAAACCGGTGCAAGAGGCCTACGTTCAATTTTAGAAGATACTATGACAGACATAATGTTCGAAATACCTTCAAATGAAAAAATACAGAAGGTTACTGTAACGGAAAGTTGTATTACTGATGGAGAGTTGCCTAAAATTTCCGTTGTTGAAAAGAGAAAAGCAATAAAATAATTTGTATTGCAATGAGGTAATGTTATGAAAAAGTCAAAAAACACAAGGATCAGGACAATTATAGTTTTGGTAATTTTATTTGTTTTATTGATTTGCATTGTTGCAGCAGGATTTTTTGTTTATAAAAACCATAACTCAATTATGGCAGTATATTATATGTATACAAACAAATTAGGTGATCTTGAACAGAATAAGCTTCAAACTGATGAAAAGGCGTTGGAGGCAATAAAGGATTACGGCATTGAAACTGTCAGACCACTTTCAGATGAAGAAGCAGAACGCTTGAATGCAGGAGAGTTGACTGAAGAAGAGGCTGTTGATTTGATTCTCGGAAGAGGAGAAGAAACCGAATCTACGGAAACTGAAGAAACAGGAGCTTCTGCAGAAAACACAGAAAACACAGCTCCATCAACAAGCCCAACACCTGCAGAAAGCGAAGAAATCAGTGCAAAGAAAGAAGAAATTGCACAGCTTATTGCACAAATGTATGTTTTAAAGGCTAAATTTTCGGATGATCTTAAGGCTATTGAGGATTGGGTTAATAGTGAATACTTTTTTTACTATAAGGAATACGGTGGTGCTGAAAATATACCGTACAGTGTAAAAGCAAAGGTTGGTAAGCTGGCTTATTCCAAGGCGTTAGCGTTGGAAACAGAATGTGACAACAAGGTTAATGACATTTTGTCAAGACTTACAACTCTTTTACAGGAAACAGGACAAAGTACAAATATTGTAAGTGAAATAAAAGCAGCATATGATAATGAAAAAATGCTTGCTAAATCTTACTATATGGATCAAATATAGAAAATGTTAACATATATAGGAGGGATAAATGGCATGAAAAACTTATTTTCAAAAGTTATTTCTTTTGTTGCGATTATTATGTTAGTTGCCGCAGTGGGAGTAACGGTAAGCGCATACGAATATCCCGATGAGGGCTACTGGGCTAATGAGGCAATAGATGCCGCAATAGAAAACGGTTTGCTCCGCGGAAAAGAAGATGGAAAAATGCACAGTGAGGATAATCTTACCAGAGCTGAAATGGCGGCTATTATGGTGAGGTCGTTTGGTGCTACTGTAAAGGCAGACGTAAGCGATTATTCTGATTTGGTTCCATCGGCATGGTATTATAATGACTTTGCAAAAGCAGTACAGATGAAAGTGTTCGAAGGTGACGGCACGGGACATATGCGTCCGAATGACTTTATCACCAGAGAAGAAGTATTCACTGTTGTTGCAAGAGCTTTGGTACTTAATGACACGGATTATTCAGTACTCAATAAGTTTAATGATGCAGATGAAATCAGCAGTTGGGCAAAGGGATATATGAGCATCCTGACTAAAAAGTCATATGTTAACGGTGATAATTTAGGCAATGCTAATCCTAAGAAGAATATAACACGTGCTGAATTTGCACAGCTTATGCATAATATATTCAGAAATTATTATTCAAAGGCAGATACATATACAGGCGATACCGACAGTCACAGCTCAATGATTAACACTGACGGTGTAACATTTAAAAATGTTACAGTAAACGGTGACCTTGTAATTGGTGACGGAGATGCAAACGGTACAATCCGCCTTGAAAATGTTAACATTAAAGGCAGACTTTTAGTAAGAGGTTCCAACAGAGTAGAGCTTGTAAATACAACTGTTGGAGAAATGGTTGTTGTTAACAACTATAATACAGTAGTGCATTTTGATAATTACAGAAATGAAAAGGTGTTTGACGGAATTGTTGAAAATACTAAAGCTACTTTTAAACAAAGAAGTGGCGGCGGTTCTACACCATCATATATTATTACATATGATGTAGACGGCGGTACTCCTATAGCCAAAGACAGAGCTTACAGAGGCAGAGAATTTACCTTGCCGGGAGCAACATCTACAACAAAGGCAGGCTTTGTTCTTAAGGGCTGGATAGTAAACGGTACAGAATATGCACCTGGGGCAAAAGTATCGGGTATTACAGAGGCTACAACAGTTAAAGCTGTCTGGGAAGCAATAGTAATAACAGAATATACAATTACATTTGATACTGATGGAGGTAGTGTAATTCCTTCCAAAACATTAACAGATGGCGATGACCTTGTGTTACCTGATGCAAATTCCACAACAAAGACAGGTTATGTACTTACAGGCTGGATTGTAAACGGTACAGAATATGCACCGGGTACAACAGTAACAGGTATTACAGCAGATACAACGGTTAAGGCTGTATGGAAAGCAGAAACATATGATGTTACCTATGATGTAGACGGTGGTTCTGTGATACCAAACGGAACAGCAACTTATGGCGAAAACTTTGTTTTGCCCGGTAATAATGCTACATCTAAGACAGGTTATTACCTGAAAGGTTGGTTAGTAGGCGGTACAGAATATGCACCGGGTGCAACAGTATCGGGAATTACAGCAGATACAACAGTAAAGGCTGTGTGGGAAGCAGTAACCCCTGAAACAAAGTATGGTTCATACACAGTTAAGTTCTATCAGCAGAACACAGACCTTACAACATATCAGTATATGTCAGGCGATGATATAACAGTTAACAATGTAGTTGTTGGCAGCTTCACATATACAGCAGATGCTAACAAATATGCAGGCTTTGACCTTAACATCAACTATATTTCAATTACAAAAGATATTACCGAAAACGGTAATACAGTATTTGAAGTACGTTATGACAGAGAAACATACACAGTTTCATACGACGTAGATGGAGGTACTTCAATAAATGCAGGAAAAGCATATTACGGAGTAAACTTTACTCTACCTGCTGTTGGTACTACAACAAAGACAGGTTACACACTTGTCGGTTGGATGGTAAACGGTACAGAATATGCACCGGGTGCTAAAGTATCAGGAATTACAGCAGATATAACTGCAAAAGTAGTATGGAAAGCTAATACATATATAGTAACTTTCGATGAAAACGGCGGTTCCGATATACCAAACGGCACAGCAACTTATGGACAGGAATTCACATTACCTACAGTTGGATCAACAACAAAGACAGGTTATGTGCTCAAAGGCTGGATAGTAAACGGTACAGAATATGCACCGGGTGAAAAAGTTTCGGGAATTTCATCAGATACAACAGTTAAGGCAGTATGGACAGCTGAAACATATGAAATCACATACGATGTAGACGGAGGTTCTCCGATTAATAAGGGTTCTGCAACATATGGTCAGGACTTTACATTGCCTGGTATTGGTACCACAACAAAGACAGGTTATGTGTTGGATGGCTGGATGGTAAACGGTACAAAATATGATCCTGGTGAAACAGTATCAGGAATTGCGGCAGATACAACAGTTAAGGCTGTATGGACAGCTGAAACATATACAATTACTTATAATACAGACGGTGGTAGTATAATCCGTCCTACAACTGTAAAATATGGTGATGATTTGACACTTCCTGCAGTTGGAGAAACAACAAAGACTGGTTATGTACTTACAGGCTGGAATGTAAACGGTACAAAATATGCGCCGGGTGCAACAGTTTCCGGAATCTCAGCCGATACAACAATCAAGGCTGTATGGGAGCTTGAAAAATACACCATTACATATGATGTAGACGGCGGTTCTGCAATACCAAACGGAACAGCAAAATACGGAGAAGGTTTTGTATTGCCTGGTAATAACTCTACAACAAAGACAGGTTTCTACCTGAAAGGCTGGAATGTAAACGGTACAGAATATGTACCTGGTGCAACAGTAACAGGTATTGATGCAGATACAACAGTAAAGGCTGTGTGGGAAGCAGTAACACCATCTACAAAATACGGTTCTTATACAGTTAAGTTCTATCAGCAGAACACAGACCTTACAACATATCAGCATATATCAGGTGATGATATAACAGTTAACAATGTTGTTGTTGGTAGCTTTACATATACAGCAGATGCAGATAAATATACAGGCTTTGACATTAGCAGCGGTTATGCTTCAATTACAAAGGACATTACCGAAAATGGTATGACGACATTTGAAGTACGCTATGACAGAGAAAAATACGAGGTTGCATATAATGTAGATGGCGGTACAGCAATGTCTGATGGTACAGCATACTATGGCATCGACTTTACATTACCTGCTTTGGGTTCAACAACAAAGACAGGTTGGGTACTGACAGCCTGGGAAGTTAACGGCATACAGTATGACTTAGGTGCAACAGTATCGGGCATTATGACTGATACGACTGCAAAGGCAATCTGGACACGTGAAACATACACAGTTACATACGATGTAGATGGTGGTACTCTGATTGCTGATGACACAGCTACTTTCGGTTACGGTTTCACATTGCCCGGTGCCAATGATACAACAAAGACAGGTTATAAGCTTATAGGTTGGAATGTAAACGGCACACAGTACAGACCGGGAACAACAGTAAGCGGAATTGTTGAAGATACAACGGTTAAGGCTGTATGGGAAGCAGAAACATACAATGTAACATTTAATACAGACGGAGGTAGTGCAATTGCACCTACAACAGTAAAATACGGTGACGATTTAACTCTTCCTGCTGTTGGTTCAACAACAAAGACAGGTTATACACTTGTAGGCTGGATGGTAAAAGGCACACAGCATAATCCCGGTGCATCAGTTTCCGACATTACTGCAGATACAGAGGTATTGGCTGTATGGAAACTTAATGAATACACAATCACTTATGATGTAGACGGCGGTTCGGCAATAGATGACGATAAGGCATACTACGGCATTGACTTTACTTTGCCAAACGTTGGTTCAACAACAAAGACAGGTCACGTACTTAAGGGCTGGACTATAAACGGCACAGCCTACAGTCTTGGTGCAACAGTATCAGGAATTACAGCTGATACAACAGTTAAAGCCGTATGGGAAGCTGAAACATATACAGTTACATACGATGTAGACGGCGGTACTTCAATTGCATCTGAAACAATAACATACGGTGATGAACTTGTATTACCTGCTGTTGGGGATACAGCTAAAGATGGATTTGTACTTATAGGATGGAATGTAAACGGCAGAGAATATCTACCGGGTGCAACTGTAACAGGTATTACAGCTAACGTAACGGCAAAGGCAATCTGGGAAGTTGATACCCCTGTTACAAAATATGGTTCTTATGTAATTAAGTATTATAAACAGAACGATGCAGGTGAATATGATTACGTTACCGGCGATGACGAAAATGGTAGAGCAGAAGTAGGAAGCTATACAATTTCGGTAAATTCAAATAAGTATGACGGTTATGTGCTGAATGCAAATAACGTGTACACTATGGATATTGTAGAAGGTCAGACAACAGAATTTAAGGTTTACTATGACATTAAACCTGCAGGTGTTGAATACAACACAGTAACATTCTATTACAGAACAAATGTTGTAGGAACAACTGATGTTGAAAATGGAACAACAGTGCCGGAAGCACAGTTCCCAGACTATATGAAAACTTATGATGACGGTTATGTTAAGGATTCCACAGTTTCAGACGTTTATGCAGAACCGTATCAGCACACTGTAAATTACGGTTGGTGGTACAACCCTGAATCAGATAAGTGGGAAGAATTTACAACCGAAACAGTAGTTAACTCCGATATGGATGTTTACCTGAAAATCAGTAAATTCAACACAATTGTTACACTTGCAAGTGGTGAACAGTTTAATTTCTACGCATTCTATGAATCCGATACAAGATTTATAGACACAGTTAAAGATATTCTTTACAAGAGAGGACCTTTAGAAGCTCTGAAGGTATCCGGTTACTGGGATAAGGTAAGAGAAAATGGTAAAGTACAGAAGGTTCTTGATGAAGACGACAACATTATGATGCTTAGCTACATGGTTAAGTTTGCAACTATTCTTGGTGAAGAAAATGTTGAAAAATTCATTGTAGATAATGCGAAGGAAATGTTTGCAAGCGGTGATAATGAACTTCTTCACGACGCATTTGTAGAATACATTATAGCTGTTGCAAATTCTGATAATCCTGATGAAAAGAAAAAAGTTCATGATTTGATGGAAGAAACAATTAATCATATCTTTGAAGAGGATGAAATCAGCACAGAAACACTTGATATTATCAGGGATTTGTGCGATGATGTACTTAGTGATCCGGATACATTTAAGGAAGTAACGGGTTATGATCTTGCATCATTGCCAAGTGATACAAAGACATTTGTTATTGATTTTGTAATTCTACAGCTAACCGGAAATGATGAGTTGTTTGAACAGTTGGTTGAAGAAGTAATCGGTGTTGATTATACCTATACAACAACTACAAAAGACTTGATCGTTGCAATGGCTGAAAAAGAATTGACAGATAATTTTGATTCAACTATTGATGACATCAAAGACAGTCAGAAAGATTTAATTGTCAATACCGTAGACGGTATGTTGTCTGACAGCACCAACGGCTTGTATGAAGAAGTGTTGACATACGCTGTTGATAACGAAAAGGCTACTATTATAAGCACAATTGAATCACTGTTAACAGCAGAAGATACTTTGTACAATGAAGTTATTGCTATCGTGGCAGACGATTTTAACTACAGAGCAATGGTTGCAGATGCAGTAAGTGCAGAACTTGCTACAAATGATGCTTTGTTTGAAGTTTTGACAGGTTATGCTCCTTCAATCGTACCTGACAGAGCAGCTGCTATTGATACATTAAAGGATGAAATCACTAACAACAAGCCAAGCTTTGAAACTGCAATTACAGATGCAGAAAATGCAGGCTATAAGTCATTTATTATTGATTCAGTTGTTTCCAAGCTTGAAACAAACGATGTATTCTTCAATACAGTATTTGCAGAAGCAAAGGTTGATTACAGAGATACTATGGTTGATACTATGGTAGATAAGCTTGAAGAACCAAGCTCACCAATGTATGATAAGGTAATCGAACTTGCTAAGACACCTGCTTATAAGCAGACTATAAAAGATGCTGTTATCAATGAAATAAATGGTACTAACGGCGATGATATGATAATTGCAATCACCGGATGTACAGCTGAAGAATTGGCTAAGGCTCCTCAGGATAAAGACGGCTTTATTATGAATAAGGTTAAAGAAAAGCTTGATGATGAATCTTATTTGATTACATTGGTTAAAGAGGTAACAGGTTTTGAAAATTACACATTACCTGCTACACCGAAGGAATTCATTATCGATATGGTAATTGCAGAGCTTTCAAATACCGGTTCTACAAGTGCTACACGTGATATGATTATTGAAGAAGCAATAGCATATTTGCTTGAAGCTAAGGATGAAGACGAAATAGGACACATTGCAGATTATGCAATTGACTACCTTGGCAAGCATCCTGATGAACGTGACGCATTGGTTGATGAAATTATCAATGATGTTTACAAAGATGAACTTGACAAACTTGTATATCAGTTAATTAATGATGAACAGTTTGAAGTTCATGCAGATACAGTATTCGTTGCAGAAGGCTTGAAGAGTGTTCTTCTGGAAGACTACAACTACGAAACATTATTCGGTTCGAAGATTCCTGAAAAGCTTGAAAAGGTATTTGAAATTTATCCGGAAGAAAAGCTTATCGAACTTTATGACTATGCAATGAATAATCTGATTGCTCAGATTGATGATGCAATTGAAACAGCAGTTGCCGGTGGAACAGGATATATTGACAGCGGTATTACACCGGTTGTTAACATTATTTCAGATATATATGTTCCGCTTTACGAAAGCTATGTAAAGATTATTGAAGGTCCGGTAGATGATAAGATAGGCGATAATTTCTACTATGCAGAAAATATTTATCTTCAGGAGCTTATGAAGCTTCTTGATCCTGAAGTATGGGTACAGGGTTCAGCTAACCCTAAACCAAGTGATACAACAGGTTACAAGATTTATGATCTTGATTACTATTATGATTTGATGTACAAGATTTATGTTCTTGGTGATGATGCAATACTTTGGTATTACAACAACATCAGTGAAGAAAAATATATAGAAGTTACAGAAAATTATGAGAAGCTTATACTGAAATATGTAAACATAATTGCTGATAAGATTGACCTTTATGTAATGGAAGGCGAAATTCCAAAGGTTAACGAAAAGGTTGATGATAAAATTTCTGCAGCTGAAAAAGCAATTGTGGAAAAATATCCTGAACTTGTTAAGGGACTAATTGATAAGTACAAGGGAAGTGATTTCTTCAATAAGGATTACACAGACGTTGACTATGATAAGGTTCGCGATAAAGTATATGAAATATTTGTAAGAACACTTAACCTTAAAACAGATGAATATTTTGATAAGGTTCTAAATCGTGAGGCTATTGAAGATCTTGAAAATAAAGTGGAAGACAAGATTGAAGATAAGCTTGACGGCAAACTTGACGGTGAATATTATACTAAGATAGATGATAACACTTACGAGTTTGAAGTAAACGACTACATGGTAAGATTCATCAGAGAACTTAAAAACACATTGTATTAATATCAAATTGGAACATCCCTGTGATGTTCCAATTTTAGCAAATAGCAAAGGATGGTAAAAATATGAAAAAAGTACTTTCACTACTTATAATTTTGGCAGTTGTACTTTCAAGCACAGCAGTATTTGCCAACGACATAAGAGTGCCTGAAAATTTGCCTACGGAAACACTTCCTACTCAGTCATCATCTGCTGTTAAACAGGAAACACCAAAAGTGACTTTCAGTGATGTAGATGCAAATACAGCAACAGGCAAGGCTATATATAAGCTTGTTGATTCAGGCATTTTAAATGGTTATGAAGACGGTACATTCCGTCCCAACAATCCACTTACAAGAGCAGAGCTTTGTAAAATAGTTAACCTTGTATTTAAGTATACTGAAGCTGAAGAACTTGCATTTTCAGATGTAAAAAAGGAAGACTGGTATTACAGCTATGTTGCAATTGCAAAAAAAGCAGGCTATATTACAGGTCATGCAGACGGTACATTCAAGGGTAACGATTACCTTACAAGAGAGCAGACATGTACAATTATTACACGTGTAACCGACCTTTTTGATATTTCTATGACCGAAACCATTACGGATGCTGTTTCGCAGTGGGCAGTACCGTATGTAAATAAGGTTGTTGCAAACAAATTGATGCCTTTAGAAGAAGGTGGAAAATTCCGCGCAACAGAAAATATTACAAGAGCAGAGCTTGTTGTTGTTATGTCAAGATTTGTTACTGAAGAACAAAAGCCTGCCGAAAACACAACAGGTACACAGTACACAGTAACATTTAACACAAATGGTGGAAACAGTATAGCGGCTGTAAAGGTTGAATCCGGCAAGACAGTTGCAAAACCTGCTAATCCAACAAAGACAGGCTATACATTCGCGGGCTGGTATTCAGACAGCGGTTTGACAAAGACATTTGATTTTAATACAAAGATAACTGCAAACACTACTTTATATGCTAAATGGAACAGAAATGGTATGAGTGGCGGCGGCTCATCAGGTGGCGGCGGCTCATCAGGTGGTGGCGGCTCATCAGGTGGTGGCAGTTCATCAGGTGGCGGAACAACTACACCTACTGAATATACAGTGACATTTAACACAAATGGCGGTTCAACCATAGATAAAGTAAGTGTAGAAAAAGGTGATACTGTTTCAGAACCTTCAGCACCTGAAAAGGAAGGTTACAGATTTGCAGGCTGGTATTCAAACAGCGGACTTACAACGGCTTTTGATTTTGGAACTGCCATTACAAAGAATATGACAATTTATGCTAAATGGATAAAAACATATGTGGTTTCCTTTGAAATGAATGGCGGAGAATCTATGGAAGCAGTTATTGTTGATAACGGGGCTACTTTAGAAGAACCTGCAAGACCCGAAATGTCAGGATATTATTTTATGGGTTGGTACAGAAATGCCGAGTTTATATCAAAATTCAATTTTGAAACAAAGATAACAAAGGATACTGTAATCTATGCCAAATGGATAGAAGAAGATCCTGCAAAGCAGCAGGAGGTTTATGCCGAAATTGGCGATTTGAAAGATTTGGTATCTCCGCTTATTGGTGAATTCGAATTGGATGCAGCAAATGAGATTCTTCAGTTGGTTTACGATGTAATGGGATATGTTCTTGCTGATGCGGATTCCGGCATTCCGATTTATGACGGTGACTATATTCTTGAAAATTATGGCAAGGAAATTTCTGATGCAAACGACTTGTATGACGGTATGTCTAAAGATGATCAGAGCAACTTCTATTCAGTTCTTCTTACAGAACTTGGTGAGGAAAAAGCCGATAATCTTTTGCAGACTATATTTGGAATAAACATTTCCGATGCCAAGGATAAAATAGATAAATAAATTTAAAGACGGTGTACAGTTGTACGCCGTCTTTTTTATGTAAAAATTAAAAAAATGTAAACAATATCCTTATAAAATTGATTTTAATAAATGGATAATGTATAATTATTCCAAGGTGATTTTTATGAGAAAATTTTTACATTCGGGAATTATATCTTTTTTGATTATTCTTTTGGCACAGCTTGGTGTAATTGCCTCGTTGATATTTCAGCTTAACGAATACCGTGAATATATACTTGGCATAACATCACTTATTTCTGCTGTTTTGCTTGTTTACGAAATTAACAGACCAAGTGAGCCCGCCTTTAAATATGCGTGGATTGTTCTTATAACAGTTTTGCCGATATTCGGTTGGCTTTTATATATTTACACGCATATAAATGTTGTTACAAATAAAATTAACAAAAAAACAAAGGTTATTTCAAAACAGACAAAAAAATATCTCGTTCAAAGCGATGATGTTTTAAGAGAACTTAAAAACACCAAAATATCCGGGATTTCTCAATATCTTAATAGCTGTGCAGATTGTCCTGCCTACAAAAATACATCTGTTGAGTATTTCCCTTTGGGAGAAGATAAGTTTGAAAAAATGAAGTATGAGCTTGAAAATGCAAAAAAGTTCATATTTATGGAGTATTACATTGTGGATGTAAACTCTTCAATGTGGATGGAAATTTTTGGGATTCTCAAAAGAAAAGTATCTCAGGGCGTAGAAGTGCGCTTTATGTATGATGCTATGGGAAGTATTAAAGTGTTTCCCACCGATTATATAAAGGAGATTGAAAAAGAAGGTATCAAGTGTAAAATATTCAAAAGAGTAACGCCAATACTTGAAACCTATCAGAACAACCGTGATCACAGAAAAATTTTGGTTATAGACGGTCATACAGCATTTACGGGCGGAATAAACATTGCTGATGAATATATAAATGTTACAGAGCGTTTCGGGCATTGGAAGGATACCGCAGTTATGATTAAAGGCGATGGTGCAGTAAGCTTTACGGTTATGTTTTTACAGATGTGGAATTTATCGGAAAATGACACTGAATGCTATGAAAACTATATTGAAAGAAAACCTGTAAAAGCAAAAGGATATGTTATACCCTACTGCGACAGCCCAATAGATGATGAAAATGTAGGAGAAAGAGTTTATCTTGATATAATAGACAGAGCTTCAGAATATGTGCATATTATGACACCGTACCTTGTAATAAGCCATGAAATGCAGGAAGCACTGAAATATGCAGTAAAACGGGGAGTTGATGTACGTATAATTATGCCTCACATACCGGACAAAGCTTATGCACTTTGGCTTGCACGTTCGTACTACAAAAAGCTTATAGATGCCGGTGTAAAAATATATGAATACAAACACGGCTTTGTTCATGCAAAGGTTACTGTAAGTGACGGAGATACTGCTGTGGTAGGTACAATAAATTATGATTACAGAAGCTGGTACCTTAACTACGAATGCGCGTTGCTTATGCACGGTGTTCCTGCAATTTCAGAAATTGAAAAAGACTGTACGGATACAATGACAAAGAGTACGGAAATTACTTTGGAAGAGTATAAAAAATTAAATATTTTCGGAAGACTTTTCGGTATGGTAATACGTCTGTTTGCTCCGTTGATGTAAAAAAGCGTCTGCTTATGGAGTGTATTCCAAAGGACAGTAACTTATATTAGTTATTGTCCTTTTTTATTTCCGCTATCCGCAGGGGGCATTATAATTTTATTTGTTAATATACAAAAAGGATAGTAATTATCAAACAGACGCTTTTTTACTTATTTCCTTTTCCCATTTTACAAGCATCATTATTCCGCTTATAAGATATACTAACCACATTAAAAGTGTTGCAATGTTGTCACTTCCTGACGAAAAGTCACACCACCACATATATACACTTAATGTATTTACGCCAAGCCATATCCACCATTGTTCGCTGTACATTCCTACAGATACAATCATCGCAACAACAGATGCAACAGTTGTAAAAGCGTCTATAAATGGCATTGTATCACCAATACTAAAAAGCAGAAATCCGTAAAGATAGGTGGCAACTGCAATTGATGCAACAACCAAAATTCTTCCGCCGGTTTTCATATGCTTTTTTAAAACCTCGTGGGTTTCGTCACTTATGTTTTTACTCCACACAAAAAAACCTACAAATTGCATTGGAATGTAATATATTGCATTAAGCATTGTTTCACCGTATAGCTTTGCATTAAAGGATATTATTGTGTAAAGCGCGCAGTTTATAAGCCCAAAAAAGTATGCACTAAGCTTGCCTTTTCCTGCAAAAATAACGTATGCAATACCCGTTACGGCAGATATTATTCCAATGATGGAATCATTCCAGTAAATCGAAAGTGCCGTTATTACAGAGCAGGTAAATAAAAGCCACAGTATTTCCCAAAGCTTCCAGCCCGATAATTCATTTTTAAAAAATCTTTTCATAAAAACTTTCCTTTATAAAATTTATTAGATTATATCATAAAATAGAGGTCACATCAATATAAAACTTTACAAAGATAAATGATTATGTTAAAATATTTTTATTGAAAGGAGGAATGGCGATGGTTAAATTCGGAACAGCCGGCAATCCTGAAATTTTTTATGACGAGGGCGGAAAGTCCTCTTTGGAAATGCCGAAATGGCTTGAAGGTATTGGCCTTGATGCCTACGAGTACCAATGCGGCAGAGGTGTTAAAATATCAGATGAGGCAGCACAGATTTTAGGTGAAAAGGCACGTGAGCATAATATTGCGCTTAGTGTACATGCACCTTATTTTACAAATATCTCAAGTGTAGAGCCTGAAAAAATTGACAATACAGTAAGATATATTTTGCAGGCGGCAAATGCCGCACATCATATGGGTGCAAAAAGATTAGTTGTACACATGGGTGCCGCAAAGGATATTACAAGAAGATATGCAATGGAAATATCCAAGTCAACAATACAGCGTGCATTGGCAGAGCTTGACGGGGCAGGACTTTCAGATGTAACTCTTTGTATGGAAACAATGGGTAAAATAAACCAGATGGGCACAATTGAGGAGGTTATGGAGCTGTGTTGTATGGATGAAAGGCTTTTGCCTACGGTGGATTTCGGACATCTTAATTCGCGTATGCAGGGGGCTTTGAAAACGGAAGAGGATTTTGAACATATTATAAAATATATGGAAAAGAAAATCGGCAGGGAAAGAACAAACAGCTTCCACGCACATTTCAGCAAAATTGAATTTACAAAAGCAGGTGAAAAAAAGCATCTTACTTTTGAAAACACAGAATACGGTCCTGATTTTAGCCCACTTGCAAAAGTGCTTGCAAAGCGTAAAATGTCGCCTGTAATTATTTGTGAATCTGCAGGTACACAAAGTCAGGATGCCTTGACAATGAAAAAATTATACGAGGAGTGTTTGAAATGAAAATACTTATTATAAACGGGCCAAATCTTAATATGTTGGGTATAAGGGAGCCTGAAAAGTATGGTAACGAAACTTTGGCAGACATTAATGAAAAAATAAAAAGCTACTGTGATGCCAATAATATTAATGTTGAATTTTATCAGTCAAATATCGAGGGTGAAATTATAAATAAAATTCATTCTGCAAGAGGTAATTTTGACGGTATTATTATGAATGCAGGTGCTTTTACTCATTATAGTTACGCAATCCGCGATGCTATTCCAATTGCGGAAATGGCTGTTATTGAAGTGCATCTTACCAATATACATTCCCGTGAAGAATTTCGCCACACCTCTGTTATTGCACCGGTTTGCAAGGGGCAGATATGCGGTTTTGGAAGCAACAGCTATCTTGTGGCTGTAAGAGCATTGGAGCTTAGTTTATGATAAAAGACATTTTAAGGCAAAAAAATCTTGAAGCAATAATTGTTACAAGTCCCGAGAACTTATATTACTTCAGCGGTTTTACAGGCGGAGAGGGGCTGTTGGTGTTTACTCCTGAAAGGAAGTACATTATTGTTGACGGACGTTATACCATACAGGCAAAAGAACAAACGGCAGATTTTGAGGTTATACAATACAGCGTATCTCCATATAAAATTATTGCGGATATGGGCTTTGATAAAATAGGTTTTGAGGATAAAACCATTTCCTATAATTCCTTTAAAATGATGAGCCGTGCAATGCCTGCGGTTACAACAATAGGAGTTTCAGACCGGCTTAGCGAATACCGTAAAGTAAAAAGTGAGGAAGAGTGTAAAATTATCCGCCGTGCAGAACAAATAGGCGATATGGCATTCGAGCATATTTTACCCTTTATAAAGCCGGGAATTACCGAAAGGGAAATTGCACTTGAACTTGAGTATTTTATGAAAAAACAAGGTGCGTCTGCACTTTCCTTTGATACAATTGTTGCTGTAGGTGAACGCAGTGCACTGCCACATGCAAATCTTACGGACAAAAAGGTTGAAGAGGGCAAGGTTGTGCTTTTAGACTACGGTTGTGTGTATAACGGCTACTGTAGTGATATGACACGTACCGTTGCAGTAGGCTGTGCAGACGATAAAACCAAAAATATTTATGATACGGTTTTAAAAGCTCAGCTTTCGGCAATGGATAGAATAAAATCGGGTGTTGCAAATAAGGATGTGGACAAGGCTGCAAGGGATATAATTACCGACGCAGGCTACGGAGAAACATTTACTCACGCTCTCGGTCACGGTGTGGGGCTTGAAATACATGAACAGCCAAACCTGTCACCAAGGTCGGAGGATATATTAAAGGTAGGTAACATTGTAACCGTTGAACCGGGCATTTATGTTGAAGGTTTTTGCGGAGTACGCATAGAAGATCTGGTGTTGGTTACCAAGGACGGTTGTGAAAATTTCACACATTCTTCAAAAGATTTTATTATATTGTAAAAAAGACTTGAATTTTATGGGAAAATATTGTAAAATATAAGATAGATAAATTTTGATAATAATTTGGAGGTATAAATAAATGATTACAGCAGGTGATTTCAGAAACGGTGTTACTTTCGAAATGGACGGTAAAGTATACCAGGTAGTTGAATTTCAGCATGTTAAACCGGGTAAGGGAGCAGCTTTTGTAAGAACAAAGCTTAAAGACGTTATTAACGGTTCTAACGTTGAAACAACTTTCAGACCAACAGATAAAATGCCAAAGGCTCATATTGAACGTAAGGATATGCAGTATTCTTATTCAGACGGAGATCTATACTATTTTATGGATCCTGAAACATTCGATATGATTCCTCTTAATTCATCACAGCTTGGTGATGCTCTTAAATTTGTTAAGGAAAACGATACAGTACGTCTTATCTCTTATAAGGGTAACGTATTTGATGTAGAACCACCTACATTTGTTGAACTTGCAGTTACTGAAACAGAACCCGGCGTTAAGGGCGATACAGCTACAAACGTTACTAAGGCTTGTACATTGGAAACAGGTGCGGTTATTCAGGTTCCTATCTTCATTAACGAAGGTGACGTTATCAGAATTGACACACGTACAGGCGAATACATGGAAAGAGTTTAATTTATTTCCTTTAGGTAATAATATACTCATAAATTAAGGAGGGAAATTTATGTCACTAATTTCTGAAAAGGTTGCATACTTGCAGGGTCTTGCTGAAGGTCTTAAAATTAACGGCGAAACAGCTGAGGGGAAGTTGCTTACCGAAATAATTAACGTACTTGGCAGTATTTCTGATGAATTGGAAGCTCAGGAAGATGCTCAGGATGAACTTTACGATAAGGTTTTTGAACTTGAAGATGCTGTTTACGGCGAAGATGATTACGACGATGAAGACGACTACTTCATGGAAGAATGCGACGAAGATGAAGAATTTACAGTAAAATGCCCTACTTGTAATGAAGAATTTTTCATTTCCTATGAGGATTTGGAAGATGAAGCAGAACTTAACTGTCCTTACTGCAATCAGGAAATTGAACTTGATTTAAGCTGTGACGGAGACTGCTCCTGCTGTGGCGGAGATTGCGAATAATTAAAATTTACGGCATAGGAAGCTTGCTTCCTTTGCCGTTTGTTTGTAAAAGGGGTTGTTTTAATGATTACTATTGCAATTGCGGCTATGGTTTCCTTTTTGCTTGACAGAATAAGCAAAATTGTAATGGTGAATAATGTTTTTAACATAGAATCATTGGGTATTGATTCCGTTGCCGAATCTGTGCCGGTTATAAAGGATGTTTTACATTTTACCTATCTTGGCAATGACGGTATGGCATTTGGTATGCTTTCCGACAGCAAGGGTTTGCTTATTGCGCTTTGCCTTGTTATTCTTGCGGTTATAGGTTTTGTCATATATAAAACAAAGCCGAAAAAAAATCTTGAAAAAATAAGCTATGGTATGATTATTGGCGGAGCAATAGGAAATTTGGTTGACAGAATTATGCACGGCTTTGTTATAGATTTTATAGACCTGCGTTTTATAGATTACCCTACATTTAATGTTGCAGATTGCTTTGTGGTTGTAGGCGCTGTGCTTCTTTGCATTTGTATTTTATTTTTTGACAAAAAGGAAGATGAAATTGGAAAAGATTAATTATCTTGCCGATGAAAATATAAGAATAGACAAGTTTATTGCATCACATATGGATGGGGTTACACGTTCTCATATTCAAAAGCTTATCGATGACGGAAATGTTACTGTAGACGGAAAAAAAGTAAAAGCAAACCATAAGCTGAAAATAGGGCAAAACATAGAAATAAACCTGCCGGAGGCAAAACAGCTTGATGTAAAGGCAGAGGATATAGAACTTGATATAGTATATGAGGATGAACATATGCTTGTTGTAAATAAGCCGCAAAATATGGTGGTACACCCTGCAGCAGGCAACTTTGAAGGTACGCTGGTAAACGCACTTATGCACCATTGCGGAGAATCACTTTCGGGCATAAACGGCGTTATACGTCCGGGAATTGTGCATAGAATTGATAAAGATACAAGCGGGCTTTTACTTGTAGCCAAGGATGATGCAACACACATCGGACTGTCCGAGCAAATAAAGGAGCATTCCTTAACCAGAAAATATATAGCCATAGTTCACGGTAATTTTAAAAATGACGAGGGTACAGTTGATGCACCTATAGGCAGACATCCTACCGACCGTAAAAAAATGTGTATTACAGAAAAAAATTCAAAGAACGCAGTTACTCATTATAAGGTATTGCAAAGGTTTATGGAATATACATTGGTGGAATGTAAGCTTGAAACAGGCCGTACACATCAGATTCGTGTACATATGGCAAGCCTTGGCCACCCCGTAATGGGTGACAAAACCTATGGTGTTAAAAAGGAAAAATATAATTTAAGCGGTCAGCTTCTGCACGCTAAAATAGTAGGCTTTATACATCCCATAACAAAGGAATATATGGAATTTGAAACAGATATTCCCGAAAGATTTAAAAAGTTTTTAAAGCAGATTTAACATAAATCTGCTTTTACTTTTTACAAAAGTGATGTATAATAATGTTGAAATCAAATGAAAGGAGGATGATATAATGAACATAGCACTTATAGCACATGATAAGAAAAAAGACGTTATGATTAAATTCTGTAATGACAATAAGGAAATTCTGGGAAGGCATTCACTTTTTGCAACAGGAACAACAGGTAAATTGATTAAGGATTTAACCGGTCTTGAAGTTTACAGGTTTTTATCCGGTCCTTTAGGTGGTGATCAGCAGATTGGCGCTAAAATTGCATCGGGAGAAATGAATCTTGTAATATTCTTCCGTGACCCTTTAACTGCACAGCCTCACGAGCCGGATGTTTCGGCACTGCTTCGACTTGCAGATGTACACTGTGTGCCTCTTGCAACAAATGTTTCCACCGCAAAGGTCATGCTTGATTCCCTGGAACACGGTAAAGTAGAATGGAATGACCTTATATGCAGGGATTATATGGAATAAAAAAACACATTTATGTAAAGAACATAAATGTGTTTTTTTAATATTATTGATAAGGATTAACCATACCTGAATAAATCATATACATCATTGTCTGTGTGTAGAAGTCTACCTGATTTGTGCAGAAGAAGTTAAGCGCGTCTGCAAGGTCATTAGCTTCAACAAAAACATCTGAGCCGTAAAGTATTGCATCTAAATCTGTAAATGTTTCGTCACCGTTTTTGATGTTAAGTACAATATCCTTAAGTTCATACTGAATTGTTCCGTATGTTTTGCGGCTTGGCTTCATTTTAGAATTTGCAGGTTTAATAACCTTGTCCTCAGGAACGCTTACTGAAATAGTAGATGTTGCACTGTTCCAGCTGTAAGAAATACCTAAGGAATCTGCAAATGCACAGAACGGAACATAGCTTTTCTTATCCAATGATGTTTCAATGTAGCAGTCGTTTGAAGTTACGGGAGCGACGCCGTTAAATGTTGCGGAATTTGTAATAAGGTTAGCAGCACCGTGGAATGTCTGATTTTCCTTAACTGTTACATTATCAATTTTTGAACTGCCTGCTATAACAGCTGAAGCATTTGTATCAATAAGTACTCTGCGGTTGTCGCCGTCCCATATAACATCGTAGCCAAAATCTCTTAGCTTTGTTGCAGGTATAACTGTCTGACCGCCAAGGTTGTAGCTTTCAATTGCAACGCCGTTGAAATATGTAACAATGTCTGTGTGGTAGTAGCTTCCTGCTACTGCACCTATAGGACCGCTTGCCGCTGATGTTGCACTTGATGTAGCTGTGCCCTTGTTATCGGTAATTGTAAGCGTTCTTGCATTACCGTCCCACACAACGTTAAAGCCGTATGTTCTTAAAGCTTCAACAAGAATAACTGTTTTGCCGCCAACGTTATAAGAATCTATAAGCTGACCTCTTACATATGATTTAATGTCTGTATAGTAATAATTTCCGGCTTTTCCGTACGCCGCGTTAACACCTATGCAAAGTGCGGAAACAAGCATAATTGCTACTAACATAACACTTATGATTTTTTTAATCATTTTCAACACATCCTTTTTATTAGCTTTGTTTCATTATATCATACAATAAATAAAATTACAATAAAAATATATTACATTTTATTCTAAATCACAAACTTGTCCTATATATTTAAATAGGAGTGATAATATGAAAAAGCTTGTTTTGACATATTTAGGATTTATTGCGGTAACGGTTATAGTTTCGGTACTGTTTTCCTACAAGGGAAATATCAGGAAAGACATATTTACACAAAATCTTCCCGAAACAATAAATGTATATTTTACCGAGGAAGGGAAAACCCGTGAAGTAAATATGGAGGATTATCTTGTGTGTGTTGTAAGTGCAGAGGTACCTGCGAGCTTTCACGAGGAAGCAATAAAGGCACAGGCAGTTGCGGCAAGAACGTACATATATAATAAGTACAAAAAGTTTACGGAAAATCCATCACTTGCACCGGACGAGCACAAGGATGCTGCCGTGTGTACGGATTACACCCACTGCTGTGCATATTACAGTAAAGAAAAATTACAGGAAATTCACGGTGATGAGTGGATGAAGACATACTATGACAAAATAGTAAATTGTGTAAGGGAAACAAAAGGAGAGATAATACTTTACGAGGATGAGCCTATTACCGCATCCTTCCACGCATCAAGCGGAGGATGCAGGACTGAAAACAGCGGTGATGTGTGGAGCAACGATCTGCCCTATCTTGTAAGTGTGGAAAGTCCCGGAGAAGATAAAAGGGAAGGGTACAATACCGTTGTAACTGTAACCTGTGATGAATTCAAAGCAAAAATTAATGAAAAATATCCTGATGCCGCACTTGGTGACGACCGTAACAGCTGGTTTGGAGATATTTCTTACACCGAGGGAAATTCCGTAAATACAATTGTAATAGGAAATACCCAAATTAAGGGAACACAAATGAGAGGTCTTTTCGGATTAAAATCAGCCTGCTTTGAAATAAGTATGCTTGACGACACCGTTACCTTTAATGTTCACGGCTCCGGACATGGTGTGGGTATGAGTCAGCACGGAGCAAACATTATGGCAAGGGAAGGAAAAAGCTATACTGACATATTAAAATGGTATTATACGGGAGTTGAAATAAAAAAATAAAGTATAAATCGGCTTTCTGTGGAAATAATAGCCATAGGAGGTTGATATTATGAGCGAAAAAAGAAGAAGTTCCGTAGTAAGGCTTTTGGGCAACAGACTGTTTATAGTTCTTCTTGCGTTTTCGGTTGCAATTATTTTTATTTCAATGGCATTTAACAGAAATGCACAGACGGTTTCGAATGAAGAAGATGAATACTCTGTAGAATTACCTGTAATAACTGAAACAGCAGAGGTTGAAAAGGTTGTTGAAGATTATGCAGAAGCAGAGGAAACCTTTGAGGAGCAACCGACTGAAGAAGTACTGACATACAGATTACCTGTTGCAGGGGAATTACAGAAAGGTTTTTCTGTTGATGAGCTTTTGTGGGATGAAACTATGCAGGACTGGAGAACTCATAACGGTGTAGACATAGGTGCAGAGGACGGTGCCGAGGTTGTTACAGCCGCGCCGGGAACAGTTTTGGAGGCATATGAGGATGAAATGTACGGCATTACCGTGAAAGTAAGCCACAGCGACGGAACTGTGACGGTATACAAAAATCTGGGTAAAACCGTTGTCGAAAAAAATGACCTTTTAGACGAAGGGCAGATGATTGGTACTGTGGGAAATTCAGGTTCATTTGAAATGACGCAAAAACCGCATTTGCACTTTGAAGTTATTTATGAAGAAAAAAATATAAATCCTCTTGAATTTATAAAATAAGTATGGTAATATTTCCACCTCTGTGTTATAATGACATGGAGGTGATTTTTTTGAAACCGGAATTTAAAAAATATATGGATTTACTTTTGGAATGGAATGAAAAAATAAACCTTACGGCTATTACTGAGCCAAAGGAGGTTGAAATAAAACATTTTGAAGACTGTCTTACTTGCCTTAAAAGTGGCTATATAAAAGACGGTGATAAAATTGTAGATGTAGGAACAGGTGCAGGTTTCCCCGGTCTGCCCATTAAAATTGAAAACAACAGCATTAAGCTTACCCTTATGGACAGCCTTAACAAAAGAATTAACTTTTTAAAGGAAGTTTCATCTCAGCTTAACCTTGATACGGAATGTATTCACATCCGTGCAGAGGAAGCGGGGAAAAATAAACTGTACAGGGAAAAGTTTGACGTTTCCGTAAGCCGTGCGGTTGCAAGGCTTTCCACATTGGCAGAATACTGTTTACCTCTTGTAAAAAAAGGGGGATATATGCTTGCTATGAAGGGCAAGGATATTGAAGCAGAGCTTGATGAAGCAAAACCTCTTATAAAGCTTTTGGGAGGTCAGGTTAAGGAGATACAGCTTCATACCCTGTCGGATGAGGAAATAACCCACAGCATTGTGGTTATTGAAAAAATCGGCAATACTTCCGACAAATATCCCAGAAACGGAAAAAAAGTAGGAACGGTGTAATTATAACGGAGTGTCGTAAAATGAAATTATTATGCGGCACTCCCATAAATAGATTTTTTTTCAAAAAACTCTTGACTATTTCTTTTTTATATGGTATATTTATATAGACCTCGTGTGAATAGGTCTTTTTTTGATGTACGTTTTTACGTATTTATGCTTTAAAATATAATTTGGAGGTTTAATGATATGAGAGTAAAAATCACATTGGAATGCACAGAATGCAAGCAGAGAAACTATGATACAATGAAGAATAAAAAGAACGATCCCGATCGTCTTGAAATGAACAAATACTGCAAATTCTGCAGAAAGCACACTCTTCATAAAGAAACAAAATAATTTCTATCTAATATCAGAGGGAGTGATAAAATGGCTAAGAAGAAAGGCAGATTCCTTAATTTTTTCAAAGAAGTTAAGGGTGAACTAAAAAAAGTTACATGGCCAAGCTTTAAACAGGTTAGAAATAATACACTTATCGTTATTATATGTGTATTGATTATCGGTGCGTTTATATGGTTACTTGACTTTGCTTTCGCTAAGGGTTGGACATGGATAACTCCGAATACAGAGCAAACTCAGACTGTAGAAACAACAAATACCGACGTACCGGCTGATACAAACACACAGCAATAATAATACGAGTAGGAAGTGATGGCACATGGCAAAGGCTAAATGGTATGTAGTCCATACCTATTCAGGTTATGAGAACAAGGTTAAGGCTAACATCGAAAAAACCATAGAAAATCGCGGCATTGAAGATGCTATCCTTGATATTCAGATTCCTATGGAAGAAGTTGTGGAAATGAAGGACGACGAAAAAAGAGTCGTTACACGTAAAAAGTTTCCCGGCTATGTTATTATAAAGATGAATATGTCAGATGAAGCATGGTACATTGTACGTAATACACGTGGTGTTACCGGTTTTGTTGGCCCCGGCTCAAAGCCTGTACCTCTTACAGATGAAGAGGTTGAAAATATGGGCATTGAACAGCAGCAGATTATCCTGAACTATGCAGAGGGCGATAGTGTTAAAATCAAGTTTGGCCCACTTTCCGATTTTGTCGGCATTGTTGATGAAATCAGCATGGAAAAGAAAAAGGTTCGCGTTGTTGTGTCAATGTTTGGTAGAGAAACTCCTGTTGAACTTGAGTTCAATCAGGTAGAGGTTGTATAATTTCGCTTATGCGATGTTATAGTGGGAGGGAATTGGTCCCGTTTGTACCACATTAAGTATGTTAGGAGGTGTAAACTATGGCTCAAAAGGTAGCTGGTTACATTAAATTACAAATCGCAGCGGGTAAAGCTACTCCTGCACCACCGGTTGGTCCTGCTCTAGGTCAGCATGGTGTTAACATTATGGAATTCTGCAAACAGTTCAACGAAAAGACAGCTAAAGATGCAGGTCTTATCATTCCTGTTGTAATTACAGTTTTTGCAGACAGATCATTTACTTTTATTACTAAGACTCCACCGGCAGCTGTTCTTATAAAGAAAGCTTGTAAGATCGAAAAGGCTTCAGGCGTTCCTAACAAGACAAAGGTTGCTCAGCTTTCAAAGGCTGATCTTCAGGCTATTGCTGAACAGAAGATGCCTGACCTTAATGCCGCTTCATTGGAAGCTGCTATGTCTATGATCGCTGGTACTGCTCGCAGTATGGGTGTTACAGTAGAAGAGTAATCCACACACTTCGGTGATTTAATTAAGTGGGAGGGGAATTTCCCGTTTGACCACAAGGAGGTAAAAAAATGAAAAGAGGTAAAAAGTATCAAGAAAGCGCTAAGCTTGTTGAGAAAACACGCCTTTACGACACAGCTGAAGCTATGGATTTGATTACAAAGACAGCTAAAGCTAAGTTCGATGAAACAGTAGAGGCTCATATCCGTTTGGGTGTTGACTCTCGTCACGCTGACCAGCAGGTTAGAGGTGCGGTTGTTCTTCCACACGGTACAGGTAAAACAGCACGTGTTCTTGTATTTGCTAAGGGCGATAAGGCTACAGAAGCTGAGCAGGCAGGTGCAGATTTCGTAGGTGCTGAAGAACTTATTCCAAGAATCCAGAACGAAAACTGGTTCGATTACGACGTTATCGTTGCTACACCTGATATGATGGGTGTTGTAGGTCGTTTGGGTAAAGTATTGGGTCCAAAAGGTTTGATGCCTAACCCTAAGGCCGGTACAGTAACAATGGATGTTGCTAAGGCTATCAGCGAAATCAAGTCAGGTAAAATTGAATACCGTCTTGACAAAACAAACATTATTCATTGCCCTATCGGTAAAGCATCTTTTGGTGTTGAAAAGTTGTCTGACAACTTTAATACTCTTTTGAATGCAGTTATTAAGGCTAAGCCTGCTGCTGCAAAAGGTCAGTACCTAAAGAGCGTTGTTGTTACATCAACAATGGGCCCTGGCATTAAAATTAATGCTTCAAAAATCGGTGAATAATTTATCTTGACAAATTTTTATTTGTATGATATTATAATAAAGGTTTCCATAGACTCAGGCGTAAAAGTAAGTCCTGCCGAGGAATAAACTAATCAATTTGATTATTTTCAGGTTCTTCGTGTGTCTATGGACGAAGAACCTTTTTTATTGAAAAACACTTGAAAGGAGGACATTTAAATGCCAAGTGCAAAAATTCTGGAAAGCAAGAAAGCTGCTGTTGCTAATTTGGTTGAAGAACTAAAGGGTGCTGCTGCAGGTGTCATCGTTGACTATCGTGGTCTTACTGTTGAAGAAGATACAGAACTTAGAACAAAATTCCGTGCTGCAGGTGTTAAATATGCCGTAATCAAGAACTCAATTCTTGGTTTTGCTGCAAAGGAAGTTGGTCTTGAAGGTCTTGATGAAGTTCTTCACGGTCCTACAGCTCTTGCTTATCATACAGAGGATATGGTAGCTCCGGCTAAAGTATTCTCAGATTTCGTAAAAGATCATGAAATCGTATCTTTTAAATCAGGTTTTATGGAAGGTAAGGTTATTTCTCTTGATGAGGTTAAGCAGTTAGCTTCTACTCCATCTAAGGAAGTTCTTATCGCTAAGATGATGGGCAGCTTGCAGTCACCTGTTTCAGGTCTTGTTAGATTGCTTAACACAATCGTTGAAGGCGGCGTAGAAATCGCTGATTTAGTTGCTCAGAAAAACGGCGGCGCTGAAGAAGCTGCTGCTCCTGCTGAAGAAGCTCCTGCTACAGAAGCTCCTGCTGCAGATGCTGAATAATTTCAGCCCTACATTATTAAAAATTATTAATTAAAATTATTTTAGGAGGTATTTTAAAATGACAGTTAATGAAATTTTAGATGCAATAAAAGAACTTAAACTTTTAGAAGTTGCTGAACTAGTAAAAGCTATGGAAGAAGAATTCGGCGTAAGCGCTGCTGCTCCTGTTATGGTTGCTGCTGCTGGTGACGCTGGTGCTGCTGCTGAAGAAAAATCAGACTTCACAGTTGTACTTGCTAACGCTGGTGCTGAAAAGATTAAGGTTATCAAGGTTGTACGTGAAGTTACAGGTCTTGGCCTTAAGGAAGCAAAAGAGCTTGTTGACGGTGCTCCTTCAACACTTAAGGAAGGCGTAGAAAAGGCTGCTGCTGAAGAAATGAAAGCTAAATTTGAAGAAGTTGGCGCTACAATCGAACTTAAGTAATTTAAGCTTAATATTGAATTTTAAAAGCGGAACGGTTATCCTTTCCGCTTTTTTATTTTATTTTGTTTATAAATTTTCTTGGAGATATTCCAACAATCTGTTTAAATTTTCTTGAAAAATACACATAATCAACATAACCGCATTTTTCTGCAATTTGGGAAAGGGGCATAGTGGTGCCATAGGTTTCCACAAGGAATTGTGCATGTTCTATGCGGATGTGTGTAAGAAATTCAACAGGTGTTTTTCCTGTAATTTTTTTAAAATGTGCTCGTATATAATCCTCTGCATAACCACTTGATTTAAGTATATTTGTAAGACTGATGCTACAGTCATAAGCACGTCGTGTAATTTCTGATGATATATCCATAACAACCTTGGATATATCGTCTTCAAATTTCATATTTGTTGCAAGAAAGTGAGTAAATGCATCACAAAGTGAGGACAAATATTCTTTGTTTCCAAAGCGGTTGTTGTATATCATCATTACAAGTTGCTTACCTTCTTTGAATCTGCTGTCTCTAATTACAGTAGGTTCGTTAAGATGAAACAACTGACTGAAATTACCCCGTATGTATATTCCGTCAAGCTCTGTAACAGAATGTGAACTGTGTAATGTATCCGGTGGAATTATTACCATACTTCCCGGAGTTATGGGATAGTTTTTTTCAGGTGTAGTCAGTGTTACTGTTGCAGAATGATAGTAGGTAATTTCAAAGGATTCGTGCCTATGCATAGGATATGATTTTGTACCGTTTGGGGAACGACTTATATGTAAATCCATAATATCACCTTATATATTTTATCATAAATCTATCTTTTGTGCAACTATTTTTATGAAATATACTAACGTTATTGGCTTTTTATTGATATAATATATAGGAAATTTACAAAATGTGAGGATAATATATGCTCTTTTCTAATCAAGATCTTAAAAAAATCATAATACCACTTGTAATAGAGCAGTTTTTAACTGTAACTATCGGTATGCTTGATACCGTTATGGTAGCTCATGCAGGTGAGGCGGCGGTGTCGGGCGTTTCTCTTGTGGACTCGGTTAATTTGCTTATGGTATATATTTTCAATGCTCTTGCTGCCGGTGGCGCCGTAGTCATATCTCAGTTTATGGGTGCCGGTAAAATGGATAATGCAAACAAAGCCGCAAAGCAGCTTGTGTGGGTAGTGGTTGCAGTATCTGTTGTTGTTATGACAGTTATGCTTGTTTTCCGCAAGGCTCTTCTTGCTTTGGTATTCGGTAGTGTAACAAGTGATGTTATGGCAAATGCGCAGATTTATTTTCTGTATACTGCTTTGTCTTATCCCTTCCTTGGGTTGTATAATGCAGGTGCTTCCATTTTCCGTGCTATGGGCAATTCTAAAGTGTCTATGAGAGCATCTCTTATGATGAATTTAGTACATTTATTCATCAATGCAATTTTGATATATGCACTTGGTATGGGTGCGGCGGGTGCTGCAATTTCTACTCTTATATCAAGAATTTTGGGAGCAGCTATGATTATGTTCCTGGTATATGACAAAAATCTTCCCGTACATATAGAAAAGATATTTTCCTACAAGCCGGATTTTCAAATTATAAAAAGAATTTGCGGCATAGGTATACCAAACGGTGCGGAAAACGGAATGTTCCAGTTTGGTAAGGTAATTACTCAAAGCCTGGTTTCTGCTATGGGAACGGTATCAATTGCGGCAAATGCTGCAGCAGGCGGTTTAGTATCTTTGCAGTATGCACCCGGTACGGCTATGGGACTTGTGATGATAACCGTAGTGGGCAGATGCGTAGGTGCAGAAGAAAAGAAACAGGCAAAAATGTATGCACATAAGCTTTTGGGCATCGCTTATTCAATTATGGCACCACTTGCAATTATAATGGCAGTGTTTTCAAAACCCCTTGTCGGGTTATACGGACTTTCACCTGAGGCGGCAGGAATGGCACAGCAACTGATTATTATTCACTCAATAATTCTGGCTTTAATTCATCCCATAGCATTTTGTCTGGGGAATTCATTCCGTGCGGCAAATGATGTAAAATATACTCTTATAATATCCATAGCTTCTATGTGGATATTCAGAGTAGGACTCAGCTATATTTTTGCCGGAATTTTAGGTTGGGGAGTAATGGGTGTATGGCTTGCAATGTTCAGTGACTGGGTAGTAAGAGCCTTATTCTTTGGGGTAAGACTTGTACGCGGAACTTGGCTTACAAAGTACAAGGCACTTGAAACAAAGTAGGTGTTTATGATATTATAAGACTATATAAAAAAGAGGTGAAAGTTATGAATAATAAAGTTATTTTAATTTCAATAGACGGTATGAGAGCTGACGGGCTTAAGATGTGTGGTAATCCCTATGTTGAGGAGCTTAAAGAAATGGCATCATATACTTTTAGTGCAAAAACAGTATTTCCGTCTGTTACACTACCTTGCCATATGTCTCTTTTTCACAGTGTACCGCCTGAAAGACACGGAACAACCACCAACGTATATGTGCTACAGGTGCGCCCTGTAAACGGTCTTTTTGAACAGCTTAGCAATGCAGGAAAGGTATGTACAATGTATTTTGGTTGGAATCCTTTACGTGATGTTGCACGTCCTGCTTCTCTTAAGGCAGCGGAGTATATAAATGCCTATTCCTTTGACAATACAGATGGTTTGTTAACAACAAGAGCACTTGATTATATAAAGCTTGCAAAGCCTGATTTTGTATTTCTGTATATGGTTGAAACCGATGAAAAGGGCGGACACGATAACGGCTGGATGAGTGAAGAATATTTAAAGATAATTTCTTCTGCCGTAGATAACGTAAAAAGAGTTATTGAGGAGGCAGGCGGAGAATATACGGTTATTATTACGGCAGACCACGGCGGTCATGACAGGTGTCACGGTACAGATTTGCCTGAAGATATGACAATTCCTATGTTCTTTTACGGACCGGAATTTGAAAAAGGTAAGGAACTTGGAGAAATAAGTATACTTGATATTGCACCAACAATAGCCTATATAATGGGTATTTCAAAAGCTCCTGAATGGGAAGGAAAATCACTTATTTAACTGAAAATTGAAGATAAGAGTAAGGAATGTGAAAATTGATTTTTTTGCATTCCTTTTTTATTGAAAAAAAGGTTTTGATATGATATAATTGACACATATTTCAAGTCTTTTAAAAATACAGCTTGCATATATTTACGGTGACGGGAGGTTAATATGCTATACAATAAAAAAATTGCTTTAAAAACTGAAAAAGAAAATTTTATACTACGAAAAGGAAAGAGCGTCGAATACAAAATTAACAGTAAGAATTTTGATATCAATGGAAAACACAGACTTTTCTTTTCCTGTGAGGATTCTTCAAGCCCAACTTTGAAAAACGAATCCGGTGCAGAGCTTTTGTATATGTTAATTGATGATTCGCTAAACTATGAAAAGGCAGAAATAAATAAATACTGCCTTGATTTGTCGTGTGAAAAGCCGTTGCCTTTCGCTAAGAGAATTTTAAAAAAGGTTGTGTGGCAACCGTTAAATTACGGTCTTTTTTCATACGATGACTTTGGTGCTTACAAGGCTGACTGGAGCTTTGGCATTATGACAAAGGCAAAAAATCTTAAAATTGACGGTTATTTGCGCATAAGAGCAGATGTGTGGCATATAAAGGACGGAGTAAATGTGCACGACACAACCTCTGCACCTGACGAAACATACATAAAGGATATTTCCGAAGGTACGTATTCATATACGGTATTCAAGCAGGATATTAGGATAGAAAGAGAAAAAACAGCCTGCGTTATTATTACTGTGGAAGGTGAAAACTACAGCGGTAATGTTTATTTTGAATGTCCTTTCCTTAAAGATTACGAGGATAAAAATCTGCTTCCGGAATTTGAACGTGGCAATATTGGACTTGAAAATTTTGCGTGGTTAGGGCAAAACCTTTCAAAAAGAGAATGGCCTCGTTTTGAAATATCGGTAAACGACAATGTTGTTTTTAATGACGAAGTATTTTTGAAAATCCACCGTTTTTCTCCTGTGGAAATTTCGTTTCCTGTTGGTTGCTTTGCAGAAGGCGAAAACAAAATTTTAATAAAATATACAAGTGATTACATCGATACTGCACCAATTTTAATTGATGAAATTGTTTTGCTTGAAAGTGAAAACAGTGATTTTTCACTTGTAAGATGTCCCGGTGAAGTTGTATACGGTAAAAATACTGCTTTGTTGATTGAAGTTGCAAATAATAGCATTAAGCCTGAATTTGAAAGTAAAGATTTTGAAATTACAGAGATTTCGGAGTTTTTGGATTTTGACTTTTTGGTATATAACATAAAGCCATTAAGGGAAGAAAATAATCTTGAATTTACTTTAAAATACAAGGGTACAGAAAAACAGTATACCGTTTCCCGCTGTGTAAGAAAAGCAGAGGACAATGTGCTTTCAGGAAGTGGTGATATGATATATGTAGATGTATCCAACGAAAAGCAAGTGCGTGATTACATAAAGTGGTATGTGGGAAATGACGTAGGAAGCTTTGTTACAATACGTACGGTTTACCGTTGGGGTGGACAGCGTTTTGTAAATCCCGGGGTGTGGAAATTTTTTACAAAGTTGTGCGAAAAGCTTAATTTAAAATACGTTCACATATCCGACGGTCGTGATATACCCGGTGTTGCAACCAACCCTACAAAAGCTATGCTTGAGGGCAAAAACTTTATGGGCAGACAGCTTCACGAGCGTGACGGGCAGCTTTTCTACTGGGGAACCTACCCAAGAGAAATTCAGGCACCATTGGAAGAATTTTTTGACCTTGCGGCACGCCTTGGCAGGGAGTATCCCGAAACGGTGGAAGGTGCCTTCAGACCGTTTAATATTAAATGGACAGATGGTGTGGGCTATTCCTTCCGCAGAGATTTGTGTGAAAATCAGGATATTGAGGAAGCTTGTAAGCTTGCCTGCAATAGTCTTGCAAATTTAAGTAAGGATGACTTTACACGCCACACAGGACCGTCGTTTATGGCTAAGTATTTTTACGAAAACGGCTTTAAATGGACAGGTGCCGAAACTATGGACGGAGCTACAGAAATTCTGGTTTCATCCGTGCGCGGTGCATCTAAGGCTTATAATATCAATAAAAACGGCGTGCACCTTGCTCTGCAATGGGGTAACTTCCCTCATGATACAGAGCAAAGATACAAAAGGTATTTGCTTTCTCTTTATGTACCCTATATGCACGGTATAACCGACATAAATACTGAAGAGGGCTTGTGGTTTATAGAGGCAATTTACGCATACTTTAACCGTATATCCGATGTGTGTGAAAGACACCGTCAGCAGGCAAGGAAGTTCAATAAATTTATAAGAACGCATTCACGCACAGGTGAGTTTTACACACCAATAGCCTTTTTGCAGGGCAGAATGGATGGTTGGAACGGTTTTGGCGGATTGGGACTGTGGGGTACGCCTTCAATGCCTTACGGAGAAGAATCAGATTCATGGCAGGCGGTAAATGTCTTTTATCCTAACAATATTATACAAAGATTCGGCTGCTCAAAAACGGGATGTATTCCTGCAGACACAACAAAACCTGTTGGTATTTTCAGCGGTACTCCTTACGGAAGTGTGGACATAGTGCCTGTTGAAAAGGGTGCTTGGTCCGATTATGGTGTATTGATTTTTGCAGGCTACAACAAGGCAGAAAAAGAGGATATGGACAGAGTATTTGACTATGTTCAAAGTGGAGGCACTTTAATTTGTGCATGGCCTCATTTTTCCGATACAACGCTTAAAAAGGATATTGATGAATATAACCTTAGCTTTATTGAACATAAAATAGTATCGGCACTTTGCAAAGGTAAGCCTGAATTTGCAGATGATAATAATATTAAAATATGTACTAATGTGGCAGACTGTGAAGTTTTAAAAGCTACCGAAAATGGTAATCCCCTTGTGTGTAATATACCTTGCGGCAGCGGTAAAATTGTACTTGTTAACAGCCTTTACTATCCGGGTAATGAACACATACTTGATTTGTATAAGGAAGTTATTACAACTGTAAGTAAAGCCGTTCTTGAAAAAGAGCCTGTTAAAGTAGAATGCGGGGAAGATGTGGAATATACAATTTTTAAACAGGCAGACGGTATAAGACATTACTACTTCACAGCCGTGGATTGGTACAACGATTCCGAAGAAAAAAGAAATGCAAAAATGATTTTTGGCGGAAATGCTTATGATATAGGTATGCACTTTGGAGATATGGTAAAGGTTGTTACAGACAGCAAGGTTGCGGTTGTGCCCGAATGTGATTGCTGTGAGGTTGTTGCTTTAGACGATAATTCATTTACGGCACAGGGCTACGGCAAACAGAATTTTTATGTTTTCCGTAACGGAGTAACAGAAACTGTTGCAGTTGATTTTGACGGTTGTTCCGTAAAGAGAGTGGATATATGAAAAGTGAAATACGAAAAGAGTTAAAGTTAATACGCAGGTCAATGGAAAAATCCGAGGTTTGTGAAAAAAGCACAAAGGCTTGTAGGATGTTTTTGGAAAGTGATTTATATAAAAATGCAAATGTTTTAATGCTTTATATGCCACTTGGAAATGAAACGGACACAACCGACATTATAAATAAAGCTTTTGCCGATGGCAAAAAGGTTGTTTTTCCCGTCACCGATGAGGCAAGCGGGGAAATAACCCCTTGCTATGCAAATGCACAAACGGAATTTAAAAAAGGTGCATTTTCAGTAAATGAACCAAATGTTATTGATGTTGCTGATGTTTCGGACATTGATGTCGTGATTGTGCCCGGCATCGCCTTTGATAAAAGCGGGGCACGAATAGGCTTTGGAAAGGGCTGTTATGACGGATTTTTAGTTAAAACAAAAGCAATAAAAACAGGCTTTTGTTATGACTTTCAGCTTTGTGAGAAAATACCGACGGAAGAGCACGACATAAAAATGGACTGTATTATAACAGAAAATAAAACAATAATCTGCAAAAAATGAATAAAAGTTATTGAATAAACGTGAAAAATGTGATATAATATTCGTTATACTAAAAAACTGTGAGTTGTATTTTGGAAAATACAGCCTTCAAGGAGGAAAAAACAGTGTATAAAATAGCAAGAAAAAAAGTGCTTAATCCTACGGTTACTCTTATGGATATTGAAGCTCCGTTGGTTGCTAAAAAGGCAGAGCCCGGTCAGTTTATAATTTTAAGAGTTGATGAAAACGGTGAAAGAATCCCTTTAACCATAGCGGATTATGACCGTGAGGCAGGCACAGTTACAATTATATTCCAGATTGTAGGTGCTACAACTGAAAAGCTTAACCTTAAAAACGAAGGTGAATACATAAGCGACTTTGTAGGTCCACTTGGTAAAAAGACTGAAACTGAAGGTCTTAAAAAGGTTGCAGTAGTAGGCGGCGGCGTTGGTTGTGCCATTGCATTCCCTGTTGCCAAGAAACTACACGATCTTGGCTGTGAAGTTCATTCCGTAGTAGGCTTCAGAAATAAAGACCTTGTTATTCTGGAAGATGAATTCAAGGCTGTAAGCAATGTAATGCGTATGATGACAGACGACGGTAGCCACGGTGAAAAGGGCTTGGTTACAGACGCTCTTAAGTCTTTAATTGAAGCAGGTAATGAATATGACGAGGTTATCGTTATAGGCCCTGTTATAATGATGAAATTCGTATGCCTTTTAACTAAGGAATACGGCATAAAAACAGTTGTAAGTATGAACCCCGTTATGATTGACGGTACAGGTATGTGCGGTGGTTGTCGTTTGACTGTTGGTGGTGAAGTTAAATTTGCCTGCGTTGACGGTCCTGAATTTGACGGCCATTTAGTGGATTTTGATGAAGCTATGAAGCGTTCTACAATGTACAGAGATTTTGAAAGACATCAGCATGAAGAAACATGCAATCTTTTCAAAAAGGAGGTTGAGTAATTATGCCTAATATGTCACTTAAAAAGAATGAAATGCCTTCACAGGCTCCTGACGTAAGAAACAAAAACTTCCTTGAGGTTGCTTTGGGTTATACTGAAGAGCAGGCAATTGATGAGGCACAAAGATGCTTAAACTGTAAAAATAAACCTTGTGTAACAGGATGCCCTGTACAGATTGACATCCCTGCATTTATTGCAGAGGTTGCAAAGGGTGACTTTGAAGCCGCTTATAAAATCATTACAAAGTCAAGCTCACTTCCTGCTGTTTGCGGACGTGTGTGCCCTCAGGAATCGCAGTGTGAAGGAAAATGTGTAAGAGGTATAAAGGGTGAACCTGTTGCTATCGGCAGACTTGAGAGATTTGTTGCAGACTGGCACATGGCTAATGCAAAATCTGCTCCTGAAAAAGTACCTTCAAACGGTCATAAGGTTGCTGTTATCGGCTCAGGTCCTTCAGGTCTTACATGTGCAGGTGACCTTGCTAAAAAGGGTTACGACGTAACGGTTTTTGAAGCTTTCCACGTAGCAGGCGGTGTTCTGGTTTACGGTATTCCGGAATTCAGACTTCCGAAGGCTATTGTACAAAAAGAAATAGACAACCTTAAAGCTTTGGGCGTAAAGGTTGAAACAAATATGGTTATCGGTAAGGTTCTTTCAATAGACGAGCTTATGGAAGAATACGGCTTTGAATATGTATACATAGGCACAGGTGCAGGCTTGCCGAGATTTATGAATATCCCCGGTGAAAATTTAAAGGGCGTATATTCTGCAAACGAATTTTTGACACGTGTTAACCTTATGAAGGCATATAAAGAAGACAGCTCAACACCTGTTTACAAGGCTAAAAAGGTTGCTGTTGTAGGTGGCGGAAACGTTGCTATGGATGCCGCAAGAAGTGCAAAACGACTTGGTGCGGAAGAAGTATACATCGTCTACAGACGTAGTGAGACTGAACTTCCTGCACGTGCTGAAGAGGTAGAACACGCAAAGGAAGAAGGAATTATATTCAAGCTTCTTACAAACCCAACAGAAATTCTGGGTAATGATGACGGTTTTGTTTCAGGTATAAAATGTGTTGAAATGGAGCTTGGTGAACCTGACGCATCAGGCAGAAGACGTCCTGTTGTAAAGGAAAATTCTGAATTTGTGTTGGATGTAGACTGCGTAATTATGTCTATCGGTACATCACCTAATCCGCTTATAAAATCCACAACAAAGGGACTTGATACTGAGAAGTGGGGAGGCATTATTGCTGACGATGAAACAGGCCTTACATCACGTGAAAACGTGTATGCAGGCGGTGATGCAGTAACAGGTGCCGCAACAGTTATACTTGCTATGGGTGCAGGTAAGGCGGCGGCTAAGGCAATTGACGACAAAGTTAACGGCTAAGTTAAGGAATGTAAAAATAGCCCGGAACATGAAAAGACAATATAATAAATGATGTTATAATAGGAGAATATTGCATCTTTGTGATGCAATATTTTCTTTTTAATGCCTTTTCATTGCGAACAAATGTGCGCTCTCGCAGTATCTATATACAGCTTCGGCTTCGTTTGTCCACTCCGAACTATTTTTCCTATTCCTTTCGGAATGTAAAAATGCTCCGGAATGCAAATGGCGAATGACAAATTATTATATGTAGAAACATATTTAGAGTTTGCTTTTTGTTAATAAGTGATAATGTTGAAAAACCGAAATTTTTTCGGTTTTTCTTTTTTGCCATTTTCTATAAACAAACTTCACCCTCGACGTACCTTTGTACGCCTTCGGGTAACCCTTCGGTTCAGTTTGTTTATTCCAAAACATTTTTCCTATTCCTTACGGAATGTAAAAATAGCGCCGACTGCATAAAGTTATATATAAAAAAAGCTCCCTTGTGTAATACCCATACCGGGCACGCGAGGGAGCTGTCACAAAGTGACTGAGGGATTGTTATTGTAGAAAGACTACCAGCCTTTCTTTTTATATACTTTCTGTTATATAAATTTCTTCCGTTTCAATTTGAACAGCCTTAATCCTTTCTATTATTTTTTCTAAATCCTCCATAATGCTTGTAAGTTCGTTGAATAATTTTGTATACATAGCTGGTGTTACATTAAATTCTTTGTTTTTCATTAAAAACCTCCTTATAAAATAAAAAAAGGCGCCAACCGAAGCTGACGCCAAAAAACGCATGCTTCGTGCGACCGATTAAAGATTCCCGTTACATGCATAATAACACCAAACCTTTAGCATGCATTTTTTACAATGCTTATAGTTTGATGTACATATACATGTTTGATTTTGGGCATAACCGGTCGCATAATCATTATATCAAATTACAAAATAAAATTCAATACCCTTTTGGTCGACAAATTATTACAAAATTTGACAGCGGAAATACATAAAAAAGAGATGCAAAAAATCATTTTGCATCTCTTTTTAAATTATCCTAAAATATTAACAGGAATAGCATATTCCAAAGCACGTGAAGGTGACGAAATGCTTAAAATCAATTTATTCTTTGAAGCAACTTTTTCACCTGCTGTAACCGTAACTTTGTACGTGGAAAATCTGCTTGTGTGTCTTGACTCTTTGTCTATATATATAGTGTGGTCATATTCTGCTGCCCAACCTTCCGGAAGGAAAAGCTGTACATCTGCATTGTAAGACTCTCTAAATGTGTTTCTTACTGTATATTTAAAGGTAAGCTGTTCACCGGCTTTGATTTTCGGAAGCTTTTCAAAATCAATTGTTACTTCACCGGAAATATTGTTTGGTACAGAAAATGAATATGGAGAGTAATCAAACACCTTTGCAGGGGCTTCATCATAAGAATTTATGTAGTTAAGTGCCCACTCCTTATCCCGTACATTTCCTTTTTCATCTTCGTAAACTGTTTCGCCGTCTGTGTATTCCATATAAATTTCGTTTGCAAATAAAACTGACGGAATTGTCTGCATAACCCATTCTGTAAGTTTAGTGCAAGTGCCGGGGTTTGCGTATCTGTATGAACCGTTTATGCAGATTTGCATAATTCTGTCTCCGATATATTCCTGCCAGTCCTTAGGAATTATTGCAGTGCCGCCCATAATACCCATAATTGAGCCAATGGTAGCACCTGTGCAGTCTGTATCGTCCCCACAGTTGATGGCGTAAATCATAGACTTTTTAAAGTCGCCTTCACCATACATCAGACCGATTACAACATAGCCGATATTTGCAGGAGCTTGGAACATACCCAAATTTTCGGTCATTTTAACAAGCATCTGACGAACTTCGCGGTAGTCTGTGCCCTTGTCATATTCTTCAATTACCTTTCTTACGCACTGTGCAACCTGACAATCTTCAGGAATGTATGAAAGTGCCATATCTATAAGCTTTCTTATGTCATTTTCCACAAATGCCATACTTTCCAATGATGCAGTAAATATTTCTGCATAAGTACCTTCGCCGTGTCCGTGGTCAATTGTTGCATCCATTATAGCATATTTAAGGGCAATGTTCGGGAATCCCGGAGCAAGACAAGCCCAGATTTCAGAACGAATCCATGCACCGTTGGAATGTTTCCATACATCGTTGTTTGCTTCACCGCACATTGGCGCAAGCATACCCTGTCGGATATTTGACTTGCCGATACCGTATTCGTTCCAGTGAGGAGTAATCATTGTCATCCAGTATTCAGCAAGTATATTTGAATTAAGTGCAGCAGGACCAACATGCTGCATAGCACGAAGCCATACCAACTGCAAATCAAGGTCATCGTTTGGGAGTGGTTCTCCCTTTTGGGAGATAAAGCCCTGAATATCAAGTATGTTGGGATCACCCTCGTAAGGTCCGCCCATTGTACCGCCGATGTTTTTACCTAACCAGCAGGCATAGATTTTGTCTTCAAGTTCTTTTCTGTTTAGTTTGATACTTCTTAACATAAGAAAAACACCCTTTCTATTTTTTATGATTTCATAGTAATATACAAAATTATTAAATAAAAGGGTGTTTTATGACATCAAAAAGTATTTGATTTTGACTTTTTCTATACTTTAAGGGAGTAGTGTTTGTGTATTCCTTAAAATGCTTAAAGAACTTGGTTTTGTCAGTATAGCCTACCTTTGTATATATATCGTCAATTTTATTTTTTGTATTTAAAATCAGCTCGCACGCACGGCTCATACGTGCTTGCTTTAAATATTCGGTAAAGGTTACTCCGGTGTATTTTTTAAAGGATCTGCTGAAATATGATGGATTGTAGTGCCCTTTTGCGGAAAACATTTCAATAGTAAGCTTTTCATCACAATGCTCTTTTATGTAGTGGAGAATTTCGTTGTTTATTATATTTTCTGAATAAGTAGCCTTTTGGGACATTTTACGGAATATCATAGCAAGCATAAGGTTTGTGCAGGAACGTGTCGTGATTTCGTATCCCGAATCCTGATTTTGCAGTTCCTTTTCCAAAAGAAACATTATAGATTCAAAGCGTTTTCTTTCTTCGGGAGAAAAGGTTACTGTGCGTTTTCCCTTATCTACAAGATTTTTAAAGCTTTCATATCCCGAAACATCTAAAAGTGCAAATACGTCGTCACGGTTTTTGATTTGTGTATCCACAAATTCAGGCTTTATAAGAATGTTGAAGTGTTCAGAGTTTTTATCACTGCTGAAGCTGTGGAATTGATTATAATTTATTATAACCAAATCACCTTTTGAAACAGCATATTCAATGTTGTCTACAATATGGACAGATTTGCCGTTTATTATGTAAACAAATTCTAAAAAATCGTGCAGGTGAGGTGGCTGTTGATAACCTTTTTGACGATATACCCTTATGTTTTTGTCCATTACGTATTTCTTGTAAGCTTTCATAACATATCCTCCAAGTTGATTATAGCACATAATACCTATAGAATACAACATAATTTTGTATAGATTTAACAGTATATTTTTTGCTATATTGTGTGTATTTGCATTGACTTTTCCAAGCTAAAGTGCTAAAATATGTTATTATGGGTTTTGTTTTTTTAGAAAGGAAAGAATTGATATGCCTATTACAGAAATTTTGAAGAAAAATGCGGATTTTTATCCCAATGATGTAAGCTTGGTCGAAATTAATCCTAAGCTTGAATCTCAGTCAAAGCTTACATGGAGGGAATATTCTCTTATTGAAGCGAGTCCTAACGAGGCTTACAGAACAGAAATTACATGGAGTGAATTTAACAAAAAAGCAAACAGATTTGCAAATCTTTTGCTTACTAAAAATATAAAGAAGGGCGACAAGGTTGCTATACTTTTAATGAACTGCCTTGAATGGTTGCCTATATACTTTGGTATTTTAAAAACAGGTGCTTTGGCAGTACCGCTTAATTACAGATATACATCTGATGAAATCAAGTATTGCCTAAAGCTTGCAGATGCCGATGCTATCGTTTTTGGCCCTGAATTTACAGGTCGTGTAGAGGAAGTTTTCGGCAGAGTTCCAAAGGTTAAGGATTGGTTGTATGTAGGCTCTGACTGTCCTACATTTGCTCAAAGCTACGACAAGCTTGTAACATATTGTTCAGACCTTGACCCTGCAATTACTCTTACAGATGATGATGAAGCGGCAATTTACTTTTCATCAGGCACAACAGGTTTTCCAAAGGCTATTATCCATGCTCACAGAAGCTTGATGCATTCATGTATGACAGAACAAAACCATCATGGACAGACAAAAGACGACGTCTTCCTTTGCATACCGCCACTTTACCATACAGGTGCTAAAATGCACTGGTTCGGAAGCTTCCTTGTTGGTGCAAAATCCGTACTTTTAAAGGGTATAAAGCCTGAATGGATTATGGACGTTGTTTCAAAGGAAAAATGTACGATAGTATGGTTACTTGTACCGTGGGCACAGGACATTTTAGATGCTATTGACCGTGGAGATATTAACCTCGACCACTACAAGCTTGACCAGTGGAGACTTATGCATATCGGTGCACAGCCCGTACCTCCAAGCCTGATTAAAAGATGGAAGGAAGTGTTCCCTAACCATCAGTATGACACAAACTATGGACTTTCTGAATCTATCGGTCCCGGTTGCGTACATCTTGGTGTTGAAAATATACATAAGGTTGGTGCTATCGGTAAGGCAGGCTACGGTTGGGAAGTTAAAATCGTAGACGAAAATAAAAACGAAGTTAAAAAGGGTGAAGTTGGCGAGCTTGCTGTTAAAGGCCCCGGTGTAATGCTTTGCTATTATAAAGACGAAAAAGCTACTGAGGAAGTGCTAAAGGACGGTTGGTTGTTTACAGGCGACGTTGCTCAGGAGGATGAGGACGGTTTTATCTACCTTGTAGACCGTAAAAAGGACGTTATTATTTCCGGTGGTGAAAACTTGTATCCGGTACAGATTGAAGACTTCCTGCGCAAGCATGATTGTATAAAGGATGTTGCCGTTATTGGTCTTCCCGATGCACGTCTTGGTGAAATAGCTGCAGCAATCATAGAAATTAAGGAAGGCTGTAAGCTTACGGAAGAAGATATTAACGAATTCTGTATCGACCTTCCAAGATACAAACGACCTCACAAGGTTATATTTGCAGATGTTCCCCGTAATCCTACGGGTAAAATTGAAAAGCCGAAGCTTAGAGAAATCTATTGCGGTGAAAGTCTTGTTGCAAAACAGATTAACAATTAATATTTGAAAGGACTTAGTATTATGAAAGAATTAATGCTTGGTAATGCTGCTGTTGCCAGAGGTGCTTACGAGGCAGGCGTAAGAGTTGTTGCGTCCTATCCGGGTACACCCAGCACAGAAATTACCGAAAATATTGTAAAGTACGAAGATATTTATGCAGAATGGGCACCTAACGAAAAGGTTGCTGCAGAGGTTGCAATTGGTGCATCTGTTGCAGGCGCAAGAAGTATGACCTGTATGAAGCACGTTGGTCTTAACGTAATGGCTGACCCTGTGTTCACAGTAAGCTATATTGGTGTAAACGGCGGTTTGGTGCTTTGCGTTGCTGATGACCCGGGTATGCATTCCTCACAGAATGAACAGGATTCACGTCATTATGCAAAGGCATCTAAAATTATGATGCTTGAGCCCGCTGATTCATCAGAATGTAAGGAATATACAAAAATGGCTTTCGACCTTAGTGAAAAGTTTGATACTCCTGTATTTATCCGCCTTTCAACACGTGTTTCTCATTCACAGAGTATGGTGGAAATCTGCGACCGTGAAGAAATCGAACTAAAACCTTACGAAAAGAATATACCTAAAAATGTTATGATGCCCGGCAACGCTATTAAAAGACACGTTGTTGTTGAAGACAGAATGAAGGCTATTGCTGAATTTGCAGAAACCTCAGACCTTAACAAGGTGGAAATGAACGGCTCTAAAATCGGCGTTATTACAGCAGGTATTTCCTATATGTATGCTCACGAGGCTTTGGGTGAAAGCGTAAACTATTTAAAGCTTGGTATGGTTTATCCAATGCCTGAAAAGCTCATTAAGGATTTCTGCGATAAATGTGACAAGGTTTACGTTGTTGAAGAGCTTGACCCGTTTATTGAAGAACATTGCAAAAATATCGGTGTTAAAGTTGAAGGCAAGGATTTGTTTACACTTCTTGGTGAATACACACCCTCAATGATTAAAAAGGTTATTCTTGGTGAGGATTCAGCAGAATTTGATGCAATAGAAGAAACAATTCCTGTTCGTCCTCCTGTTATGTGTGCAGGATGTCCTCACAGAGGTACATTCTATGTACTTAAAAAGCTTGGTCTTGTAGTAAGCGGAGATATTGGCTGTTACACACTTGGTGCAGTTGCTCCTTTGCAGAGTGTTGACACTACAATCTGTATGGGTGCGTCTGTAAGTGCGGCACTTGGTATGGCTAAGGCAAGAGGTCCGGAATTTAACAAAAAGCTTGTTTCTGTAATCGGTGATTCTACGTTTATGCATTCAGGTATTACAGGACTTATCGACATAGTTTACAACAAGGGAAACAATACAGTTATTATTCTTGATAACTCAATTACAGGTATGACAGGTCATCAGGACAACCCAACAACAGGATATACAATCCGCGGTGAGGAAACAAAGCAGGTTAACCTTGTGGCACTTTGTAAGGCTGTTGGTGTTGAACACGTTGTGGTTGCAGACCCGTTTGACCTTAAAAACTTTGAAAAGGTAGTAAAGGAAGAAGTTGAAAGAGAAGAACCTTCCGTTATTATTGCACAGCGTCCTTGTGCACTGCTTAAAAAGGTTAAGTATTCAGGCAGATGTACAGTTACAGATAAGTGTAAAAAATGTAAAATGTGCTTAAAGCTTGGTTGTCCTGCAATTTCATGGAGAGACGGTGCAGTGAAAATTGACCCTAACCAGTGTAACGGTTGCGGACTTTGTGTAAATCTTTGCCCATTCGGTGCTATTGAAAAGGAGGAAGTGTGATATGACTAAGAACATTATGATTGTAGGCGTTGGCGGTCAGGGCACTTTGCTTGCTAGCCGAATTTTAGGTAATACAGTTATTAACGAAGGTTATGATGTTAAGGTTTCCGAAGTTCACGGTATGAGTCAGCGTGGAGGCAGTGTTGTAACGTATGTTAAATACGGTGAAAAAATATATTCACCTATCGTAGACCGTGGTGAGGCAGACATTATTCTTGCCTTTGAAATGCTTGAAGCTTACCGTGCTTTGCCATATCTTAAAAAAGGCGGTAAGATGATTGTTAACGACCAGGCTATTGACCCAATGCCTGTTATTATCGGTGCAATGGAATATCCTGAAAATATTAAGGATAAGCTTGCAGATAAAATAGATTTACTGCCTGTTGATGCTTTGGAATTAGCTAAAGAGGCAGGTAATGCAAAGGCTGTAAACGTTGTTTTAATCGGTGTTATGGCTAAACTTACTGATATACCTTATGAAAATTGGGTAGAAACAATAAAAACAACTGTACCTCCGAAGTTTTTGGATGTCAATTTAAAGGCATTTGATTTGGGATACAATTTGTAATAAAAACTTTAAACTAAGGAGTGATAAAAATGGCAATATATCAACCGGAAATTGAGTGTATGGACAGAGAAGAACTTAAAAAACTTCAGTCCGAACGACTTGTATGGCAAGTAAACAGAATGTATGATAGAGTAGAGCTTTTTAGAAAGCGTATGGACGAAGCAGGCTTGAAGCCTTCCGACATAAAAGGTGTTGAAGACCTACATAAGCTGCCGTTTTCATATAAACAGGACCTTAGAGATTATTATCCCTACGGTTTATTTGCAGAACCGATGAAGAATATTGTGCGTGTTCACGCATCATCAGGTACAACAGGTAAGCAGATTGTTGTTGGTTACACAAGAAATGACCTTGATATGTGGGCAGACTGTGTTGCAAGAATGATGGTTGGTATCGGTCAGACTGATGAATCATTTGTGCAGGTTTCATACGGCTACGGTTTGTTTACAGGCGGTCTTGGTGCACACGACGGTGCTACAAGAGTGGGGGCTACTGTTATACCTACTTCCGCAGGTAACACTTCAAGACAGATTCAGACTATGATAGACTTTGGTTCTACAGCTCTTTGCTGTACACCTTCATATGCTATGTACCTTGGCGAAACTATTGAAGAAATGGGTGTTAAAGACCAGCTTAAATTACAGGTTGGTATTTTCGGTGCTGAACCATGGACAGAGGATATGAGAAGAGAAATTGAAGATAAGCTTAACATCAAGGCTTATGATATTTACGGACTTTCTGAAATTATGGGTCCCGGTGTTTCTTTTGAATGTGAACACCAGTGCGGTATGCACGTTAATGAGGATATGTTTATACCCGAAATTATCGACCCTGATACAGGTGAGGTTTTGCCATACGGTGAAAAGGGTGAACTGGTATTTACTACTATTACAAAGGAAGGCTTCCCGCTAATCAGATACAGAACACGTGACATCTGCTCACTTGAGATTGCTCCGTGTAAGTGCGGAAGAACTTTTATAAGAATGAACAAGCCAACAGGCAGAAGTGACGACATGATGATTATCCGTGGTGTAAACGTGTTCCCATCACAGATTGAAGAAGTTCTTCTTAAAGTAAGTGGTGATGACCTTACACCTAATTACCAGATTATTGTTGACCGTGTTAACAATACAGATACATTTGACATCAATGTTGAAATGAGCGAAAAATTATTCTCTGACGATGTTAAATCCATCGTTAAAATTGAAAAACAGATTGTTGATGCACTAAGAAGCACACTTGGTATCGGCGTAAAAGTACACCTTGTTAACCCTAAATCTATTGAACGTAGTGAGGGTAAGGCAAAACGTGTTATCGATAAGAGAAAATTACACTAATTAAAGGAGATTGATTTATATGTTTATTAAGCAGATTTCAATTTTTGTAGAAAATAAATTTGGAAGAATTGCTAAAATAGTTGACCTACTTAGTGAAAAAAACATCAACATAAGTGCTCTTTCAATTGCAGACACAACAGATTTTGGTATTTTAAGACTTATTGTTGATAAATCAGAAGAGGCTGTTGCGGTTTTGAAGGAAAGCGGTGTTGCCGCAAAGTGCACCGACGTTATTGCAGTAGCAATTGACGACCAGCCCGGCGGTCTTTCAAAGGTTATGGATACCCTTACAAAGGCGGAAATTACTATTGAATATATGTATGCCTTTGTAGGCAAAAAGGCTGATAAGGCTTTGATGGTTGTAAGAACAGACGATATGGCAAAATCAGTTGAAGCTTTCAAGGCAGGTAACATAGAACTTGTTACATCTGCAGACGTTTATTGATATGATAGACAGAAGCAGAGCCAAAAAAGTTTTTGCCGACTATGTAAACAGTTATGATCTGAATATCGGGCAAAATGCTCTTAAAGTAAAGCATACCTACAAGGTTGCCGATATTTCCGAACAAATAGCCAAAGAACAAGACTTAAGTCCACTTGATGTGGACTTGGCCTGGCTTATAGGGCTTTTGCACGACATTGCAAGGTTTGAACAAAATAAGCGCTACGGTACTTTTAATGATCTTGCCTCTGTTGACCACGCAAATTTGGGTGTGGAAATACTGTTTGCAGATGGTAAAATACGTGATTTTATTGATGAAACAAATTATGATTATATAATAGAAAAGGCAATTCGTTTTCACAACAAATACCGTGTTGAAGCAGGTCTTGATGACCGCACCATGATGTTTTGCAACATAATCCGAGATGCAGATAAGCTTGATATTTTCAGGGTTAATCAGGAAAGCTCTAAAGAGGATGTTTACGAGGTAAGCGAAGAGGATTTTAAAAAATCCGAATTTTCGGATGCGATTTTTGAAAGCTTTTTCAACGAGAAAGTTGTATTCAAACAACTTAAGAAAAATGCGGTAGACGGTCTTGCCTGCCATTTGTCATTGGTTTACGAGCTTGTGTATCCTGCAAGTGTTAAAATTGCCGTTGAGCAGGGTTATGTAGAAAAAATGATGAGCTTTAAATCTGAAAATACAAAGGCAAATGAGCAGTTAAAGAAGATGTCCGTCAAGCTTAAGGATTATATAAAGCAAAGACTGGAAAAACAAAATATTATAGAATTGAAATAAAAACTGCTGTGGATTAATCCACAGCAGTTTTTTTATCTTCAGCTTTTTTTGCTCTGTACTGTTCCTTAATTTCTTCTATTTCCTCAAAGTGCTTTTCTGCCTTTTTATCTATGTGCTTTTTTCTGGCAGTAAGTATTTTATCGCTGAATGAAACTCCTGCAACACCCATATAATATGCAACTACAGACATTGCAATTGTTACAAGTGCCACAATCAAAGAAATAACAAAGGATGTTCTGTTATTGTAAAATCCAATAAATGGCAGGAACCATATTGTATGAATGATTTCCTGAACTGTAAAATTCAAGGCAGGCTTGAAAATTAAAACAATCAGCTCAATTACAAAAGTTATGGTGATGTAAAAACCCATATATCCAATGGCGTTTAAAACTTTGTTTTCTTTTCTCAGGGCATCGTATTTGCCGAATTTCCACATTTCGGAATATACCAGACCAAGAGTAATTACGGATGTTACCACAGAAAACAATGCCTGATTATTTCCGAAAAATGGGCTTAGCGGAACAAACAGAAAACCGCTGACCACAATACCGAGAATATACGCCGCCAAAATTTTTGCATTCTTTTTTAACATAATATCAAAACCTTAAAATTCAATGTATTTTTCGATGTAAGCTTCAAGCTCATCAACAGAAAGTCTTATCTGCTCCATTGTGTCTCTGTCACGCACTGTTACGCTGTTGTCTTCTTCTGTATCAAAGTCTACAGTTACACAAAGAGGAGTACCAATTTCGTCCTGTCTTCTGTATCTCTTACCGATAGAGCCTGCTTCATCATATTCACACATAAATTTCTTTGTAAGCTTCTGATAAATTTCAGTAGCTTTTTCTGAAAGCTTTTTGGAAAGTGGCAAAACTGCAACCTTAATAGGAGCAAGTGCAGGATGCAAATGCATTACAACACGTGTATCGTTTTCACCAACAGTTTCTTCGTCATAAGCTTCAACAAGGAATGCAAGTGTAACACGGTCAGCACCCAAGGAAGGTTCAACAACGTATGGAATATATCTCTTGTTTGTATCAACAGGGTCAATGTATTCCATAGATTCGCCTGATGTGTTAGCGTGCTGAGTAAGGTCATAATCTGTTCTGTCTGCAATACCCCAAAGCTCGCCCCAACCGAATGGGAACATAAATTCAAAGTCTGTTGTTGCTTTTGAATAGAATGCCAATTCTTCAGGTGAATGGTCACGAAGTCTTAGATTTTCTTCCTTAATATTAAGTGAAAGCAACCATTCTTTACAGAAGCTTCTCCAGTATTCAAACCATTCAAGGTCTGTTCCGGGTTCACAGAAGAATTCAAGCTCCATCTGTTCAAATTCTCTTGTACGGAATGTGAAGTTACCCGGTGTAATTTCGTTACGGAATGACTTACCAACCTGTGCAACACCGAAAGGAACTTTCTTACGGCTTGTACGCTGGATGTTTTTAAAGTTTACAAAAATACCCTGAGCAGTTTCAGGTCTTAGGTAAATTTCACTTGAGCTGTCTTCAGTAACACCCTGGAATGTTTTGAACATAAGGTTGAATTTTCTTATGTCTGTAAAGTTAAGCTTTCCGCAGTCAGGGCAAACAATGTTGTTTTCCTTGATGTAGTCAAGCATCTGTTCGTTTGTCCAACCGTCTGCAACTGTTCCGTCAAAATCTTCAATCAATTTATCTGCACGGTGACGTGTCTTACATTCCTTACAGTCAATAAGTGGGTCTGAAAAACCGCCTACGTGACCTGATGCAACCCATGTTGTAGGGTTCATAAGTATAGCAGAGTCAAGACCAACATTGTATGGTGATTCCTGAACGAATTTTTTCCACCATGCTTTTTTTACATTGTTTTTAAGCTCAACGCCTAAAGGACCGTAATCCCATGTGTTTGCAAGACCTCCGTAAATTTCAGAGCCCGGGTAAACAAAACCTCTTTGTTTACAAAGGGATACAATCTGTTCCATAGTTTTTTCCTGATTTAACATAATTCTCTCCTATCCGCCGCCGGCTGCGGCAAAAAATTTGAGGTTTTCTTTCATAAAAAAAGATTTACCTAGTATATTATATAATACCTTATAATTACTGTTTTTGTCAATAGTTGGGGGATTTTAAATGAAAAATGTAATAAGCTCCGCAATGGTTTTAACAGGTACGTTCATTGGTGCAGGCTTTGCATCGGGACAGGAAATTTTGCAATATTTCGGAGTTTTTGGAAAATATGGCATTGCAGGTATTGCAATAAGTTGTTTGTTGTTAGGACTGTTTACATACTGTACTGCAGATAACATCATTTGCCTTGGCGATAAAAAATATATTGAACAACTGTGTAAATTCAAATGGGTTAATTGTCTTCTTAACTGTTATATGCTGCTTATATTCTGTACAATGATAACCGCCTTTGGTGAATGCCTGAATCAGGCATTTGATTTTCCAAAAATATACGGAGTTGTTTTGATTGATGTTGTAACAATAATAATACTGTACTTCGGTGCCGAAGGTGTTGTTAAGCTTAATACAATAGTTACACCGCTTATTATAGCAGGTATTGTTTTTGCACTTTTTGCAAATAATACAGTAGCAGTCTTTTCGTACAACAGCTTTGCAACCTCTGCTGTGATTTACACATCTTATAATGTGATTTCTATGCCGTTTGTTATGGTGGGTATGAAAAATATGTTTCTGAAAAGAAAGAACATAATATTATGCCCGGTAGTTTTTAGCGGAATAATCTTTGCTCTTGCACTTTGTATTCTTCAAATTTTAAAGGGAGTAAATACAGCGTCGGCAATTCCGCTTTTAGATGCTGTTTCAAAAGGCTATACATTTATATTTGTTTTTGTATTGGCAATGTCTATGCTTACTACGGCGGTTTCCAACGGCTATGGTTTTGTAAATTCGGTTACGTTTAATAAAAAAACATCTTTAATGTTTCTCGGCATTTTTGCCGTTTTGTTTTCTCTTTTCAGCTTTGATTTTATTGTAAAATATATCTACAGCTTTTTCGGATATATGGGACTTTATATATTATTTGTCAATTTTTATATTTTTATGAAAAACAGAGAAAAACCTCGAAAATTAAAGATAAAATAGGTAAAAATACAAATAATCAGTAATAATTGCGGATAAACGGAATTGATTAGTAAGTGCGTTTTGTGTATAATATAATCCGTTGCCGATAAATTCGGGGTTTAGCGCAGTTTGGTAGCGCACCTGGTTTGGGACCAGGGGGCCACAGGTTCAAATCCTGTAACCCCGACCACTTTTCTTTTTAAAAAAGTGTTGACAAAAGTCAGTTTATATGGTATACTTCTTTAAGTGTTGTGCTGGTGTAGCTCAATTGGCAGAGCAGCTGATTTGTAATCAGCAGGTTGCGGGTTCGAGTCCCATCACCAGCTCCACTTTTTTATTAATTTAATATGGAAGGGTTCCGGAGTGGCCAAAGGGGGCAGACTGTAAATCTGTTGTCAACGACTTCGATGGTTCGAATCCATCTCCTTCCACCATCAAAAAAGACATAACATTTGTTATGTCTTTTTTGATTTTGATTAGGATGGATTCGAAGGAGCGGCAATGAATGACAGTCCGGTGTAACACACGAATAACGTTATTTCTGATTGATTGTGTGAAATTCAATGAATTTTTGACATGCATTTGAAAGATAGTGATTATTTTTTCGATAAAAACAAATGTTTCTTGATATTTCTTCGTCATGAAGTTTATAGTAGTAAAGTTGCGGTTCGGATTCCAGACGTTTTATCAAGGTATCGCTTACAAAGGAAATACCAACTCCGGTGCATGAAATATTATATGCGGTAATCTGTTGGTCGAGTGAGAAAATAATTTTAGGATTAATTCCATATTTTTTAAACAGCATATTTGCACGTAAACCGGTATCGTTTTCAAGATTTAGTAATATAAAAGTGTAGTCTGCAAAATGCTCCAGACCCACATTATATTTTTCGGACAGATGCTTTTGGGATTTGATATCCTTTGCAGTTAAACGATATTTTTTTAGTTTTTCGTTGACAGAGTAATTACGTGGAACAGCCAAAAGGAGTGTTTCTGTTTTATATACAGTTGAGCTTATCATAGCATTGTTTATTATTGCGTTGTCAATTATTATATCAACGATGCCAAGACTGAGCTTTTCAATAAGATTTTTTGTATTGTCTTCAACAATCTCAAAATTAACATGAGGGTATGAAACGTTAAAGGCAGATATCATAAACGGAATCATAAATGACGAGAACAGACTGCTGCCACCTATTCTGACTGTGCCCTTGACCGTATTTGTGAAATCTGCTATGTATTTTTCAAAATCATGTTCTTTTTCTTCAATTTCGAGTGCATAGCGAATATATTCCTTTCCTGCTTCGGTAAGGGCAACAGGAGAGGTAGAACGGTCGAAAAGAGGTGTGGAAATCTTATCTTCTATTCTTTTTATTGATGCACTAAGCGAAGGCTGGGAGATATAAAGTCGCTTTGCCGCTTTGGAAAAGCTTCCCTCTTCATATACTGCTATAATGTAATGCTTATTGGTAAACATATTGTATGCTCCTCTATAATTCTTGAGTTATGGGATACTTATTTTAATATGTATTTGATTATATCATAAGATTTATGTATAATCAATAGCGGAAATAATACTGAAGAAAAGAGAGGAACCAAAAATGGCAGACTTTAGAGAAGAATACGATTCAATTGGCATGAAAGAAATTCCTGTTAATGCCTATTACGGAGTACAGTCGTTGCGTGCAGCAGAAAACTTTAAAATTACCGGAACAAAGGTGCATCCGGAAATGATAAAGGCTATAGCTGAAATTAAAAAGGCAGCAGCTATTGCAAATAATAAGGTGGGTGTTATAGATGCAAAAATTGCAGATGCCATTGTGCAGGCTTGTGAAGAAATATTGGAGGGAAAGCTTCTGGAATACTTCATTGTAGACTCCATACAGGGAGGAGCCGGAACATCGCTGAATATGAATGCCAATGAAGTTATTGCAAACCGAGCTATAGAAATTCTCGGTGGTAAAAAAGGAGATTACTCCATAGTGCATCCCAATGACCATGTAAATTGCGGTCAGTCTACAAACGATGCATATCCCAGTGCAGGTAAAATCGCAATTGTAAGACTTTTGAAGAGTACAATCGAACAGTTAGATAAGCTTTATTATACCTTTATAAAAAAAGCAGACGACTATGGGCACATAATTAAAATGGGACGTACAGAAATGCAGGATGCTGTTCCTATTAGCTTTGGTCAGGTTTTTCATGCCTATGCATCAGCGGTTAGGCGTGATATAAAGAGATTTGAATTAGCCATAAAAGAAATGACAAAACTGAATATGGGTGGTACGGCTGTTGGTACCGGTATAAATGCGGACCACAAGTATATAGAAATGGTTGTGCCCATCCTTGCTGATGTTACAGGGCTTCCTTTGGTTCAGGCTGATGACCTTGTTGATGCAACACAGAATTTAGATTCTTTTGTATATGTATCCGGTATTATTAAATCTTGCGCAGCAACACTTTCTAAGATTTCAAATGACTTAAGACTTATGTCATCGGGTCCAAGAACCGGTTTTGCTGAAATTAATCTTTTGCCAAAGCAAAATGGCTCGTCTATTATGCCCGGCAAAATAAACCCTGTTATTCCGGAGGTTATGAACCAAATTTGTTTTAACATAATAGGGAATGATACAACAATTACATATGCAGCAGAGGCGGGACAACTTGAGCTTAATGCTTTTGAACCCATTGCCTTTCGTTGTCTTTTTGAATCTCTCGACACATTGCGAAATGGCGTAGAAATATTTATCGGGGAATGTGTAAGCGAAATAACGGTAAACCCTACACAATGCAGGACTCATCTTGACAGAAGTATAGGTATTGTTACAGCACTTTGTCCTTATATTGGGTATACAAAGGCATCACAGCTTGCTAAACAGGCACTTCGTAAAAACAGGAACATTCGCGATGTTGTTATTGAAGAAAATATTATGACCAAAGAGGAAATTGATAAATTGTTAGATCCAAGCAATATGATATAATAATGAAAAATTCAAATAATTAACACAAAAATTAGTGGAATCAGTTTACTTCTTTTGATTTTTGATGAAATGGATTCGCTTTCCCGCAGAAAAGCACATCCGTCTGTAATATATACAAATAGCATTAAGGAGATGATTTTATGAATGGAAAACTACGAAATATGGCGGCTCTTTACATATTGTGTAAAGATAAGATTTTATTGCTTTACAGACAAGGCGGAAAAGTAGTAAATAATGTGTGGGTTGCATCATCAGGAGGACATTTTGAAAAAGACGAACTTAACAATGCCAAAAGCTGTGTGCTTCGGGAATTAAAAGAAGAACTGAGAATTACAGAAAAGGAATTTATTAATTTTGAAATGAGATATATAGCATTGAAGCGGACAAATGGAGAAATTCGTCAAAACTATTATTTCTTTGCGGAAATTGAAGATTACGAAAATCTTGACTTATCCTCGAACGAAGGAATTTTGCAGTGGTTTGATATTTCAGAAGTGCACTCACTGGATATGCCATATTCAGCCAAATTTGTAGTTGAGCATTATATAAACAAGGGAAAATATAATGATAAATTGTATTGCGGTGTTGCTGACGGTAACAAAGTTGTGTTTACAGAAATGCCTGAATATATGTTTTCTTAATCTTGCATAACAGTTCCGTATTTGCTATAATATACCCGAGGTGAGAATAATGGGCGATGTGAGAATTCCCTATATCTCCGGAGAATGGAAAATTCTTTTTAAACCGGAAGAAACCGGAAATTATATTAATGACCATTGTGTGGTAAAGGGTTCGGACGGAAACTGGCATCTTTATGGTATTACAAGTTTTGAGGGTATTCCCACTTGTGAAAGATATTTTGCCCACGGTGTGGGAAAAAGTCTTGAAAGTGCTTTCGATGAGGTTGGCCGTTCCATAGACAGAGGAACTTTGGCATGGGCACCTTGTGTAATAGAAAAGGAAGACATTTATTATATGTTTTACGGTCCTTCACCTACATCTTTGGCGGTTTCATTTGATATGTACGAATGGTTTGGCACAAATGTAACCTTGAAAAATGAACCTCTTATGGGTGCGCATCGTGACCATTTTGTGTTAAAGGTTTCGGAAAATGAGTACCTTATGTATGTTGTGGGTGTGTATAATAAAAAAGGTGCGGTTTCCTGTTTCAGTTCAAACGATTTGCTGACATGGAATTTTGAGGGATACTCTTTGACTTCCGGTGACGATGCTCCTCTTAAACCTGCTTGGGGTGCTATGGAATCTCCTTATGTAGTAAAAAAAGACGGTTTTTACTATCTTTTTATTACATATACGGACTGTTCAGATGATAATTATAACAATACATTGGTTTTTTGTTCAAAAGACCCTAAAAGCTTCGGGGAATATAACGGCGATGGTGAAGGAACAAAGCCAATAACGGTGTTGCAGGCACACGCTCCCGAAATTTTGTTTGAAAACGGTAAGTATTATATCACTACCTGTGGGTGGAGAAAAAGCCCTGTTCCGAACATTGGTGCAGTGTCTGTTGCAACTTTAGAATGGTGACAAAAATGTGTGGTTTATAGACGGTATGAGCTTCTTTGCGGATTATCACCAAAATGAATATGTCATTGACGGTGTTCATCCTCAGGATGCAGGCTTTATCCGTATGGCAGACAGTATAGGCACACTATGTTATATTCTTGAAAAAAATGCCTGAAATCCGACAAAAACTATTGAATAAACAGTAAAAACATGATATAATGTCAAATAGTTTAATACAAAAGGAGATATTGTTATGCCTGAAAATATGACCGTTGAGGAATTTAACAGTAAAATAAAAAAGGTTCTTATTACAGAAGATGAAATAAAGGCGGCTATAAAAAAAGCCGGCGAGGAAATAAGCAGTACATATGACGGACGTCCAATCTTGCTTGTAAGTATTTTAAACGGCGCCTTTGTTTTTATGGCAGACCTTTGCCGTGCAATTACTGTTCCCTGTGAAATTGCATTTATGTGTGCAAAAAGCTATTATAAAGGTACAGTTTCATCAGGCGTTGTACAAATCACAATGGATCTTGAACAGGACATCAGTGATTATCATGTCATAATAGTTGAGGATATAATCGACACAGGCAGAACTCTTAATGATGTGGTTAAGCTTCTTAAAGCACGTAATCCGCTTTCACTTCGTGTTGTTACACTCCTTGACAAGCCTTCAAGAAGAATTGTGGATTTCGAACCTGATATGGCTCTTTTCACAATTCCTGACCACTTTGTTATAGGTTACGGACTTGATTGTGGTGAGCTTTACAGAAATCTTCCGTATATTGCTGAATACGATAACAGCGAGGCATAGTAATTAAGATACTTTTCAACCTGCACAAAGTGCAGGTTGTTTTGCTTTTGAAGTATGCTTTTTAATGGTAAAAAACATTTTTAGAAAAAATTACAAAAATTTGAAAAAAAGTGTTGACAAAGGGAAAAAGATGTGATAATATATAAAAGTCGCACGGGCGAGAGAAAAAAAGTGTTGACAAGGCAGAAATAGTATGATATACTATAGTTCCTGCAAAAAACTGAACCTTGAAAAGTGAATAGCGTGAGAACGATGTACAAATGAG
>JAZQIO010000039.1:0-3222 GCA_045541135.1 Clostridia bacterium
ATTAAGCTTTAAAATTGATGCCGGTGTTTCGGTAATCATCTTTACAGTATCCGCAACAGAAAATCCGTAATGATTTACACCTTTTTCAAGCAAAGTAGCAGCAGTAGCAATACTTCCTGCAAAAGATGAGCGGTCAGGAAGTTTTGCAACACCATCTTCGATAATAACTCTGTTTTCAGGAATTTTTTCACCAAGCCAGCTTTCCGTAACATCTGTACCTGCAGGGCGAAGAGCATCTGTTACAAGAGCAACTTTATCCGTTCCCTTTATTTTAACTGCAAGCTTTAAAGCATCAACAGCAGCATGCTTACCGTCTGCAATCATTTCTACAGCAACGTCATCATTAAGATATGTAGCCTCAATAACTCCTGCCTTTACAACCTGATTAATTTTTCTTACGGTAGGAGTTGCACTGTAAAGATGTGTAACGAGAGAAAATCCGTTTTCAAAGGCATCTGTTGCAACATCACTTGTAGCATCGCTGTGTCCAAGAGACATTAAAACTCCGTTTTCCATCATTGTTTCAGCAAACTCCTTCATCCCGTCAAGTTCGGGAGCCGCGGTGATTCTTGTTATAATCCCTCTTCCTTCCTCCAACAAACGCTCTGTTTCATCCGTTGTTGGAGAATGAAGTAAATATTCCTTATGTGCACCCTTTTGAGCCTTGGAAATGTACGGACCTTCAAGATGTATTCCATGGAAATTAGGGCATAAATCTATTGCTTTTTTGTATGTACGAATTAGTTCTATAAGACTTTCAAATTCTGATGAAACGGCAGTTGGTACAATAGTTGTGGCACCGTTTTTAAGATGTGTTTTTGAAATATTTTCAAATGCCTCCACGGTACAGTCCATAAAGTCATAACCGCCTCCACCGTGTACATGCAAATCTATAAAACCCGGTGACACATACATATCCTTTGCATCAACTACTTCACAATCCGAATGTGTATCGCCTTTATAATTTGCGTCAACAATTATGCCGTCTTTGATTAAAATATTTCCTTTTCTTACATTTCCGTTAACTATTATATTTCCGTTTACTATAAGTAAATCTTTAATCATTTATTATACACCCTTATTTCAGGAACCGGTGACTGCAAAGCAACCTCTGATGCGTAAAGCATAGCATCATGATGAAGTTGGAATAATGAGCACGGAACTTTTGCTGTAATTTCACCATGCAGAACTTTTCGAAGTGCACCTGCATTCCAGTCACGAGGCATACACATTCTAACTTTTTTAGCCATAAACATTTCCTTCATACCTACTGTTATACAGTACTTAGGAATTGCATTAACATCACCGCCACAGTTCATAAAGCAGTTTATTGTTCTTGTTTCTCTTGAAACTTCCAAGACACGTGTAGGACGGTTTAAAAATTCTTCATTAGTGCATTCTTCACCATCTTCAGGTGGTTCATTAAATGCGTAGTGACCGTTGATGCCGATACCGCCGAATACCATATCAAGCTTACCGTATTTTTCAATAATTTCTAATGGTTTACCGGGATTTTCGGGGTCAGGGAAAAATCTGTTTTCAGTAAGAACGTTAAGTTCATCATCGATTTGACTGTAGAAAATTCTTTCCATACCGCCTCTGAATGACAACGGGTCATTTATATCAATATACTTTTTATCATCTGTAAGGTATTCATCCATATTGATAAATACACAGTTTTTAAGGCTTACCCTGTACTTATTTACAAGATAAACCAATCTGCTGTATGGACCGATAGGACCGTAAGGTACTACCATAACAGTAGGTTCACCCTTTTTGTTATTTTCTTCAATAACTTCCAATACTTCAATGGCAACTTTCCAGTACATATCCACTTCTGTATCACATACATTAAGTTTTATGTTACTTCCTTTACCAAGATCTTCTCTTTTAATTCTGTTAATATCCATGTTAAACACTCCTTTAAATTAACTTATATTTTCATTATAGTATTTAATTAAATTTAAGTATATGGATATTTAAGCCAACAATTAGCACATTTCAGCTACACACAAATTGACACAACAAATAAAATATGCTATAATGTCACATAATACACTAATCAAGGTGATTTTTATGAATAAAATTTTTAGCACAGAGAGAACATCCGAAGAATACATAACACTTAACAGCTGCGGTATCCAGAAATTTTACGACACAGACGGAAATTGTCTTCGGGAAAATGGCAGAATAGACTATCATATTTTATATATTGCTGACGGTTTTTGTTACTTCACATACAATGAAGAAACACAAAAAATCCCACAGGGAAACATTATACTTTTCTACCCCAACGAACCTCAGAAGTACTCATTTCACGCCTGTGACAAATCCGTATCGTACTTTATACACTTTACAGGTACAGGATGTGAAAAAATACTTGAAAAAGCTAATCCTGAAAATAAAAGAGTCCTTTACATAGGAAAAAACATCTACTTTGAAGAAGTATTTGACAAATTAATTCGCGAACACTCGCTAAAGCAACACTCCTATGAAATGTACAGTAGCGGGCTTTTAATCGAACTTTTTTCAATTATTTCAAGATATGCATCAATAAAAAGAGCAAATATTGAAAAAAAACAAGAAAAAATTACAGAAGAAGCATTACTCTACATATATAAAAATCTTGCAGAGGTAACAGTTTCGGAACTTGCCGCAAAGTTTTATCTTAGTACAAGCCGTTTTTCACACATATTCAAAGAAATTACGGGAAGTTCACCTTTAGAATACATAAACCATATGAAAATACAAAAAGCAAAGGATATGATTGCATATACCGACTATCCCATAAACAAAATCGCAAGAGATATCGGCATAGATGACCAGAATTATTTTTCAAGACTCTTTAAAAAACATACAGGGCTTTCACCCTCAGAATACAGAAAGACCTCATTCAGTTAACTGAATGAGGTCTTTATCTTAGTTCATCATTGCAGAAAGTCTTTCGTTTACTGCAACCAAAAATTCTTCTGTATTAACTTTCTTTTTATTTGGAAGTGTTGACAAAGCTTCAAGGTCACCTGTCATAATACCGTCTTCAATAGTAGCTATTGTAGCCTTTTCAAGCTTATCAGCAAAATCACAAAGGTCTGAAAGACCGTCAAGTTCACCACGTTTACGCAGTGCACCTGTCCATGCAAACAATGTAGCAACACTGTTTGTGGATGTTGTTTCACCTTTCAAATGTTTGTAGTAATGACGCTGTACTGTACCGTGAGCAGC
>JAZQIO010000040.1:0-12972 GCA_045541135.1 Clostridia bacterium
ATATCAAGGCTTTAGAGGTGCTAAAAAGACACTGTGCAACCAACAAACCACCAGCAGACAACCAACAGACCACCAGCCCTTATATTAATATAAATAATATAAATAATTAAAATATATAAATATATAAAAAAGAGCCGCAGAAAAAATTCCGAAGCTCTTTGGTTATTAATTTTCGACTATTTCTATTTCACTTGGTAAGTCAATTTCCGTAACCACTCTGTTATCAACAATCCTATGGTCTACAGAAATTACGCCGTAAGGTGTGGGGAACTTACCCCTTGCCCACTTAAGATTTCCAAGTTGAGGAGATATTTTCACCTTTTTAAAGCCCGGTTCTGCAGGGAAAATACCCAGAACATACTGTGACATAAAGGCTGTTGGTCCGCTTGCCCAACCATGACACAGACTGTGGCGGAACTGAGTGTAACAGTATTTACCGAAATCTCCGTGTATATCGCCCTTCCCTTCAGGAACAACTTCGGTTATAGGTGATGCATTCTTTGTCCATTCTATGTCGAAATCCTCCCAGAATGTAGTTGCACCCATATCAAGCATGCCTCCCCAATACTGACGGATAATGTCAAGAGCCTTTTCCATTCTGCCCGTCTTTGCAAGTACCTGAATTGCATAATAGCCCATAAAGGTTGCAAAGCCCCTGCATCCGTCTTTTTCGATAATATCTGCACCGTGGTTAAGGTCTACAAGTCCTGCAAGTGAACAGATTGCGGTTATCTGCTTGATTTCGTCGTAGCCCTCTAATTTATAGTCGGCAATCTGATTTTTTCTTGTAATGTACTTTTCTGCCATTGTCTTTTCACCAAGAGCAGCTGCAATGTCTGCCGCTGCCTGAAGTGACATTACAGTTACAGCTCTAAGCCCTGCCCATTCCTGCGGCTTATCCTTTGCACTCCAATCAATGTAACTATGAATTGATGGGTCATATTCATTATTTTCATCAAAAAGATTTATGATATTTTCAGCAACCTTTATGAGATAGTCTTTTTGCTGACGAATATAATCAATATCACCTGTGTACATATACCAATCACGGTGATTTATAATCCACCACATTGTATAACTTACAATAGTATTCATCCACTTATCGGAAGGTGTCATATCCCGAAGTAAATCGAGGCTTTTATTTACAATGTCCGCACCTCCGAAAACCGATGCAATCGTGTGAATTTCAGGATTGATGTCCCCTGCCCATACAAGACGGTCACGCTTTACACCATCCCATATATATTCCTGCATATTAAGATTCATTGTATAAGCGCCCACACGCCATATTTCGTTTAGTCTTTCGTCATCACATTCAAATTCGCCTAAATACGGCAAATCTTCCATTTCATTAAACGCCTGAATACAGCTGAAGTTTATATCACATTCCAAAGCTTCAAGCCTTACAAAGCGAAAGCCTGTGTTGCCGTAATGTTGTGTTGAAAGTACGGTTGTACAAACTGTAAAATCACGTATAGAATGGTCATTTACTGCATTTTTGTATCCAATTCTGCTCAAAGACTCCATAACACTTTCACCAAATGTCAGGCGAATCGGCATACCCTTTGCACCACCATCGTCACCAAGAGAAGCTCCAAGAACGGAAACAACAATACCCCCCTGAAGCTCTCTTCCAAAATCAAGGACAATATATCCACCTTTTTTAACAGTTATACAATCAACATCACCAGGTGATGTAACAACCATTACCTGGCGTGGTGCATCTTTTAGAACAGTTTTAGAATTCACAACATTTTCCTCTGTTACAATTCTTTTTGCAACTATATATTCTCTTTTTATCATAATATCACCTCTATGTACATAATAAAACAACCCATCTCCTTCGACAAGGGGATGAGTTGCATAAAACATAGGTATATTTTTTCTTTTTTAATTTCTTAAACTGTGCATAGGTGCAGGAATTCTGCCTCCACGCTTTACAAAGTCGGCACTTCCGTAGTTGTTAACAGGCATAACAGGCGCTGTACCTAAAAGTCCGCCAAACTCCACCATATCCCCAACCTTACAGCCGGGTGCAGGAATAATACGAACTGCTGTGGTTTTGCAGTTTATCATACCTATTGCCGCTTCATCAGCAATAATTGCAGAAATTGTTTCCGCAGATGTATCACCGGGCACGGCTATCATATCAAGCCCTACGGAGCATACGCAGGTCATAGCCTCTAACTTTTCAAGTGTCAGGCAACCGCAGGATGCCGCATCTATCATACCTGCATCTTCCGATACGGGAATAAATGCACCACTTAAGCCACCAACGTGTGATGATGCCATAACGCCGCCCTTTTTAACTGCATCATTAAGAAGTGCAAGTGCCGCAGTAGTACCGTGAGTACCGCATTTTTCAATGCCCATTTCCTCAAGTATATGCGCAACACTATCACCGATTGCAGGTGTAGGTGCAAGTGACAAGTCCACAATACCAAATGGCACATTAAGTCTTTCAGATGCTTCACGTGCAACAAGCTGACCCATACGGGTAATTTTAAATGCTGTTTTCTTTATGGTATCCGCAACCACGCTGAAGTCCTCACCACGTACAGTTTCAAGTGCCTTTTTAACAACACCGGGACCTGAAACACCAACGTTTATAACACGGTCTGCTTCACCAACACCGTGGAAAGCACCTGCCATAAACGGATTATCCTCAACTGCATTACAGAACACAACAAGTTTTGCACAACCAAAGCCCTTTGTATCCTTTGTAAGTTCCGCAGTCTGCTTGATTATTTTACCCATTTCGTAAACTGCATCCATATCTATACCTGCTTTGGTAGAGCCTACATTAACGGATGAACAAACTCTTTCCGTTTCCGCAAGTGCCTGAGGTATGGACTGAATAAGCTTTTTGTCACCGGGTGTATAACCCTTTTGTACCAAAGCTGAAAAACCGCCGATAAAGTTTACACCCGTAGTTTTTGCCGCTCTGTCAAGAGTTTTGGCAATTTCAACGTAATTATCTGCATTTTTGCATGAACCGCCCACCAGTGAAATTGGTGTAACGGAAATTCTTTTATTTATAATTGGAATACCATATTTGTGCTCGATATCCTCCCCTGTCGAAACAAGGTGTTCGGCACTTTTTGTAATTTTGTCATATATATTATCGCACAGCTTATTTATGTCGCTGTCGATACAGTCCATTAGGGAAATACCCATTGTAATGGTACGGATATCAAGATTTTCTTCACTGATCATCTTGATAGTTTCCATAATTTCATTGTAATTTATCATAATGACAGCTCCTAAATCTTATGCATGGAATTAAAGATATCCTCGTGCTGACATCTTATTTCCACACCCATATCCTTACCCAAATCTGCAAGCTTATCAACAAGGTCAGTAAATTTGATGTTTACGTTGGAAACATCTGTTATCATAACCATTGTAAAGATATCCTGCATAATGGTCTGTGTAATGTCAAGAATATTCACATTACTTTCGGAAAGTAGTGAAGAAACTCTTGCAATAATACCAACTTTATCGTGACCGATTACTGTAATAACTGCTTTCATAGCTCTTTAGCTCCTTTGTCTTAAAGCTTCGTACATTATAACCCCTGCCGCAACAGAAGCGTTAAGAGAATTAATTTCACCCTTCATAGGGATGCTTATAAGGAAGTCGCACTTTTCGGCAACAATACGGCTTACACCATATCCCTCACTGCCGATAACAATACCCACACCGCCTTTGTAGTCCACTTCTGTATAGGACTGCTTTGCATCCTGATGGGTAGCGTAAAACCATACGCCCTTTTCCTTTAAGCTGTCTATAGTCTGTGCAAGGTTGGTAACCCTTGCAACGGGAGTATATTCCAAAGCACCTGCAGATGTTTTGGCAACTACGCTTGAAAGTCCAACACTTCTGCGTTTTGGAATAATTACACCGTGAGCGCCTACTGCATTGGCAGTACGAAGGATTGAACCAAGGTTGTGAGGGTCTGTAATTTCATCAAGCAATATGATGAACGGACTCTCCCCCTTATCCTCGGCAATTTTTAAAATATCCTCAACGGTAGCATAGCTGTGTGCCGCAACAAGAGCAATAACACCCTGATGCGCACCTGTGTCGGAAAGCTCGTCAAGTTTGGACTTTACGACCTCCTGCACAACAATGCCACGTTCCTTTGCCATAGCAACTATTTTTTTAATACTGCCTTCCTTTGCGGAAACAAGCAGCTTGTCGATTTCCCGACCTGACTTTATTGCCTCCGTAACCGGATTTCTGCCCTCTATCTTATCTTGACTCATTGTTCATAAATTTAGCGTGAATTGCACGAACTGCATTTTCAGCATCAGCACGGTCGATAAGTACAGAAACCTTTGTTTCGGAAGTAGAAATCATATTGATGTTGATGTGTGCTTCGTAAAGAGCTTCAAACATTTTTGCAGCAACTCCCGGTGTGCTTATCATACCTGCACCAACAATAGAAACCTTTGAAACGTTCTTGTTGTATTCTACAGATTCAGCACCGATTGTTTCAAGATTTTCTTCAATAACCTTTACTGCATCATCAAGCTGTTTTTCGGCAACTGTAAAAGAAATATCCTTTGTATCGTTTCTGCCGATTGACTGCAAAATAATATCTACATTAATGCCTGCTTTTGCAAGAATTGAAAATACCTTGAATGCCTTACCCGGTGTGTTATCTATACCTACTATTGAAATACGTGCAACATCGTTATCTCTTGCTACACCTCTTACCATCATTTTTTCCACGTTTTTTACCTCCTTAACGACTGTACCGTCTATTCTCTGGAAGCTTGATTTTACTTCAAGCTTTACGTTATATTTAAGTGCAAGCTCTACTGAGCGGTTGTGAAGAACGTTTGCGCCAAGACTTGCAAGCTCAAGCATTTCATCATATGAAACGTCTGTAAGCTTTTTAGCATCGGGAACTATTCTTGGGTCTGCTGTGTAAACGCCGTCTACGTCTGTGTAGATTTCGCACTTATCAGCATGCAAAGCCGCCGCCAATGCAACTGCTGTTGTGTCACTGCCGCCACGACCAAGTGTTGTGATATCATCATACTTATTGATACCCTGAAAGCCTGCAACAATAACAATACGTTTCATATCAAGCTCACGTTCCAAACGCTCTGTATCAATTGTGCGTATTCTTGCATCGCTGTAGTTGCTTGTTGTTTTAATACCTGCCTGCCAGCCTGTAAGTGAAATTACAGGGTAACCAAGCTTTTGGATTGCCATAGCAAGCAAGGACATTGAAATTTGTTCACCTGCTGACAAAAGCACGTCCATTTCTCTTTTGGAAGGAGCATCATTAATTTCTGCCGCCTTATCCAGAAAGTCGTCTGTTGTATCGCCCTGAGCGGAAACAACAACCACAACGGAATTTCCTTCCTTGTAGGTGTCTGTTACACGTCTTGCAACATTTTCAACCTTCTGCGCATCAGCAACAGAGCTTCCTCCAAACTTTTGTACAATTAAACTCATTTATATCTCTCCCTTACAAACAGTCGCACCTGCATTATCCACAGGTATAAACTTAAATTGCCAATTTCTGAAATTATTTGTTATATAATTATTCATTTGTAAATAAAACTGTTCCTCATTTTCTTTTTTAACAATGGAAACCAGTGCAGAACCGGAACCGCTTATATATGTTCCGATTGCTCCCCGCTTTTCTGCCTCATAGAAAATTTTTGCCGACCCGCCGATTAACCTTTTGCGGTAATACTGGTGCATTCTGTCCTGAAGGGCAGTTGCCAAAAGGTCGTAATTTTCCGTAAGCATTGCACTTGTAAGCAACGCCGCACGACCTATGTTGTAGCTTGCATCACGGTAGCTTAAAAGCTCCGGCAAAGCCGCACGTGCCACCTTTGTTCTTAAAGAAAAATTAGGAATATATACTGCAAAAGAAAGCTTTTCGTTGTTAACGGGAAAATTCAAATATTTAATTCCCTTATTTTTTACTGCCACAGCCATACCACCCGTTACCGCAGGGGTTACGTTGTCGGGATGACCTTCTAAATATGACGCAAGATTTACAATATCCTGCTTTGTCATATTTCCTTTTCCTATTTCATTTGCCGCCATAATGCCGCCAACAATGCAGGCACTGCTGCTTCCCATACCTCTTGTTACGGGTACATTGTTTGTCTGCACTATGTGAAGCCCTTTAGGCTTGTAGCCTATACGGTCGAAGGTGGACATCATGGCACGGTACACAAGGTTGCGTTCGTTAAGCGGAATATACTTTACGCTTTCGTCCTTAACCTCAATTTTAAGACCGCTGTCGATTTCTTCTGCACTTATTATATTATAAAGCTGCAGTGCAACACCGACGCTGTCAAAACCACTGCCCATATTTGCACTTGTTGCAGGAACTTTTACCGTTACCACAGCTTACCTCCAATTAAAAAATATTTGTTGATGCTCAGATTACCTGAATTGTGTTCTTAACTGCATCTGCGCCAAGCTTTGCCTTAAGCTCATCTGCCTTTTTGTTAAGCTCACATTCCTTACCTGTCGCTGAAATGAATGCATATTCGCCACAGCAGTCCTTAAGTACTTCCACATCGCCGAAAATATCAGCTACTGCAGATTTCACATTATCACCCAAAACACGCACATAAAGCTTTGTGTCATCAGGGTTTACGTCTGTAAGCACACCGCCGTCTTCCCAATAAGGAGCACCAAGTCCGTTGTGGGAAACAATATCTATAACGTCTGCAACAACAGCACTTGCGGTAGGCATTTTACCTGCGCCCTTACCGTAGAACATTACATCCCCTGTAGCACTGCCGTTAACAAGAATTCCGTTGAAAACACCTTCAACATCGGAAAGTGCGTTTTCGGGCGGAAGCATAACAGGTGAAACCTTTGCAAAAACTTCCTCACCAACCTTTTTGCACTGACCGATAAGCTTAATGCTGTAGCCTATACTTTCAGCATTTTTAACGTCTTCCAAAGTAATATTTGTAATACCCTCTGTACTTATTTTGTGGCTGTCCACAAACTTACCGAAGGCAAGTGAAGCTAAAATTGCAATTTTTCTGCAGGCGTCAATACCCTCAACATCTGCAGCGGGATTTCTTTCAGCATAACCCTTTGCCTGAGCGTCCGCAAGAGCCTTTTCAAAGCTGTCCCCGTCATTAATCATTTTTGTAAGAATGTAGTTTGTAGTACCGTTTAAGATACCCATAATCCAGTTTATATCATTTGCCGCAAGGCAGTTGCCAAGAGGTCTGATAATCGGGATACCTCCGCCAACGCTTGCTTCAAACATATAGCAAACGCCTTTTTCCTTTGCTATTTTAAGAAGCTCTGTACCGTGTGTTGCAACAAGCTCCTTATTTGAAGTAACAACACTTTTACCTGCAAGGAGGCTTCTTTTGGTGAAGTCGTATGCAGGATTGGTACCGCCCATTGTTTCCACAACAATGCTGATTTCTTCATCATTTATAATACTGTCAAAATCTGCGGTTATAAGGTCTTTATATGGACTATCCTCGAAAGTTCGGATATCTAAAACCTTTTTTACGTTAATATCTTTTCCGGTCTTTTTTGAAAAATCCTTGTTGTTGATGATTTCCACTACTCCGGAGCCTACTGTACCGAAGCCCAAAACTGCTACGTTAATCATAATATCCTCCTATTTTGTCCCATATCAAAAAATTATACCAATACATTATAAGATAATATCATAAAATCCTTGATTTATCAAGTATATTTATAAATTTTTGTGTATATTTGCTTATATTTTATTCCCAACGGCATAGATTTTAATAATATTATTTAAAAACAGCCACCCCGATAACATCCAAAAACCAAAAAACATATTATAAAATTGAAGGGGAGGTGTTTTTGTGTATTATATAGTATACAGTTCAATTACCTTTGCTACAGGCATAAAAAACAAATTCAGATATGACAGGGAAAAGATAACCGTTATGCACACACCTTCGGAGATTTCGGGCGGTGGATGCTCTTACTGCATTGAAGTATCAACCCCCGAAAAGGCTTTGGAAATTGTAAAGGCTTCGGAAGAATACGGTGTTACCGTAATGGGAATCTATGAAAAAAAAGACAACGCTTATATAAAAAGGAGCTTAAGTGATGATATATCTTGACAATGCGGCTACAACACTTGTAAAGCCATATTCTGTTATAAATGCCTGCAATATGTGGCTTTCCAAATACTGTGCAAATCCCGGAAGGGGCGGACACAGGCTTTCACTTAATGCAGGAAACAAAGTATATGAATGCCGTGAGCTTATTGCAAAGCTTTTCAACATTGAAAGGCCTGAAAATATAATTTTTACACTTAACACTACAATGGCGCTTAACATTGCAATAATAGGCTTTGTAAAACCGGGAATGCACATTGTAATAAGCGGTATGGAGCACAACTCCGTATACCGCCCTGTTGCAAATACGGGCTTGCCGTTTACCGTTGCAGAGCCTGATGCTACGGGATATGTATCCGTTGAAAGCATAAAAAAAGCCGTAAGGCCAAATACGGGGCTTATTATAGTAACCCACGCATCAAATGTGGTGGGCACAGTAAATCCAATAGGTGAAATCGGCAAATTTGCAAAAAGCCGCAACATCACTTTTCTGGTAGACTGTGCACAAAGTGCAGGGGTGCTTGACATAGATGTAAAAAGGGATAACATAAGCCTGCTTGCCTTTGCAGGACACAAATCCCTTATGGGACCAACGGGAACGGGTGGACTTTATATATCACCCGAAGTTAAGCTTTCACCAATTATGTACGGAGGAACGGGCTCTGTTTCCGAAAGCCCGGACCAACCCGATTTTTTGCCCGACCGTTTTGAAAACGGGACACTTAATGTTGCAGGAATAGCAGGACTTTCCGAGGGTGTAAAATATGTTTTGAAAAATACAACCGCCGCAATAATGCAACACGAACAGATGCTTGCGGAACGGCTTTTGCAGGGGCTTTACAATATGAATGGAATAAAACTTTACGGCGGTGCTGAAAGGGTGGGAATTGTAAGCTTTTCAGTAGATGAAAAAGACAGTGTTTCCGTATGTAATATGCTTGATAATATGGGTATTGCCGCACGTGGAGGACTTCATTGTGCACCACTTGCACACAAGTCTTTGGGTACAAATGGTCTTGCTCGGTTAAGCGTTGGGTGTTTTAATACCAAAAATCATATAGATTATGCAATAGATTCAATTTATAAAATCACTAAATCGGGGATGTAAGAAAAGTCCGCCGAATCATCTGACACTTGCAGGCTTGCCAAATGGTTTCCTCTTGAGGGGAAACCGTTTGGTAAATCCGGCTCCCTTTAGGAAAGAGAGCCTTTTTTTATGTGTTACAAAGTTTCACATGAGCCAAATACGCCGTAGAGTGAGGGATTGCAAATCGTTTCGAAGTTTTGAAAAAATTGGCGTAAAATTGCCCGTATCATTTCCCTCTGCTGACGGGTAATTTTAGGAGTCAGCACGATAAGTTCGTGTATGACGACGGCGACAATTTTAAGAAACTGACGAATTACGAGTTGCTGACCGAACGTCCCGGCGCCGATTTTTTGCTTACTTTTTGTCGGAGCAAAAAGTAAGTTCCCCGCGAACAGCGGAAACAAAAAGAAATAAAAAAGAACGTGTTATTTTTCACTCACTTTTTTTCCTAATTTATTTTCTCTGTGATTTCAAATTACCGCATAGCCCATTTCACCGGCTTTTACAGTCATTTTATTACCGTAAACAACGGCATCTGCACCAAAGGCTGAAATTTCACCCTCAAGCTCGAATGTTTTATCGTCACCGGAATTGTTAAATATAAAAACAATGGTTTTATCATTATTTTTAAGTCGTTTTTCATATACTCCGTTTTTAAAGTCCGCATATTTGTACCTTTCAATCCCTGCATCCTTTATTATTCCATCGATAAACTTTTCAATACCTTCTGCTTTTGTTTCATTATAGCTGTAACCCATTGAAACACCCGAAAGGTAAACCTTACCATTAAGTACATCAATTCGCTGAATTGCAGGCAAACCATTTTCAAAGCTTGCAACAACCTCGGCATTTTCTGCATTGATTTCAGATTTATATGGAAGAATTTTTGTTTTTTCACCCATAAGCTCAAAATATTCCTCACCTTTTGCGGTGCATCTTCTTTCCGAAAGACGGGCATTAAAAAGCGGTTTTATATTTATATCTCCAACCCTCATCCATGTGTTTAAATCACGAAGTCCAAAGCCTTCATCTGCAATTACCGTACCGCCATTTTCAAGGAATTTTTGCAGATACGGTACAATTTTTTCATCCGGCATAGAGTAATACGGAAAATAAAGCACCTTGTAATTTTCAAACTGTTCCGGATTGGTAACCCCTGCATAGTCCACATTATAGTTCAGGTTTTTAAGCAATGTGTACATTCCTCTGTGGGATTTCCCATAATAAACCATACCGTTATCAAGATTATATTTAAAGTCTGTACCCGTAGCTTCCTCAATTTCCGACATAAGCATGCTGTCAAAATCAAACACAATGGCAACCTTGCCCGCCTCAACCTCTGCACCTGCAAGATACTGCATATTCTTATGTATGTCTTCACCAAACTTCTGCACCTCAAAGGCAACAGGCCGTGGAGTACCGTCTACACGCATAATGCCTGCACAATCCTGCTCCATACCTACTCTTTCCGCTCTGTATTGCCAGTAAACCATGCCCTTTGCTCCGCCTGAAAGAGCGGTATAAAGCTTGAACTTCAAATCAAATGGCGTGTCATAATCATTAAACATACCAAGCCCCGGATAAATTTCGTGATTAAAGTAGTTTTTATCCACACTTCTCATAAAATCACCAAGAAGCATCATGGATATACGGTTATCCAAATTATCCATATTGGTATCAAAGGGAAGACTTGTTCCCCAAAAATCCACAGCCTTTGATACATTGTAGTCATCAACAACGTCACCAACGTGAGTCTGGAATGCCGAACAAAAGCCCGCGTGGCACATTATTGGCGTTTTATTGTCATATTTTCTTACAACAGCATATATTTCCTTTAAAAACCTGTAAAGCTCGTGACTTCCCTTAAATTTTTTAAACTCATAAACATCCCAGAAGCCGTGTGGCATAATGGGCAGATTAATTGTTTCAAAGCTTTCCTCTGCTGTGCCGTAATGTTTATTTAAATTCTCAACGGTTCCGTATTTGTCTTCAAGATATTTTCCAAATGCCCTTCTGCAATGAGGACAGTAGCATTCTTCAATGGGTTTATGTCTGATTTCGTTCCAGGCATTCCATAAAATTATATTTTTATTTCCTGCATATCTTTCTGCAACCTTTTCCACAAACAGCAATGCTCGTTCCAGCACCTTCGGATTTGTAAAGCACGGAAGCCAACCACCGTAAAATGCCCCGTGTGAACCCGGGCGTAGCTTTTCCCCCTTCGGACCTATTCGTGTACCATCATATTTTTCATAAATATACTGAGGTGCACATTCCAAAAGAAACTTCATTATAACCTTTCTTCCGTTTTTTTCTGCAAGCTCCAAAAGCCTGTCCACATCCGAAAAATCATATTCATTTTCCTTACGTTCATTCCACCGCCAGTTCATTCTTATCTGAAAAGCATCTATGTTATATTTTTCGAGGTTTGGGATATCCTCCTCCCACTCATGGGGAAGCGGTGTCGGTGTGCGGTAATATTGTGTACCGTGTATTATTTTGTCAAAAAACATATTTTATTCCTCCATATCATTTTTACTGATTTTAATATAGCATTTCTCAAAATAATATGCTATAATTTTTTTGACGAAAAATATTAAATTTTTGCGTTTGGAGGAAAACAGTCATGTCATACTATATTGAAAAAGAAACTATGGTGCTTTCTGCAGAAGGAGTAGAATTGTTAAAAACTCCATCCTACGGCAAAAATCAATGTCTGACATTTGCACATTTGCACCGCGCAATAGAAATACTACTTATACAAAACGGAAAATTTGAAATTGAAACGGATGGTGAACGCAGTATTCTCAACGAAGGTGATGTTGCATTATTACGTTCCGAAACAATTCATCAGGTTTACTCTCTGGAAGACGGAAATACAGGTTATCTGGTCTATAAAATCATGCCTGAACTTTTTTTGGATTTTGCCGGAAAAAACAATGGAATTTTATATCTTCTTCAGCTTAATTATCGCAAAAATAAATATATATGGAGAAGGGAAGAAATCAAAAACAATCCCATACAACATATTATTGAACGTGTTTTTTATGATTATATGAACAAACCCCATGCTATGGAGCTTTCCATTAAAGCAAATGCTATATTATTGCTTACAGAGCTTTTGAGAAGTGAAGCTGATAAAATTTCAATCGAGGATAATATAAGCATACCTACATTACACAAAATATACAGTGCCATAAACATTATTAATACCCGCTTTAAAAACAACTTAACAGCATCGGAATGTGCTTTGGAAGTAGATATGAGCTATACTCATTTTTCTCGGTGCTTTAAATCCGTTACAGGAAAAAGCTTCACAAAATATTTAGCTGAAGTACGCGTTAATCACGCTGAAAAGGATTTGTTTCTTACAGATAAAACAATTACAGAGATTGCCTACACTTACGGTTTTAACGATGCATCATATTTTGTTGCAACGTATAAAAAATTAAGAGGAACGACACCTCATAAAATGAGAAATAAAAAAAGCTGAACATATGAAGTGTACTCTAAAGGACAGTAACTTGATTAGTTATTGTCTTTTTCTTTTATTTCCGCTGTCCGCGGAGGACTTACTTTTGCGCCGACAAAAGTAAGCAAAAATCGGCGCCGGGACGTTCGGTCAGCAACTCGTAATCGTCAGTTTCTTAAAATTGTCGCCGTCGTCATACGCAAACTCATTGCGCTGACTCCTAAAATTACGCATCAGCAGCGGAAAATGATATGCGCAATTTTACGCCAATTTTTTCAAAACTTCGAAACGATTTGCAATCCCTC
>JAZQIO010000041.1:0-3179 GCA_045541135.1 Clostridia bacterium
TAGGCCCGTCAAGGTGGGTTTTAACTACAAGGTTGTCATCGTAAGTCATATTTGAACCCGGGTATGTATGCCAATGTTGAGCAAAGACATTTTCCTTTTCGGGTTCGTTAGGAACATTGTAGTCTGAAACAATCCAGAACCCCGAATCCTTTAAGAAGGTAATACTTCTCTGCATAAGAGGAGAAGACGAAAAACCTGTATTATAATATTCCTGATAATCGTAATATTTATTGGTTTCAAAATCTCTTGAACCTGATGAATTTGCAGCAACTGTTGTTGCCGCACAAACACCGTCGTAAAGATAATCGTAAGTATCGTTTATAGTTACAACATTGTGCTGTACAGGAGATTTGTTATACTTCCATACTCGCCCGCCGTCACCTGTCTGGTCGGAACCATAGCCCGGGTCAACAAGCAAATACTGACCGTAAGCAAACATTGCAAATGAAAGCTGGTCGTCATGGTAATGGGAACGTCTTGAGTCAGTAACATTTATAAATGCAAGCTGAAGTGAATTTTGATCCCAGCCGGAACGCATAAATGTCTTATAGCTTGTGGGATAAACCGTTGTGGGGTTTTCAGGCATTTTGCCCGATGTACCGTTGGATACCAACCATGCAAGATTTTCATCATCAGGGAACAATGTCTGATACCATGTTTTGAATGTGCTCTGATAGCTACTATACGGGTCATAACCGTCCGCCTGATTAAAGCCGCCGAAGTATGGACCTGAGGTGTATATCAAAGACTTTACACAATCGTAAATTTCTTCGTATAAATGCTCCTCATAAGGACCTTCATGTCCTGTACGAAGCATGGTTGCAAGAGGAGTATTCATCGTACTCAAAATTGTTGAAACATAGTTGTGTGACTGTTCTACACACAAGCCGTCCTCCATAGCGAAGCCGGAAAGCATACGTGTGTTATCTTCTAATGTTCTCTGGTACCAATAGTCATGTGTATAAAATTCAGGGAATTTTGCAACACCGTTGTAAACAGCACCTGAAGCGAAGGTTCCCCAGTTATTGTTCGATGTACCGTAGTAAAATTCCACTTGCCAGTTGCAAAGTTGCCACATAAACTTAAGCCATGTAGTACAAACATCCGCAGTAAAATATTTACTGTCTAAGAATGCATAGAATGATGAACTCAATCCGCTCATGTGTGTTGACATATCAAGTGAGTTCATAACATTAGGTTCGCAACCGATAGAGTTTATAAGTGCCATTTCCTGACGAATGTAGTTGTATGCAAAACGTTCGTCCTTGGAAATCATCCACGCACTACGAAGAGTTGCCTGGTCATTGTCTCGGTGGAAACCGCAGACCTTACCTTTAATACTTGTACCACTGGAAGTAATATAATCCCATGCCTCCATGTCATTGCATGAAAAATACATTTTATCCAGAATTGTAGGTGTATTCCATGTTAAGGAGTCTTCCTGCCAAGCGGAGTCCTTATACCATGTAGCCCACATATACTTTGGTCTGTCTGCTTCACCTTCATAAAGATTTCCGTTTTCATCGGAAAATTTTAATCTGGTATCATCGGAAATAACATTACGTGCTGTAAGATGAATTTTCATATTCTTTACAGAGTCCGTTGCCTTTAAAGAGCTTGTATCAAAAGCAACAAAATATCTCTTTGTTGTTTCATCGTATGAACCGTATGAGCTGTCGATGTTATCGTATGTACCATGCTCTTCTACATAAGCAATGGGCTCTGAACCATAGTTGATACCTGCATTAGCGCCTGCCACAACCATAGCATCCTTTGTTACCTGAAACTCAGTATAAATTCCGTTTACAGTAGCAGACATATATGGTCTCAAAGCCTTATCCGGAGCTTCCTTGGTATAAATTTCTGCAGTTGTCCAGAATTTATCACCTGATGCAATTTCTACTGAAAATTCAGGGAAAGAGCCAATAAAGCTGGTAATAATATTGCTGTCTACATCAAATGATACTTTCTCGAAATTGTTTTCCGGAATGTCAAAACCTTTCATTGCTATTGCGGAAATCATGGAATACGAGAAAATATTTCTTGACATAGATTCAAGCCTTTGTGTAGCTGCAGCAGAAAAAGCACCATAACTTTCACTGTCACCACGTGTGTTTCCAATTTCCTGATAATATGCCAAAAGTTCTTCTTTGGCTGTATCGTAATCTCCTATTTTTGCAGCCTCTGCTACCTTTTCAAGTCCCGGAAATTCAGAATATCTAAGGTACGGACCTGCTACCCATCTGTTATCAATCTCATCCCAAGTACCGAAAAATTCCGCATCGGGAATATCCTGTGGGTCATCGTATATGGGATAACCAAAATAGTCATGGTTACCGTTTTCATCAACCGGTGGCTGATAGTAGTAAATCGGATGTCCGGTAGGCTGGTAAATATTAGTGTTCTCTACCTTTTCGCCATTAATATCCATGCCTAAACGAGCATGAACTTTTTCCGTATTTATCATAACAACACTTCCTATAACAGAAAGCATCATTGTCATAGTTAAAACTATGCTTAAAATTCTTTTCATAGATAATCTCCTTTCTTGAGCATTTTTTGTGAATAACAAAATATCCTTTGTAGGGTACGATGCCCACATCGTACCGTTTCCGTTTTTTATAGCGGGCGTATGTAGGCATCCGCCCCTACAAAGTCATCTTTTTTATTCACTTTTTACTGTTTAATCTCTATTATTACTTAATCTTTTATTTTGCCAAAAGCTCTAACAAAGATGCTATTACAGTTGCTGCTTCTGCTCTTGTAAGATTATCCTTAGGATTATAGTTGTTTTCGTATCCCTGAATTAAGCCTATTGCCTTCATATTTGCTACTGCCTCTGCTGCATAACCTGCAACCTCTCCTGCATCTGCAAATGGCTCTGTTTCAGTTTTTTCTACTTCTATTTCCTTATATGCCAATACTCTTTCTATAAGCACTGCCATATCCTGTCTTGATATATTTGTGCCAATGCCGAATTTACCGTCACCAACACCGTTTACTATTCCCTTTGATACTGCTGTTGCAATGTAGCCCTCATACCATGCTCCGCTTACAACGTCTGCAAATGAGTTTTCTGTTGCCTCTGCTTCTACCTCAATTGCTTCAAGTATCATTTTTACAAACTGTTCTCTTGTTACCTTATCAGATGGATTGAAATTTCCTGTGCCATCACCGGA
>JAZQIO010000042.1:0-12009 GCA_045541135.1 Clostridia bacterium
TGTAAAGATGATTACCGAAACACCGGCATCAATTTTAAAGCTTAATGACCGTGGCAAAATAAAAAACGGTTATCGTGCAGATATTGTTATGTTTGATAAAGAACTTAAGATTCATAAAGTTTTTATCGGAGGAAAAGAATATGCTTGAAATTGGAGTAATTGGTTATGGTACAAGAATCAACGCTATTGTTAAAGGTTTGATAGATACAGGAGAAGTAAAACTTGCGGCTGTGATGGATGTTGATATTGAAACAGTAAGGACAAGATATGGAGAAAGTGTTGACTTTTCCAATGTCAATTTTTATTCAGATGCAGATGAAATGCTGAAAGCTGAAAAGCTTGACGGTGTTTGCATAGGTACAAGATGTTCGTTGCATACCCACTATGCTATGTTGGTTGCAAAATATAATATACCGCTATTTTTGGAAAAACCTGTTTGTACAACCCATGATGACTTGGAAAGATTAAAGTCAATACCACACATGAATGAAAAAACTGTAGTATCTTTTCCGCTTCGGCTTTCCAATATGTGTGTATACGTAAAAAATATTATAGACAGCGGTAAGCTTGGGGAGATAACACATGTACAAGCTTATAACAACGTTACATACGGCAGAGGATATTATCATTTGTGGTACAGAGATGATAATGAAACAGGAGGACTGTTTCTTCAAAAGGCAACACATGACCTTGACTATATAAATTTTCTTTTAGGTGATATAAAACCTGTTTGTATTTCTGCAATGGAATCAAAACAGGTATATAAAGGTAATAAACCTGCGGGTTTAAAATGTAAGGACTGTGATGAAAGATTTACATGTCAGGAAAGCGATATTAATATCAAAAAGCTTAATGATGGCAAAAGGATAGGCGAATATTGCTGTTTTGCGGTTGATACTGGAAATCATGACAGTGGTACGGTTTTAGTACAGTATGATAACGGCTTGCATGCTGTATACACTCAGAACTTTATAGTCCGCGGTGATGCGGGAAAACGCGGTGCAAGACTTATAGGTTATAAGGGTACGGTTGAATTTGACTGGAAGTCGGGTATTGTAAAGGTGTATCATCATTTTGATAACATTACAGAAACTCATAATTTCGGTAAAACAGACGGACACGGAGGAGGAGACAGCCTTCTTTGTGAAAACTTTATTGGTGTTATGAAAGGTGAAGAAAAATCAAATTCTCCCTTATCGGAAGGTATTCTCAGTGCTGAGATGTGTCTTGCAGCTAAGACATCAGCACAAGAGCATAAATTTATTAATATTTGAAAATAAGAAAACCTCGTTCAGATTGAACGAGGTTTTTGTGTTGTTATATTATTGTTTAGATGTAATTGCTTTAATTACAAACAATGTTCCGATTGTAAGTGCGATACCTACAGGCAGAAGAATAAATGCACTGCTGAATGGCAAAGCAATAAACTGAATAACACCTGCAAGAATATACATTACAAATGAAATTACAGCAACTGTAATTGCGTAAGGTAACTGAGTTGAAACGTGGTTAACGTGGTTACATTCAGCACCTGCAGATGACATAATTGTTGTATCTGAAATAGGTGAGCAATGGTCACCGCATACAGCACCTGCAAGACAAGCAGACATACCGATTATCAGCAATTCACTTCCTTCGGGGAATATTGCAACTACAATAGGAATTAAAATACCAAATGTACCCCATGATGTACCTGTTGAGAATGCAAGGAAGCATGCTACAAGGAATATGATTGCCGGTAAGAAGTATGCAAGACCTGCAGCAGCACCGTTCATAAGGTTAGCAACAAATACATCTGCACCTAAAAGACCTGTCATATTTTTAAGAGCAGTTGCCAATGTCAAAATTGTAATGGCAGGTACCATTGCTATAAAGCCTTTTGGTATACAATCCATAGCTTCCTTGAAAGTGATAAGCTTTCTTGCCATCATATAAAGTATTGTAAAAATAACTACTATAAGTCCACCCCAAGGAAGACCAACTGTTGCATCAGTATTACCAAAAGCGTCAACAAAATTCAAACCGTCAAAAATACCGCCAACGTAAACAAGTGCAAATACACATACTATGATAAGTACGATAACAGGAAGAATAAGGTCAATAACCTTACCTTTTGAACAGTCTTCGGTTTTAATAGCTTCTGCTCTGTCGCCGATAGTGAATAAATCACCCTGAAGAGCATTTTTTTCATGCAATTTCATTGGACCAAAGTCAAATTTCATAATAGCAAGTGCTACAACGAAAACGAGAGTCAAAAGTGAGTAAAAGTTGTAAGGAATAGCCTGTACAAACAGTGAAAGACCTTTACCATCAGGGGCAAATTCTGAAACAGCGGCAGCCCATGAAGAAATAGGAGCAATCATACAAATCGGAGCAGCTGTTGCATCAATAATATAAGCAAGCTTTGCTCTTGAAATTTTATGACTGTCTGTTACGGGCTTCATAACAGTACCAACTGTTAAGCAGTTGAAGTAGTCATCGATAAAAATAAGTACACCAAGTACAAATGTTGCAAGCATAGCACCTGTGCGTGATTTAATATGTGTTTTTGCCCATTCACCAAACGCCTGGCTACCACCGGATTTGTTAATTAGTGCAACCATTACACCAAGTAGTACAAGGAACAGGAATATACCTGCAAGTCCCGATACTGCACCGATAATACCGTCGTTTACAACAGCATCAACTGTTTTGATTGGTGAGAAGTTTGTAGCAAACAAACCACCGATAACAATACCAACAAAAAGAGAGCTGTAAACTTCTTTTGTAATTAATGCCAGAACAATAGCTACTACAGGCGGAACAAGTGCCCAGAATGTAGCAAACATTTTGCTGACAGGTTCTTCTGCACCGGTATCAGCACCGCATATAACCGGTACCATCATTATACCGATTACAAGAAGGGCTGTAACCAAAGCGAAGATTTTCTTTGATTTCAACATATAAACATCCTCTCATTAAAATATATACGCTTATATGATAACATATATTTACATATTTTGCAATGGTTATTTTGAAAAAAAGACGGCCACAATTGACCGTCTTCAAAAATTAGAAATTAAAGTAATTTTTTGCGTTGTTGTAACAAATACCCTTAACTATAATCTCAAGAGTTTTCATATCAGCAGGATATTCGCCTGCATCAACCCAACTGCCAAGAAGATTGCACATAATACGTCTGAAGTATTCATGACGTGGGTATGAAACAAAGCTTCTTGAGTCTGTGAGCATACCAACAAATCTGCTTATCATACCAAGGTTTGCCAAAGCCTTCATCTGGTCTAACATACCGTCTCTCTGATCATTGAACCACCAACCTGAGCCAAACTGAATTTTACCGGCAGTAGGACCTTTTTGGAAGTTACCGAGCATTGTGCCAAGTACATAGTTGTCCTTTGGATTTAGTGTGTAAAGAATTGTCTTTGGCAAGCAATCGTCCATTTCAAGATTATCCATAAACTTTGAAAGTGGTTCAGCAATGCAAAGGTCGTTGATTGAATCCCAACCTGTGTCAGGTCCCATTTTCTTATACATCTTTGTATTGTTGTTACGAAGTGCACCAATGTGAAGCTGCATAGCCCAGTCATATTTAACGTAAAGCTTTGCACAATGTTTCAAAACTGCTGTTTTAAATACATCAGCTTCATCTTTAGTAATTTCTTCACCTGCCATTTTTTTGTTGAATACGGCTTCAGGGTCACCAACTGCAAACGGAATGTATTCCATAGCGTGGTCAGATACCTTACAGCCTACTTCATTGAAGTATTCAATTCTTGATGTCAACCAGTCCAAAAATTCACTGTATGATTTAACACCTGTTTTTTCTATGTATGGAATAAATGTTTCCTTATCAATATTTGTTGCCATGTCAGGACGGAATGTAGGAAGAATTTTTGTAGGGAAATCCTTTAACTGCTTATGATATTCAAGGTCATCAGCAGGATCATCTGTTGTACAGATAACAGCAACATTTGATTTTTTGATAAGCTCCTGAGCACGGAAATCTTCTCTTGCAAGCATTTCGTTACACTTATTCCAGATTTCTTCACAGTTTTCTTCACAAAGTACATCGTCAATTCCGAAATAGTTTTTAAGTTCAAGGTGTGTCCAATGGTAAAGTGGGTTACCAATCAGCATAGGAACAGTTTTTGCAAAAGCCTTGAACTTTTCATAATCATCAGCATCGCCTGTTATGTACTTTTCATCAATACCGTTTGTTCTCATCTGACGCCACTTGTAGTGGTCGCCGCCTAAAAACAGGTCGTAAGCATTTCTGAATTGATGATTTTCAGCAATCTGCTTAATAGGCAAATGACAGTGATAGTCTATAATAGGCATATCTTTTGCAAAATCGTGAAAAAGTTTTTTTGCTGTTTCGCCGTGAAGCATAAAATCGTCGTTTATAAATTTCATTTTTCAGCCCTCCAATTTTTCAATATAACTATTATATCAAACATTTTTATATGATGCAAGACAAAAAATTCTTTATTGACAATAAAGAATAATTTTATTATTATATAAAGTAGGTACATATTGGTTATATAATAAGGAGGAAGAATTATGGCTGTTATTAAATTTCCATACGGAAAAGAAAAATTAAGTCTTGAAATTGCTGATGAAAAATTAAATGGAGTTTTGGTTTCAAAACTGCATGATTATCATACAGATAAAACACAGGAAGAGCTTGTTCTGGAAGCTATGGCAAATCCTGTTGGTAGTGAAAAACTATGTGATCTTGCAGTTGGTAAAAACAAGGTTGTTATTATTGCAAGTGACCATACACGTCCCGTACCAAGTAAGGCTATTATGCCTGCTATGCTTGCTGAAATAAGAAAGGGTAACCCTGATGCAGATATTACTATTCTTATTGCGACAGGATGCCACAGAGGTACCACAAAGGATGAACTTGTTGCGAAATTCGGTGAGGAAATTGTTGCAAATGAAAAAATATATATTCACGACTGCGATGAAACAGATATGCTTGTGAAAATAGGCACACTTCCCTCAGGCGGAGAACTTATTATAAATAAGCTTGCTGTTGAAGCAGATTTGCTTGTGGCAGAAGGGTTTATTGAGCCCCACTTCTTTGCGGGTTTTTCAGGTGCAAGAAAGAGTGTACTTCCCGGTATTGCAAGCCGTGTAACTGTACTTGCCAACCATTGCAGTGAATTTATTGCAAGTCCTTATGCAAGAACAGGTATTTTGGAAAATAACCCTATTCATGAAGATATGGTTTATGCCGGTAAAACAGCAAAGCTTGCGTACATCGTAAATGTCGTTATTGATGAGAAGAAGGAAGCTATATATGCTGTAGCAGGTGATATGGAAAAAGCGCATGCTAAGGGTTGTGAATTTTTGTCAGACCTTTGCAAAGCTCAGGCTATTCCTGCTGATATTGCTATTTCTACAAACGGAGGATATCCTCTTGACCAGAATATTTATCAGTCTGTAAAAGGCATGACTGCTGCTGAAGCTACAGTTAAAAAGGGCGGCGTTATCATTATGCTTTCTAAGTGTAATGACGGTACAGGCGGTGACCATTTCTACCACCAGATGTCTGAATTTGACGATTTGGATAAAATAGAAGCAAAGCTTATGGCAAGAGGAAGAAACGAAACATTAACTGACCAATGGATGACCCAGATTCTTACAAGAATTTTAAAGAACAGCTCTGTTGTTTATGTTTCCGATGCTCCTGATGATATGATAAAGGCTTATCACATGATTCCCGCTCATTCGCTTGATGAAGCTATGGAAAAGGCTTATGAGATTTTGGGCAACAAAGATGCAAAGGTAACAGCAATTCCTGATGGTGTGTCTGTTATGGTTGTAAAATAAGAGGTGGCAAAATGATAAATAAAAGCTTAACAGAACTGATTGACTACGCAATATCAAAAAATCTTATTACAGAAGAAGATGTAAACTACGTTGTTAACAGAATACTTAATCTTGTGGGCGGTTCGTCTTTTGATAGAGAGGAATATACTCCTCACGCAAATATTGAAGAAATACTTGCTCCTATACTTGATTATGCAAATGATAATGGTATGCTTGAAGTGAATTCAATCACATATCGTGATATTTTATCAACAGATATTATGGATTGTTTTACACCTATGCCTTCAGTAGTTACAAAGACTTTTTACGAAAAATATGAAGAAGGTCCAAAAGTTGCAACAGACTGGTTTTTTGACCTTTCTAAAAATAACAACTATATAATGACGGAAAGACTTAAGAAAAACATTGTGTGGAAAACAAATACCAAGGAATACGGTGACCTTGATGTTACAATTAATCTATCAAAGCCCGAAAAGGATCCGAGAGATATTGCCAATGCAAAAAAGGTACAGCAGACAGGTTATCCGAAATGCCTTTTGTGTGTTGAAAATGTAGGTTTTGAAGGACATTCCAAGCATCCGCCACGCAGTAATCACAGAATTATTCCCGTGCAGTTAAATGATGAAAAATGGTGCCTTCAGTATTCACCATACGGATATTATAATGAACATTGTATTTTGCTTAACAGTGAACATTCACCGATGGCGATTACAAACGAAACATTCGGCAGATTGCTTGCATTTGTTGAAAAGTTTCCGCATTATTTCATTGGGTCAAATGCAGATTTGCCAATTGTTGGTGGTTCTATTCTGACACATGACCACTATCAGGGAGGAAACTACGAATTTCCTATGGCAAAGTGTGGTTCAAGAATTGATGTTAAGTTTAATGGATATGAAGATGTTGATGCCTGTGTTGTGGATTGGGCACTATCTACAATACGTATTGCATCTGCTGACAGATTTAAACTTCAGGAACTTGCAGGGAAAATTCTTTCTGCATGGAGAGCATACTCTGATGAAGAAAATGATATTTACGCACACACAGATGCTCCTCATAACACAATTACTCCGATTGCCAGAATGAGAAACGGAAAATTCGAACTCGACTTGATTTTGAGAAACAACAGAACAACAGAGGAGCATCCCCTTGGGATTTTCCACCCTCATGCGGAATATCATCATATCAAGAAGGAAAATATCGGTCTTATAGAAGCTATGGGACTTGCGGTATTGCCACCAAGACTTACAACAGAATATAATCTTGATGATGCAAAGAAGGAAGAAATAGGACTTATATTTGGCAAAATTCTTGAAAACTGCGGAGTATTCAAGAATACAGAAAAAGGCAATGCCGGTATTGTGAAATTTATAAATTCAGTTAAATAATAAAAATAAAGGTGTGGATTCCGCACCTTTATTTTTTTGAATATTCACTTGGTATTTTGCCTGTATATTTTTTGAAATTACGTGCAAAGCTTTTGTAATTGTTAAAGCCTGTCATTGTTGCAATTTCTGTCATTGGAAGTTTTGTATCATTTATTATTTCCAATGCCTTTTTTATTCTGTACTTGTTTAAAGTTTCTAAGAAATTACTTCCTGTCTGTGATTTGAAATATCTGCTGAAGTATTGATTGGAAACACCAAATTCATCTGCCATAGTGGTAATACTGATATCTTTATTGTAATTATCCTCTATGTATTTTTCGATTTTTAGTTCTATATCGTTTACTTTGTCCGAGTGTTCTTCCAGATACAGCATAGCTTGTTTATACCATTTCTGAATCATTTCTATAAGCCCTTTTTTATGTGTGGTTCCTGACATCCATCTGTACAGGTTAACATTATCACCGTATACTTCACCTATAGTGGTGTTGTTTTTGTTTAATATGTTGTGCAGCAGGGCTAACAAATTATTTGCAATATGAATACATTGTGAATAATTATCTTCATTTTCAAATGCACTAAAAATTATGTCATCTGTTTCATCAAATTTCTTGCAATTGAAAGCAGTTATGAGTTTTGATTCTGTTTCAATTGAAGTTTTTGTGAAAACCTTGTTTTCCGAAACATCAAAGCGGTATACGTTTTTATGGTTAAAGTTTCCCATATCAGCAGCTTTTATTGCATTTCCCCAATATTTTGATGATAATATTTTATGTTGTCCGTTTTTTAAGTTGTTTTCGATTGCAGAATAAATCATTTCTTTCTTCAGACATTGACTTGTTCCAATGTAAAAGGTAGGGAATTTATTTGCTACTTTTTTCAGAGAATCAATTATGATTTCTTCATCACAGTCAAATGATAAAACAAAGCATAGTATCTGGTTCTGATTTTTGTAATGTATGTTTACATCAGCAGAAAAATAGCTTTTGAATATTTTTACAAATTTCTTTTCGGTAGGTATCTGCCTGAACCGTTCGTCATATCTGTTGTTCTTTATGCAGATGATAAAAGTGTTTTCTTTGATAAAATTTTGAAAATTGTTTTTATTAAATGATGGCACTAAATCGTAAAAATCTTCGAAAAAAAGACTTTCAATATTTTTTTTAACTTTGGTTTTTCTGTTGTGTAAAAAAATATATGATATCAGAAATATCAATAATATAGTTACAATTATGCTGTAAATTAACAAGAAAACTCACCTCTGAAATTAGTTTCGCATATATATTATATGTCATTTAAAGGGGATTTTCAAGTGTATATTTTATTTTATGTAAAAACATGATTATACCGCGGTTTTCCTGTGTCTCGCGGGACACTTTATGCTTTTGGGAAAAAGCTTATGGAAGAAATTGTCCACCAATTATTTCGTATTGTCCATTGATTTTTTATTAACAATATAATATAATTACGCTAGGAAAATTTTAAAACTTTCGTTTTAAGGAGGAAAAGAATATGGTAAGTAAAAGAATTTTGAAAACTGTATTGAGTATGCTGTGTGTATTTACACTGTTAATCGGCAGTGTGTCTACTATTTCAGCAGACTACGATGATGTTATGTTTGATTTGACATCATTAGGCGTTTTGGAAGGTGTTGATGTAAATAGTGACCTTAACGCTAATATTACAAGAGAGGAATTTTCACAATTGGTAGTAAACCTTTTGGGATATTACGATGTGGCGGATACATTTAAGGATTTGGGTGTATTCACAGATATATCCGAAAGTAGATATAATGGCGCTATCAATTTACTGTATGATTTGAAAATAATTTCAGGTACAGGACAAAATACTTTCAGCCCTGAGCAGTCTCTTACATATCCCCAGGTTGGTAAGTTTATGGTAAACATTCTTGGATATTCAAATATAGTAAACAGCACAAACCTTTATGCTTACTCAATGCTTGCAGGAAGTATAGGTGTGTTTGAGAATGTTGATTCTTCAAAGGAGTTTGTATCCTGGAATGATGCTTTGATCATTGCTCATAATGCACTTGATATAGACATTATGACAAAAGACTTTAGCATGATTGGTGATAATTACCATATTGTAGAAGGAAAAACTATCAGAACATCATTATCAACTACAACAGGAAAAAATGTTCAGAAGCTTAAGGGTATCGTTACTGCTGACGATACTACATACCTTTATGAAGCCCACAGCAATATGAAACCTACACAGGTTGAAGTGAACGGAAAGATATATAACTGCAATTTTGAAGTACCAAGCGGTATGGTAGGTATGGAAGTTCATTTTTATGTTGAACATAGCGACAACGGAGAAACTGTTACAAGCATTTCACCAACAGAAAAGAACATTGTTACAGAAATTTCACTTGATAAACTTAACAGTGTAACATCTGATGAGGTTGAATACTTCGTAAACGATGAAAAGAAAGCAAGTGTTAAAGTTAATGATTATGCTAAGATTATATACAATGACCGTTGGGTAATGTCTTCTGTTATTACCGACATCAAGGATTATGATAATGGTTATGTGAAACTTATCGATAATGATGAAGATGAAGTTGTTGATATAGTTTTTGTATATGAATTTACAGATGCTATTGTTGACAGAACTTATGCTGAAACAAAACAGGTGTATTTTGCGAACGGTCAGCTTGTTGACGGTTCAAGATTTGTTTCCTTTGACGAAGAGGAAGATGATATTATTGCAAATGTAGTTGATGTTAACGGCAATAAAGTTGCTTTTGAAGACATCAAGGAAAATAATATTATCAGCATCGCGAAGAGTAAGGACGGCCAGGTTGTAAATGCTGTTATAAGCGATAAAATTGTGACAGGTGTTGTGAATGAAATTGATGAATATTCAATAGTTGTTGATTCGGATGTGTACGATTACGTTACAAGACCTGACGTAAAACTTGGAAATCATGTTGATGCATACGTAAACTTTATGGGTAAAGTTTTCTATGTGGAAAAGACAAAGGCAGAAAACACATATGCGTATATACTTGATGCACAGCAACAGTCAGGCATCAGCGGAACAGTAAAGGTATCTCTTATAATGCCCGGTTACATTAGTGAAACACGTACTGAATCCGTCGATGAAGAAGGTACAACTGACTCTACAAAAGAACTTTTCTTCCGTAACGATTCTAAGGTTATATATGAATTGGCGACTAAGGTAAAAGTAAATGATTCAACATATAAGGCTACTGAAACTATTCCTTTAATTAAAGGAAAAATTGTTTCATACAGCTTGGATGCTAATGACAAGATAAACAAAGTTGAGATATTGGAAGTATTTAATGATGATACTGCTAAAAAAGCATATAACCAGAACGGTAAAACATTCAGTAGTAAGGCAACAGAAGGCTTCGGTATAACAGAAAGTGCTACAATGTCTATTTGTGTTCCTACAAATGATGCATCCGAAGATGACCTTTTGGTACCTGTAAAATTGGTTCATGGCTCTGAATATACAATTAATGCTTATGATGTTGATGAAACATCAAGCATTGCAGGTCTTGCTGTAATTAAAGCTGAAATGAGATCAGGTGTGGCAGGAAGCATAAGCCCTGCATTAAGCAATATTGCTATAATGAAGAAAGCATCTTATGTACTTGATGACGAAGGAAATGAAGTTATGAGAGTTCACATGCTCACAAAAGAAGGCGAAAAGAGCTATGTTGTATCACCGTTGATGGCATCTGCTGTTCAAAACCGTTTCATGAATATGAAAAAAGGCGATATTTTCTACTATGAAACAATAGCAGGAACAGATGAACTCAGAAACTGTCAACTAATTCAGTCAATCGACAACTACGAAGGTACAGGAGCATTCAATATTGACCAGATTAATGAAATCTGTATCGGTGAAGTTTCAGATTGCAGATATAACTATGTATCAGCAAGATTAAACCGTTGGACAGACTCTATTACAGTAGACTGCGGTGAAGGTAATGAAGCAATGACTTATGAGATATTTAAAACAGGTACACCCGTTATATTCATAATTGATGAACAGGGTAATGCAGAACTCGGAAAGTTTGATGATATTCAGTGCGGAAACACAATTTATGTTGGCGCGGTATATTCAAACGTAAGAGTATTGGCAATACGTAAATAGGAGGGATGACGATATGAAAAAAATACTTTCACTTTTAGTATGTTTGTGTATGGTAATCGGTATGCTCCCTGTATTTACAGTAAGTGCTGCCGATGCACCAGATTGGGTTGCATCAATAGGGGCATTAACAAAACCCGGTACACTTGTAGGTGATTATACATTTACCGGTGAGGATATTCCCGGCGAAATGCTGTATCACAATTATACAAATTCAACTAATTTCAGCGGTGCATATACTGCTGATGGTTTTAAGCTAACAAGAGTATCTGACTTTGTGACAGGTCAACACGCAACACAAAGTAATGAAATGTTCAGAATCAACTTTGTAAAAAAGGTTGAAGATTCTGTTAATAAGAAAATTATTTATAACTATGGTCTTAAAGGCACATACGCAATTGAATGGACAGTTAATGCTGATATGACAGCTGCAGAACATACATCTGCAATACGCTTTGATGCATATATGCTGAAAACAGATGATGTTTCCGAATGTTCAGTAACATACGCAGGTACATCCACTACCAAGGGCGGACAGAATGTACAGATGCGTTATACAGTAACTCCCGGCACAAATTCACAGGCATTTGCTGTTTTCAATAATAGTGATTCAAAGGTAAAAACAAGCGCCACATCATTG
>JAZQIO010000043.1:0-9531 GCA_045541135.1 Clostridia bacterium
GTTTCATCGCTGTAGCTTCCTTCATGCGAATTAAATGCAGTATCAGGGTCAATGTTGATACCGATAAAATCTATACCGTTAACAACATAATGAAATGCCCCCAAATAATGCTCACTTGGTTTTTCCTTTGATGCAAGAGCAATCTTTTCGTTTTCAGGAAGCACACCGAAGGCATTATCCATTAAATCATAAAAATCTGTAGTGTTGTAGGGTTCGTTTTCATCTGTGCCGATGTCACCCAATATCATATCGTTATTTCCGGCAACATACAAAACCTTGCCATCCTTTACGCTTTTGGAAACACTCTTGTGAATTTTCTGTTTTATATCAAGGAAATTTTTCTTAGGCAACCAGCAGGATTTATTCCAATAGGGATAATCGGATATATTATCTCCGCCTATAAGAGCAATATCTGCTTTACCAAATTCCTTAACAGCCAATTCATTTGCCTGAACCAACGACGTTCTGAGCTTTGTTGGATAATCCAACATGGCCTGTTGATTATGTATGTCTGTAAAACAAAAAACAGTTAATAATTTTTCCATTTCATTTTCCTCTTGATAAATCCGTGTTGTATTTATATTACAAATTATTTTTTCTTTCTTGTTGATGTCTTATCATTAGGGTTAAATGCCATATTGTTGTTGCCTGCAACCTTTATAACCCTTGAATTTATAAGTGAATTTAGTTGTTTTGAGTTTATTGTATCTGCAGGATTAAATCCATCGCTGTTCATATATGAAATAAGCTTTGCTTTAAGCCATTTTGCCGCAGGGTCACTATCCGTGAAATTAAAACTGCACACCAAAAGTTTACCGTTAATTGCATTAAATTCAAACAAAGCAGACTGTTTTATTGCAAACTTATGCGTAGATACAACCTCTAAAATCGGATTAAAAGGAACATCATCACATTCAAAACAAATTGCATTACCCTTTTCCATAAGATTATTGAACTGCCATCCGCAAAAACCGTCGTGTGGCATATCACTTAGCAACGGATGGTCTGCAATTACAGTTGCAAGGTTGCCCGAACAACGTCCTGCCAGAGCAATTCTATATGTTGTTGGAAGGGTTGCAAAAGGCTCTGTGCCAAGTATAAGTACATTTTTACCCTCTTCAAGTGCCTTTTCAAGCTCATCTGCACTCATACCCATTGATACAAATACATCGCCCTCATCAACGCTTTTAACTTCGGGGAACAGATAAAGTTCCCATTCGTTTTCGGCAAATAAACCGTCACAGTCAAGTGTAACATAAAGCTTCATTGCACCGGGCTTTTCTACACAAGGAAGTTTTATTGACAAATCATAGATTTTTGAAACGCAACCGTTTGCAATTTCATCAACAGTAATGTCACGGCGTTCTATAATTTTTCCGTCAAGTGAAAGGCGTATACAAAGTCTTGCATCCTTTAGCATTTCATCATTATAGCAGGATACAAAAATGCCACAATTCAGTTCTTCTCCTGATGCAAAATTCGTCTTTCTTTCAAGGTCTGTAAGCAAAACAGTTTCGGAATTATACATAAGCACATTTCTTACTGTTTCACCGGGTTTTAATTCATAAAACTCGTTCATCATACCTACGTCATAGCCAAATGTATGCCAATGGGTATCTATAGGGCCAAGGAAGTCGTAGCCTGCAATCTTGTCACCACGTCGTACAGACTCGAAGCAGTATTTACGAACACGGCGTTGCCATTCGGAAGAATTTTTAAAATACAGCGGTGCTTTTTCAAGCATACCCTTAGATTCCAGATGACGCTCAATGGAATCGAACATATCTGTTTTGCCTACTCTTTTACCCTTATAACGGTTTTTAAGGCTTAAATCCGTATATGTTCCGTCTATACAAATTTCGTGACTTACACGTGGTTTGTTGTGATAGATTTCGTTTCTGTCGTCAATTTCTTTAACATTGCAGTCTAAAGACAAATAGCTGTGGGCACCTGTAGTGTAGCTTGAGAACATATCGCTGAATTCGCTGACAATCTTAATGCGGCGTTTGTTATGTTCAAAGGGTTCTTTTGTATTTTCATTTACATCGTTAGGGTCTAAGAAGCAATATTCCAGACCTCTCATAGCACTCATAGGTGAATAAAGGGAATCTGTTTTTTCGTGAACTTCATCTGCACACCTGTTAAGATGTTCAATAAATTCTTCGTGCATCTGCAATTCGTTACCGCAACAGTAAATTACAACAGATGTGTGGCGTCTGCAGAATTTTACAATTTCCCTCCACTCTGCAAGAGAGGTATTGTTAGGACTTTCCACGTGCAAAAGTACTCCAAGCTCATCTGCCGCCTGCATATATTCTTCCTCCGGAATGTATGTATGGAAGCGTATAAAGTTAAAACCAAGCTTTTTAATCGACTTTATAATACTGCGGTAATAGTTAAGATCATGGGCAGGATGTATTGTATCGGGAAAATAGCAATGCTCACAAATACCGCGAAGGTAATACGGATTTCCGTTAAGTGTAAAGTGAGGTCCGTCAGGCAAAAGTCTGCGTACACCGAAGCTACGGCTTAAGCTGTCATCACCGCATTCAATTTTCAAAGTATAAAGCTTTGGGTTTTCAGGACTCCAGAAATCCAGACCATCAGTATCAAATGCAAAGTCACCTGTTGTATCACCGCTTTTTAAAACACTGTTACCGTCTATAACGTACCATTTGTACTGTGCATCTTCCACCGCTTCAATTTTTGCAGTAACACTTTTGCAGTCATCAGCTACAATCAAAGCAACATCACGCAAAGGACAGGAATAAACTCTAAGTTCAATTTCACCTGTTACGCCGCCTGTACATTCATTAGCCGCACGGGATGTCAGGCCTGAAACAGGCTCACCGTCAAATCCCTCAAGTCTGTGGTTGGATACAGAAAGGACGATTGTATTTTCACCATCTTTTAACAAGCCTTCGGGAATTTCCACATCAAAAGGTGTGCTGTAGCCCTCGTGACGACCTAAATAAACATCGTTAATCCACACTGATGCCGCATTCTGAACACCGCCAAAATGCAAAGCTGCAGGCTTTGTAATATTTTCGCACAAAAATGTACGGCGATAAAAGAAGTTACCAACAACATTAGGCAAAGCCATATCAGGTGCAACACCAGAAATTGGATATTGCTGAACGCCGTATTCAGGATTTACTCTTAAAAAGCAGAAAAAAGGAGTATACAAAAATGCTTCCGTCATATCCTCCCAATATCCCGGTACGGCATTATCTACCAATCCCGCATGTGTATCCAAAGCAAGCTCAGATACATTCCAGGGATTTTCTTTACCTGTGTATTTTTCTTCTTTATAATTCATTTCCCATGTTCCGTTTAAGGAAAAAGCCGAATAAATCATGTATTATACCTTCCTTTTTATTAGAATATGAATTTATTATACCAATATCAGCACATTTTGTAAACAAAAAGTACCATTACTTTAATATTATAAAACATAATGTTAATATTATAAATTATTTAACACAAGCGTAAAGAACATTCCGTAGCCTTGGGCAATAGCAGGACTCACGTGGATTTAAAATGTGCTGTGAAAATACCATTGCAAGATTAAGCTCAGGATCTGCAAGTGTTGAAGAGCCTGCCGCACCGCTCCAGCCAAATTCACCTATTGAACCTAGGTTACCATTTAATGCGCGGTTCATAAGTGTACGCACACCAAGTCCGTAGCCATAACCCTGAAGGTCAGGCCACCTGAAATCTTTAAGCTGTGATTCACCCAGCTGATTTGTACGCATAAGCTCAATTGCACCCTTTGAAAGTATACGTTCACCACTTACGCCCGTACCCCAATTTGCAAGTGCTGCAATAAGCTTTATGTAGTCGTCGGGGTTTGATATAATACCACCTCCACCGCTGTCTACAAGCTCATCCACATATTCACTTAATTTGTTGTGTTTATCCACTTTAACAATACAGCCCTTTTGTGTGGAATTGCTCATCTGCAAACGCACAATATCCTTTTCACCCTCAGTTTCATAAGAATACTGTGGTGCCATAAGGTCATACTTTTCTTCAGGCAGATGGAAACAGGTTCTTGTCATACCAAGAGGTTCAAATATATTTTCCCTCATATAGTCTTCAAATTTTTTGCCTGAAATTATTTCAATTACAGCACCTAAAACGTCGTGACAAAGGCTATATTGCCAATGTGCACCGGGTTCAAATTCCAAAGGTCTGTATGCAAGTGCTCTTGCATATGAATTAGTAGTTATTTTTCCGCCACCAAGCTCCTTGGCTTTTTCAAAAAAAGCATCATCTCTTAAGTAGCTAAAACCTGCTGTCATTGTAAAAAGGTGGCGCATTGTAATATACTTTTCCGCCCTTTTAATATTGCCGTCTGCATCACGTACAGTAACATCCTTAAAATCGGGTATAAACTCGCAAAGAGGCTCATCAAGCAAAAACATTCCTCGCTCGTAAAGCTGCATTCCGGCAGTTACCGTGGCAACCTTTGTGCAGGAATACATATTGAAAAGCTCGTTTCCCGTAAGCTTTATTTTATTTTCAAGGTCGGAATATCCTGCCTGATTGCGGAATACCTGTTTGCCGTCCTTATACACAACAACGCAACAACCCGGTGAAAACTTTTCCACCCAGTAGTCCATAAAATTTTCAAGCTTTTTAAAGTCCATAGTTTTTAACCTCATCCCTTAACTATTTCAATTTTCTCATTAACTGCTCCGTCAAATTCTATGGTATACACACCATTTGCTGCGGATACCTTACCGCTTGTTTTCACAGTATAACTTTCATTTTCAGGCATACAAACAATTACAACAGGCTTTTTAGCAACAGATTTTACTATAAATTCAAATATATTTTCAGTAATCTTTTTATCTGTTATAACTGTCATAAAACCGCTCGTAACAGTATAAGGTTTATAATATGTTCCAAACCACATAAGCACAGGTGTTGAAAGACCAGAAAATTGGTGAAAACCTCCGCCTCTGCCGTTTGTAATCATAAAATGCTCGTAACAGTTGTATGTATATGATGTTTCACTTTCCCATAAATCAAGGGCAGTTTTTGCAATATGTTCTGCAAATTCTGTTTCGCCATTGTCAAGGCAAGCCTTCCATAAAATCCACTGATGAGGCATCCATACAGAACCGTTCCAATAGCCGTCTGTTCTGAAGTATGGTGCACGTGTATCCACAACACTTACACCAATTGGTGTAACCATACCCTCTTTTATATTTTTTATAATTCTTTCACTTCTGTATTCATCACTTATTCCTGCAATATAAGGATAAGCTCCGTCCATACCCATATCTGCATTTACACCGTCTACCTTTAAGATACTTCCGTCATTTTTCACATATCCGTAGTATCCGCTTTCTTCGTCCCATGCATAGGTATTAACAGCATTTGAATAAAATTCAATGTCTTCATCAAATTCCTTTGTATCCTCATCTATAATCTCTGCAAGACCTTTAAGAATTTTTGCACAAAGAACGGTAAGCGCAGTATTTATGACAGGGCATACGTCGTCTTCAAGCTTGTTTTCGTGTACATATTTCTGTGGTGGGTAATCGTCCCAACCGCCGGAATTATAGAAAATATCCCACAGTGCAAACATGCCTGTCTTTTTGGCATCCTCACGTTTTCTCATATCTGCAAAAAATCTGTATTGTTGACAGATATGCGGATAAAACTTTCTTAAAAACTCTTTATCTCCTGTTTTTGAGAAAATCTCTGTATACAAAAATATTTGTGTAGGCACAGGAGAGCCGTGGAGAATATACGGCGAATGAATATCACCCACAGGCGTCATATATGCATTAAGACAGTCCTTTGCACGTTCAATATCCATTTCCAATAGTCCCATACCTATAAAGCCGGAATCCCATGTATATAATGAATCCCAGTTTCTGCCCGGTGTGTTGTGCAAAATATATCCACGTCTTGAATATACGGGCCATACGACGTTCGTCAACGTAATTGCATTCATAATTTTCTGTGAAAGCCTGTATTTTTCACCGGAAGGATTACATATCGGCTCTGCAATTTCATGTTCGGGTTCAAAGTTTTCTCCCTTTGGTGCAGTAATTTTTAAAGTAACAGTCTTTTTTGAATTTGGCTCAACAAAAACCGGACGTATGAAAAGGTCAATAAACTGATGGTTACCCTCACCAAGCTCCGTTGCAACGTGATTGTGAATAAAAGAAGTTAAAAGCTGACCTACATCATCTGTTTTAAGCCTTCTTACCACAAAGCTTTCACAGTCTGTTTCAACATTGTATTCCATATCACCAAAGGAAATTTCCACACCGTTTTCCGTATTTGTGATCTTTGGTATAAAACATTCTTTAAAATCGTTAAAATGTGCTTCTCCACCAATTATAAAGCCATCAAAATCAATATTCCCACTTAACGAATAAATATCAAGAGAAGAATATTTTTTATATTTTACATCAACATAATAAACATTTATGTTTTCCGAACAAGGCAGGCTTACGGAATATTCGTCCTCATCAAGCTTTAAAGCAAAGCTTCCCTCACCTCTGTATCTTATCCCTAATTTATCACACTCACAAGAGTCAAACTTATAGCTTACACTGTCACCATTTTTACCAAAAAGCGACTTGCTCAAAAAGCTTCCGCCTACAAATCCGCTTTCACGGCATTCACCAAGATAGAGTCCATCTCTTGCAACACTTTTTAATATTTTTATATCACTGTAATCAAGAGCATCAACCCAAATTCCATTCTTTACCTTAACTTCGCAGGGAATAATTTCCTTGTGATTAAGCGTACACCCATGCATACTCATTACTGCATTTAAAGAAAGGCTTTCCGGTCTTTGCGTATTATTTACAAAATCACACTTTACAGTCATAACATTGTTATCTGATGTAAAGTCAGCGTCAATATATACCTTGTCCTTCCATTCAATTTCGTAGCGATAATTAAACCTTGTAAGCTTTTTTGATGCTCCCATCATCTTTGTACCACAGTCTGCCAAATCTCTTACAGACATAACGCTTCTTCGGAAATATCCGGGGAAAAGATTAAGGTCAAACCTTAAACCTCTTTTTTTATCGGCAACGTGTGAAGCACCAAGATACATTTTATTATAAGGACCCCAATCGGGTAAATTTAAGTTGTAATTTTTATCCATGGCTATACCTCTTTCATACAGAGTTTTATGTATTTATTATAACATATCGACGTAATTTTTCAATAGCCAAAAAACGACCTAACAAGGTCGTTTTTTGATTATTTTGTCAAGTATAATATTTTTGCCCAAGAGAATCAATTATTTCTTCCAACTTTAATTCCGTACAAAACGCATACCAGACTATAGGGTATAAGCAAAATCAACCAAATGATCGATGAAACGGGCGGTAAAAACATACTTGCAATACTCAAAACCCCCATAACAACCGTCGCATATCCTATAAACCTATTTATTTTTCTTGCTTTTTCAGTATCAATTTCATAATTTTTTATATAATCCATTTTAGGCATATAATTACCGATTACAAGGAAAACAATACCTAAAATCAATACCACAGATTTTCTTATATCTATATTCCATCCAAGTGCGTATCCCAAAGTTATTATTTGTAAAACAACACTCATAACGGGTATAATCCACTTCGTTGCAAGCTCAAACTTTTTGCGTTCACCGTATTTATGGGCATTAATATCGTTTATAAAACAACATACTGCCTGCAACAATACCATCAAAACAGGCAATCCAAACACAACAAATCCCTTTGATGCAAAGTTATCAGGTTGGTTATTTATATCAAAATGAATCGCCATTGTATCGGGCAGTTTATCCCAAAGGGCAATTCCTAAAAGAATTGGTGCAAGACATACTATGCAAGTTATAACAAGACTTTTCCATTTTATAATCTTCATTATTTATTCCCTCCTAAAGCATAAATCCAAGTTAAAACCTCTTCAAAAACTGAAGTATTAAGTTCATAGTAAATATAATTTTTATACTTCTTTTCTGTAATAAGGTCAGCTTTTTTTAGCTTTGACAAATGGTACGAAACCGTTGCACCCGTGAGGTTAAAATGCTCCGCAATTTCACCCGCTGACTTTTTACCACCCTTTAACATCTGCAATATGTCACGCCTTACAGAATCGGATATAGCTTTTAAAGTTTCGTTCATTCCCATTTATATCACCTTCTACATCTATTTAGAAATATTTCTAAATAGATTATACTATATTCCATACAAAAAGTCAACAACTATTTAGATGTTTTTCTAAATAACAAAAGACTCACAATCAAATGACTGTGAGTCTTTAAAGTTAATTGCTTAATTTATAATTTTAAAGTTAAAATTATTCGTTAACAGCAGCAACAACGCCTGAACCTACTGTTCTACCACCTTCACGGATAGCGAAACGAAGACCTTCTTCGATAGCGATAGGAGTGATAAGTTCAACATCCATAGAGATGTTATCACCAGGCATACACATTTCTGTGCCTGCAGGTAGGTTAACAACACCTGTAACGTCTGTTGTTCTGAAATAGAACTGTGGACGGTAGTTGTTGAAGAATGGTGTATGACGACCACCTTCATCCTTTGTTAGAACGTAAACTTCACCCTTGAATTTTGTGTGAGGGTTGATTGTTCCAGGAGCTGCAAGAACCTGACCTCTTTCGATTTCAGTTCTCTGAACACCACGTAGAAGAGCACCGATGTTGTCACCAGCTTCAGCACTGTCAAGAAGCTTTCTGAACATTTCGATACCTGTAACAACAACTTTTCTTCTTTCTTCTGTAAGACCGATGATTTCAACTTCATCGTTAACCTTCAAAGTACCTCTTTCTACTCTACCTGTAGCAACAGTACCACGACCTGTGATAGAGAAGATATCTTCGATAGGCATTAGGAATGGCTGGTCAGCCATACGGTCTGGTGTTGGGATGTATTCGTCAACAGCAGCCATAAGGTCAAGAATACATTTGTATTCAGGAGCACTTGGATCTGTAGCAGAAGATTCGATTACGCCAAGAGCTGAACCTGAAACGATAGGTGTATCATCACCAGGGAATTCATATTCGTTAAGAAGTTCTTTGATTTTCATTTCTACCAATTCAAGAAGTTCAGGATCGTCAACCTGATCAGCTTTGTTCATAAATACAACGATGTAAGGAACACCAACCTGTCTTGAAAGAAGGATATGTTCTCTTGTCTGAGGCATTGGGCCGTCAGCAGCAGATACAACCAAGATAGCACCGTCCATCTGAGCAGCACCTGTGATCATGTTCTTAACATAGTCAGCATGTCCTGGGCAGTCAACGTGAGCATAGTGACGGTTGTCTGTTTCATATTCAACGTGTGATGTAGAGATTGTGATACCTCTTTCTCTTTCTTCAGGAGCCTTATCGATGTTAGCATAGTCAGTAAATTCAGCTTTACCCTGCATAGCCAAAACCTTTGTGATAGCTGCTGTAAGAGTTGTCTTACCATGGTCAACGTGACCGATTGTACCGATATTAACGTGCGGTTTAGTTCTTTCGTATTTAGCTTTTGCCATTTT
>JAZQIO010000044.1:0-24120 GCA_045541135.1 Clostridia bacterium
TGCATCAGGAAAGCGTTGACGTTTCCATTACAGGTAACTCAACAAACCCAACACGTTTCCAGCATCCTGTTGCAGGCACATACAAAAAGGAATGTAACGAAATCGGCAAGAAGTACTTCTCAGTTGCTTCAGGTGGCGGTACAGGCCGTACACTTCACCCTGATAACATGGCTGCAGGTCCTGCTTCTTACGGTATGACAGATACAATGGGCCGTATGCATTCAGACGCACAGTTCGCAGGGTCATCTTCAGTTCCTGCTCACGTTGAAATGATGGGACTTATCGGTATGGGTAACAACCCAATGGTAGGTGCTACTGTTGCAGTTGCAGTTGCTATCGAAGAAGCAATGAATAAATAAGGAATTACAAGGGTTTTTGGACTTTTGAAAATTTCTTTAAAGTAAAAATGTAAAACTTTTTAGTTGGACACATCATTTTGGGATTTTTACCAATGATGTGTCTGATTTTTTATGTGGGAAATGTCAGAGTGTGTGATATTAGTCGCACGACCGTCTAAAATCAAGTTTCTCTTTTGGAAAAATAGATAAAATTTAAGTCAGACAATTAACACCGATTACTATAAAATATTAGTGATAAATGTCTGACTTGTTTTTGTTTTCGTTATTTAATTAGTTTAAAGGAACTTCTTCTGCCTCGCATAATGGGATGCAATTTTTCAAGCTATCCCATACAAAAACTTTTACTTTGTCATAAGTTTCAGTTGTTGTAAATGGTATTGTGCTTTCTCCTGCGTAAATATAAGGATTTACATAAACCATTTTATTGCCTTTATAACAAGCAAAAATTATTCTGTTTCCGTTTTCAACACCAGTTGGAGTTACGAGGAATATTCCATTTAAAGATTGTGTTTTAGTATAGGGTATCAATTTCCAAACTGCGTATAAAGTTATGTCATTTGTTCCTACAGTGATTGTGTCATTTGGTTGATATTCTGCAATTACGGCAGAACTTGATGTTGACCATCCAAGAAATTTATATCCCTCTCTTAAAGGAGTTGTAATAGGAATAGTTACTGGAATACCAATAATACACTCTGCTGTTTGAGGGGGATTCTCACCGCCGTTCGCATTATATGACAATTTTACCGAACTAGCATAATTGAAATTAATAGTAGCATTTTTGAGATAAAAGTTACCACTTTCTATAGAGATAGTATTCCATGATTCTTGATCACTTGTATAGTTTACGGTTCTTAAATTTGAACAACTTTCAAATGCTCCATAACCTATGTTTTTCACACTGCTTGGAATTATAACACTTGTAAATTTAGATGTGAAAAATGCACCATCAGCAATCGTTATAGTTCCGTTTTTTATGTTAAGTTCTCCAGTTGCTACCTTGCTTGTATTTATTAAATGATTGCCTATATAAAGGGCACCGTTTTCCCAATTATCAGAATCATATTTAGTATAACTAAATGCACCTTTACCTATCGTTGTCACGGTGTCAGGAATAGTAATACTTGTAAGATTACCACAATTATAAAAGGCGCATTGCCCTATATGAGTTACACTATCAGGTATGATAACACTTGTCAAATCAAAACAGTTTGCAAACACATTACTCTTAATGCGTGTCACTCCATTAGGAATAATTAGTTCGGTTATTGCATTTCCGTTTATATAAAGTCCAATATTAGAACTCGTAACATTATCATCATATAAATCGACATTACACCACGATGCAACATCTTTTATATTTACGATTGAAAGTTTTGTACAATTGTCAAACACTCTCTTGCCAATGCTGGATACCCCTTTGCCAATGGTTACACTAGTTAAACGAGTACATTCATCAAATGCATAATTACCAATGCTTGTTACATTATCAGAAATTGTTACACTTGTTATATTTCCACAATTATAAAACGCATCCTCTCCTATGCTAATAACTGGATATCCTCCTAGATAATCTGGAATCATAATTCTTCCATTTGCCGATTCGTCACAGTCAGTAATTGTTGCTTTTCCGTTTGAAATCGAGTATGTATATATTCCATCCGTTTCTGCCGAAACACTAATTGTAAAAAAAGCAAGTAAACCTAACATAATCATTATGGATACCAACAAAAATTTCTTTTTCATAAAATATCACTCCTTAAAACATAATTTGCATTTTGTAAATTTAATTCCGCAATTTTTTGCTTCTTCTAATGTGTCAAAGTCATAATATTCTGCGTAGAATTTTGAATATTGGCAACAGTTCTTTTTATGTAACTTCTGCTTATTTCCAAGCATATTTATTACATACTCTTTTGCCTCTTTTTGAAATTGCGTGCCATTTGTTGCATATTTCAATATTAACATTTAATCACCCTCCTCTCGGCAGGAACTAATCTTCGTATAATTATACACCTTTTCTTCCTTTAAGTCAATAAAAATAGGAGATATAATTCATATTATAAGATAAAAGGAGGAATTAAAGTGCTTGTTTTTAATTTTTCTACTATTGGAGACAGATTATTTTCTATTCGCAAAAGAATGGGGTTGACACAGGCGGAGGTTGCAGAGGCGGCAGAATTATCTACAAGAACGTACGCAGACATAGAACGAGGAAGCGTCAATATGCGTATAGAAACAGTTCTGAGGATTTGTAATGTACTGCATATTACGCCGGATGAGATTCTTACAACAGATGATTCATCACTATCTGCCAAGCAACAAGAATTATGTGAACGCTTAAATGCATGTTCGCCAAAGGATAAAGAAACTGCTTTAAAATTACTTTCTGTTTATCTGGAATCTTTAAATTGATTTTTGATAACATAGAAATGATAGAATTAATCGGTATGGGTAACAACCCAATGGTAGGTGCTACTGTTGCAGTTGCTATTGAAGAAGCTATGAATAAATGATTGGATAAAATAAAATGCTGTTGAGAAACTCAACAGCATTTTTATTTGTGCCTTAAATGTTCAATTATTTTATATACAAGCTTTATATCCTCGTCAGTTAACCCATCGGTTTTTATGCAGGCATCGGTGCTTATCCCAAGCAGGTAATCGGTTGAAACTTTAAAAATGTGCGATAGCTCAAGCAGATATTGAGTAGAAGGAGTGGATATTCCCATTTCCCATGCGTTTACACTTGAACGGGTAATGCATAAGCGTTTAGCCAATTCTGCCTGAGTTAGTCCTCTTTCTTCCCTTAAAAACTTTATTTTGTCTGCTATCATTCAATTCACCTCAATATGATTATATACATATCATTTTGATGTTGCATTATCATAATGATATTACAGGTTGACAAAAAATCTTTTTTATGTTAGAATGGCCATACTATAATATATGTAGAAAGGATAAGGATTATGGAGGAAAAAATAATTATTAAAAGTGAACAGGTACCTGAGATTAAAACAATTAGTTTAGTGCTGTTGGTTGTCGGACTTGTGCTTGGCATAAGCAAGTCTGTGACTTATTCTTCGTTTGATGGATTTGACAATTATTTTTGGACAAATATATTCCCTTACTGCATGAGCATATGGTTCTTACCTTTTGCGGTAATTGCAGGGTTGCTGTACTTTTCGGCAGCAAAAACGGAGCTCATTGTAACCGACAAGCGTGTATATGGTAAAGCAATGTTCGGAAAACGTGTTGATTTACCTGTTGACGTGATTTCGGCAGTAGGTACAAGCTTTTTGAAGGGTGTAGCCGTTTCTACATCATCAGGAAAAATCAGCTTCCTGGGTGTGAAAAACAAAGATGATATACATCAGGAAATCAGCAAGCTTCTGATGGAGAGACAAGAAAAAACACCTGCAACAACAATCAAACAGGAAATTTCTCAAAGTAATGCGGATGAACTTAAAAAGTTCAAGGATTTACTTGACAATGGAGTTATAACACAAGAAGAATTTGACGAAAAGAAAAAACAATTACTTGGTTTATAATACATGCACGGAGCGGCAGACAAAACCGCTCCGTTTTTCCTTGTGTTCGTAAAGGTACAACTTTATAAACACTTGAAAAGTATGTATTTGTTGAAATGATGGAATTAATCGGTATGGGTAACAACACAATGGTAGGGTGCTACTGTTGCAGTTGCTATTGAAGAAGCTATGAATAAATAATTTGATTAATAAAAAAAGTCAGACATCATTTCAATATGTCTGACTTTTTTCTCTTTCTTGGACATAAAGTATCATCACAAGTACTGCAATTGTCAAAGCCTTTCATAAAAATGCAACACTGTATGTAATCACATTCATCACAGCAACATTCTATCGGACTTCCGTCTTTATGATAGTTTTTACTATTCCCTAAACAATCTTCCCCATTATTGCCGGGAGTCAATTCAATTTCTGTAATATCTAATATCATAACAATCATCTCCGTATACAAATAGGACTAATATGAGTCCCATTATAACACATAATAAGTATATAATCGAGCAAAAAGTGCTTATTTTGGTTCGTTTTGTGAGGGATGTTTATTATGTTGGAACAAAAAATTAAACAGGATGCTATTCTTATTGGAAAAAATATTAAAAATATCAGGAAGCAGAAGAAGATAAAACAAATAGATGTTGTTCGTAAAATGCAGTTAATGGGCATTGATATGACACGAGAATCATTGGTTAAAATAGAACGTGGCATTCAACATATTTATGCAACTCAACTAAAAGCAATAAAAGAAATTCTTGATACCACTTATGATGAATTGTTAAAATGATTTTAAGAATCTATAAATAATATTGAAAACAGAACACACCGTTGTAATCAGCCAACGGTGTGTTTGTATATGTTATTGGTTTTTTCGGTTGTCAAAGCCTGTTTTTCTTTTCTTGCCGGTCTTACAAAGCAGATGTAATGTGCAATTGCACAAACAGGAAGTGCACAGAACACATCAATTACAGAATGTTGTTTCATAAATACGGTAGACATACAAATAAGTATTGTGGTTATTCCGTAAAAAATCTGCCAACCGATTTTTCTGAAACGGTCAATGTACATTGATGCCGACCATACTGCACATGCGCCCATAACGTGTATTGACGGGCACACATTTGTGCTGGTATCTGATGAGTATACCTGACTTGCAACCCATGTAAGGATGTTGTCTCTTTCAAAAACCATCGGTCTCAGCTCCTGGCAAGTTGGATATATAAGGTAGGTTATAAGTGCAGTAAAGTATGTTATAGCCATATAAAGCTGAAATCTTTTATATATTTTTATGTCGTAAAGCATTGTGTACACAAACATACCGGTAATAAATACAAACCAGTACATGTAGGGAATGACAAACCATTCATTAAATGGGATTATATCGTCTAAAAAACAGTGTACAGGATGGAAAGTTTGCCAGGTAAATACCTTTTCTTCCAATGTAAACAGGGTGGCAAAAACTGCCCAAAATGTAATACAAAGCCATATGTGTCTGTATTCTTTTGAAGTAATATTGTTCAGCCTTATTTTGGTGTAATCTACAACAGGTTTCTTTAACTTCATTTAAAATCCCCTTTATCGAGAGTTTTTGTATATCAATTTGTCGGAAAATGTAAAAGTATGATAAGTACGGGCACTATTATAATATATATCCGATAAAAAAGCAACAAAAATTTTGTAGGTGGGAAAATCCGACAAAACTGATAATTGCCACATATTTTACACATTACCCAAAATATATTAATTGTTTTATTAAATTCAACATTAAAATTGTTTTTTATATTATATAAAATCCGCACTTTTGGATTCAAAGCTTTTGCCTGCAAGGTAGCCTAAGCATTCATATTCAAGCTCTTTTTCAAAAACAAGCTTATAAGCGTGAAGCGCCTGATGCTTTCGGGCACTTTTGTTTTTATCAAGCTTTGAATATTTTCCGTCGCCTACAAGAGGATGTCCTATGTGTGCAAAGTGTGCTCTTATCTGATGGGTTTTACCTGTTATCAAATCAACCTCAACAAGCGTGTTTTGTCCTACCTGTTTAATTGTTTTGTATGCGGTTATAATTTTAACGGCACCGTCTTGCTTTTTATCCGTTACATAAACCTTGTTTTTTTCCTTATCTTTAAAAAGGTAAGCTGTCATTGTGTCGCTTTTCTTTTTGGGGATACCTTCAACCATTGCAAGGTAGTATTTGTGTACCTTTCTGAGTTTAATGATTTCATTCATTTCTCTTAGCGCCTGTGCATTTTTGGCTGCAATTACAATACCGCTTGTGTTACGGTCTATGCGGTTGCAAAGAGAAGGTATAAAGCTGTTTTCGTTTTTGGGGTCATATTCGCCCTTTTCAATAAGGTATGAATACAGCTGATTAACGAGAGTATTTACTGTGCCGTTGTCATCATCGTGAACGACTATTCCTGCACGTTTGTCTATAAGTATAATGTTTTCATCCTCGTAAACAACGTTAAAATCCGCCTTTACTTTTGCAACAGGGGTTTTCTCCTGTTCGAAGAACTCGTCGTTTATGTACATTTCCAGAACATCTCCGACTTGAAGAATATCTCCTTCGTTGCCTCGTTTTCCGTTTATCTTTATTCTTTTTTTTCGTATGCTTTTGTAAATCATTGAAGTAGGCATGGCAGATTTGAAAAATTTATGCATAAATTTATCCAGCCTTTGACCTGCGTCGTTTTTTTCTACAGTTATTCTTTTCATAAAATGCTTCCTTTTTATAAGTATATTTTAATTTTAACATATTTCCGGTGTGTTTGACAATACTAAAAAGGGTGATGATGATGAAAAGGACAAAAATAACGGGCATTTGTTTTTCTGTGCTGGCGGTTTTACTTGTTTTCCGCATTTTTTATATAAGCATCTTAAGGTGCAGACATTATACCGAAAGCGTAATGGCGCAAAGGACCGCAAGCGTAAATTTTGTTAGTCCGAGAGGAATTATATATGACAGAAATATGATAAAACTTACAGATGCAAAAATGAAGCTTGCAATAAAAGACGGCATACCGTGTTATGTTGGAAGCCGAACATCAAACCTGCTTAGCCACGTAATAGGCTATATATCTGCTGACGGTAGCGGTAGCGGAATAGAGGGTGCATTTGATTATGTGTTATCGGCAGATAGGGATTCACACATATCTTATCTTAAGGATATAAACAACAAAAAAGTTTCAAAAGGTTATGCAATAGATGTTTCGAATTCCTACAGCGGAATAGCACTTACCGTAGATTATCACATACAGGAAATTGTTGAAGGTGCCATGGATTTTCATGGAATAAACGGAGCGGTTGTTGTTGCAGATTGCAATAGCGGAGAAATTCTTGCAATGGCAAGCAGACCCGACTACGATGCAGCAAATATTGAAAAATACCTGAACGGTACAGACGGAGAGCTTATTAACAAGGCAATTTCGGAATATAATCCGGGGTCTGTTTTTAAAATTGCAGTTGCGGCGGCTTTTATGGAAAACCATTATAATGACGAATTTTATTTTGAATGCACAGGCAAAACGGTTATTGACGGAACAGAATTTGTATGTCATAAAAAAGAGGGACACGGACGGCAGTCGTTAGAACAGGCATTTGCCAATTCCTGCAACTGTGCATTTTACAGTATAGGTGCAATGACGGGGATGGAAGATATATACCGTTACGCAACTGAATTTGGTATAGGCAGTGAGGTGCTTTGCATTAACGGAATTGTAGAGTCTGAAGGAATAGTGCCGGCAATTGTGCAAAGTAAAGGAGAATTGGCGAATGTTTCAATAGGACAGGGAGATGTTATGGTTACACCGTTGCAAATTGCAGATATGATGTGCACTGTATGTAACGGAGGTATAAGAAGACAACTTACATTGATAAGGGGAATAGTGGATGATGAGGGAATATGCAAGGAAGTTGATGCAACTGAGCTTGGAAGGGTTATAAGTGAAACAACGGCAAGAAGGCTTTTGGATATGATGAATTTGTCTGTGGATTATGGTACCGGAAAAGCAGCACAACTAAGTAATATACACGCCGGCGGAAAGACCGGTTCTGCGGAAACAGGATGGGTGAAAGACGGAAAAATTATGCAGCAGGGATGGTTTGCGGGGTATTTTCCCTCCGAAAATCCACAGTATGTATGTGTGGTAATGGCAGAAAACGGCGTAAGCGGAAGTGATTCCGCCTGTCCGGTTTTTAAAACGATAGGAGATGAGATGTTTTTGTCGGGATTTGTTAGTTAATTTTAACAAAAAAATAAATAATTTCCTACGTATTGGTTAATTAAAATGCTTGATTTTTTATTTGGCTTATGATAAAATTATAATACTTATAGTGTGTAATTTTTAATTTTTTTTTAGGAGGGAAGACAAATGAAAAAATTATCAAAAGTTTTAGCTGCATTGCTTACCGTAACAATGCTTTTCGGTATGATAACAATAACAAATGCAGCAGCGTTTTCTGATGTTGGTTCAGATAACAAGTATCATGACTCTATAACAATTCTGTCAGCATTCGGAATTATTAACGGTTATGAAGACGGAACATTCGGTCCTGATAAGGATGTTACACGTGCAGAGTTTGCCACAATGCTTATGAGAGCAATGGCAAGTGCAGGCATAGGCAGTACAGATGCTGCAGGTACTCCGTTTACAGATATTGAGGGTCACTGGGGTATCAGTGATATCAGAACAGCTTATGACCTTGGTATCATAAACGGTATGACACTTACAACTTTTGAACCTAACAGCAACGTTACATATGAACAGGCTCTTAAGATGATTGTTTGTGCTCTTAACTATGGTGGACAGGCAGATTCTATCCAGGCTACAGCACCAACTCAGCCATGGTATTACGGATACTTGCAGACTGCAAGAACTCTTGGCCTTACAGACAATGTTTCAGTTCTTACAGGTCAGCCTGCAAAACGTGCTCATATTGCACAGATGATTTACAATGCATTGGATGTTAATATGCTTGAAAAGGTAGAAGTTGCAGGCGGCGGCACAATGTATATGGAATCTAACCAGAACTGGCTTAAGGATAAGCTTAAAATTACAAAGTCACGCGGTGAACTTTTAGCTGATGAAACAAACACAATGGCTGAAAACGGCGCAGTGGCACGTGCGGGTTATGCGTTATTTACAGATGAAGTTAACGGTGGCACAATTACAATAGCTAAAAACGGAATTTCACTTAATGGTTTGTTGGGTAAGTCTGTTGAATATTATTACAAATCAGATGTTGACGGGGCAAAGAAGCTTGTACTTGCTTACAGCAAATCCGGTTCAAATGAGTCTTTGGTAATTGATGCTTCAAATCTTTACAAAGTTACAGGTAGCTACGATTCAGGATATACAATCCAGTATTATGAAAGTGCTACATCAAGCAGAGCAAGGGAAGCAAAGGTTACAGCAAGACCTATTATCTCAATTAACGGTGAAGTTAAAACAGGAATTACTCCTTCAGACCTTAACATCGAAGCCGGTACAATAGAACTAATTTCTGACGGCGGAGATTACAACAAGATTAATGTTGAATCTTATGAAACATATGTTGTAAAATCTGTTAACAAAACAGACAAATACATTGTGGATATGTACAGACCTTCAGGTTCAAACACATTGTACATTGATGACGAAGACAGTGATTATCAGATTACAATGAAAAACAGCTCAGGAAGTAATGTTTCTATTAACAACCTTTCACAGTACAATGTTCTTACTGTAAAGAGAGGCCAGGGTACAGCGGGCAGAATTACTCTTGATATTACAGTATCAACAAAGAATGTTTCCGGTGCTATAAAGGAAATTGACACTGAATACATAATCATCAACGGCACAGAATATGACATTTCCTCTTACCTTGATAAGTACGGCAGCAGTGCGTTGGATTCTTTGAATACAGGCGACAACTGCAAGGCTTATCTTGATAAAGACGGTAAAATTGCATATATCACAAAGACTGCAAGTAATTCATCATACTTCGGTTACATTGCAGCAGCATCAATTTCAAGAGAAGATGTTGTAAGAGTTGCATTGATTTCTAAAAAGACTCCATCAATGGGCTCACCTTATGTAAATGTTGCGAAGAAAGTAAAGATTGACGGAATTTCATATACTGATTCAGAAGAAATTCTTGATTTGTTGGCAGAAAGTGCTGAGGCTGATAACACAAACGTAGACGGTAACGGTAATACATATTCACAGCTTGTGAAATATACAATTAACTCTTCCGGTGAAATTACAGAAATCGATACAGCAATTATCAGCGAAAAGGAAGATCCTGAAGATGAAACAACATTCCGGGCTTACGAAGTTGCAAGAAAAGATGATGGTACAATGCAGTATTCGTCAAGTTATGACTTTATTGGTGCCTCAAAAACTGACAAATTCCGTATTAATTCAAGTACAGAAGTATTCCTTGTACCGCTCGACAGAAGTGAATTTGATTCATATGGAAGAAAGTCAAGCAGCTTCTTTAAGGATGGTTCAAAATACATTGTAGAAGCTTACAACGTAACAGGCGGCCTTAACATTGCAGAGGCAGTTGTTGTTTATGAAACAGAAGCTACTGAAGCTGTTGTAGAATACAACACACCATTGTTCATTATTTCTTCAATTGCGCAGAAACCTAACGAAGACGGAAATTCAAGTGATTATGTAACAGGTTATCAGGTAACAAGCAGTGGCTCGGTATCAGAAAAGTCCTATTACACAGCAGATGTTGATGTAATTGCAAGTAACTACTCTGTTGGTGATGCTATCATATTTGTAACAGATAACAAGGGTTACATTAAGGAAGATACAATAATTCTTGCACTGGATGCAGATGAATTTGAAGCAGATAAGGAAGTTATTAAGGAAGGGTCATCAACACATTACACAGAATTGTACAAGGGCTTGCTTGTAGGTGCTGATATTGACGGAACTTCTCAGATGTTTGAACTTGCATTGGTAGACGATCCTGAAGATTGCTCAGACGGTACTACTTATTCAAACAAGGCATCTTCATCAACTAAGTTCTTCGTATATGATCCTGAAGCTAAGGGTAGTGAAAAGATTACTCAGCAGGACGGCTTTGATTTAACATCATTGGCTTCATATAACGAAACTGTTGAAACAGGCACACCTGAAGCTGCTAAGTTGTTCATTTATGCATACTATGGTGCAGTAAGAGCAATTATAGTTGTTAAATAATAAAATATATTTTAAACATAAAAGCATAGCCTTCGGGCTATGCTTTTTTTTAAATAAAACATAAAAAACCGATAATGCCTAAGCATTATCGGTTTTAAATTTTCAATAAACTATGCTATTATTCCCATAAATTTAAGTACAAAGTACAATACAAACAATGCAGTTGAAACCCACATAACAGGTTTAACATCTTTAATTTTGCCTGTTGTTATTTTCAAAATAACCCATGACAACATACCGAACATAATACCGTTTGCTATAGAGTATGTAAGAGGCATGAATATAACAGCGATAAATCCACCAACTGAATCTGCTATGTCGCTATCAAATTCCATATTCTTAACAGCGCTGAACATCAATAGACCAACGAATATCATCGCAGGTGTTGTAGCGAATGTAGGAATAGCAAGGAATATAGGAGCGAATATCAATGAAAGGATGAACATAACTGCTGTTGTAACAGCTGTAAGACCTGTTCTACCGCCTGCTGAAACACCTGCACTTGATTCAACATAGCTTGTTACTGTTGATGTACCAAGGCAAGCACCGGCAACTGTACCTACAGCGTCAGCCAATAATGCGCCTTTTGCGTTTGGAAGTTCACCTTTTTCATTAAGCAAATTACCTTTTGATGCAACACCGATAAGTGTACCAACTGTATCAAAAATATCTGTAAATAAGAATGTGAATACAATTACTGCAAATGATGCAAGATTTGATGCAACATAACTGAAATCAAAAGCGAACATTGTAGGAGCAGTAAATGAAAGTCCTGTAAATGAAGGAATTACGGAAATACCGTTATACCATCCGGTTAATTCAGCAATAATGCCAAGTATCCATGTTGCGATAATACCCAAAAGAATACTTCCGGGAACTTTAAAGTGATGCAAAATACCGATAATTAAAAGACCGGCAAGGGATAATATAAATTCAGGTGAATTGAAAGAACCTATAGCAACAGTTGTAGCATCACTTGGAACTACAATGCCTGAACCTAAAAGAGCAATTATTGTAATGAAAAGACCAATACCTGCAGTAATACCATACTTAAGGTTTTTTGGAATCTGGTTTACTAGTGCTTCTCTGAAGTTACACAGTGAAAGAAGAATGAAGATAATACCTTCTACCAATACCGCTGTAAGTGCTACCTTGTATGAGCAACCCATAGCACCGCATACTGTAAATGCGAAGAATGCGTTAAGACCCATACCGGATGCAAGAGCCACCGGATAGTTTGAGAAAAATGCCATACATAGTGTTGCGATTGCAGCGGAAATAGCTGTTGCAGAGAAAATAGCTCCGGCTGATGTTCCGTCCAATCCACCCAAATACGCAGGGTTAACTGCAAGGATGTACGCCATGGCAAGGAATGTTGTAATACCGGCTAAAATTTCGGTACGTACATTCGTGCCGTTTTGTTTCAACTTAAATAATTTTTCCATTGATTTAAGCCTCCATATTAAAATTTTTTATTTGTGTGGATTATTTATCCAACACAAGGTTATTTTATCATATTGTTAACAGATTGTAAACGATTTTTTGTAAAAAAAGCAAAAGTCTGATAAAAATTATCAGACTTTTTTAAAATTATAATTCTATCTTTTCATACCTAGGGCAGGTTATTTCCTGTCTTAAAGCAGGCTTTGCCCATTGTACGGCATTTTTAATGATAGTCTGTACTTCGGGGATTTTGTATGTAGGGTCTGTTTCGTGACCGGGCTGGAAGTAGAATGTTTTACCGTAGCCTCTTTGCCATGTGCAGGCACTGCGGAAAACCTCGTGACTTGTGTATGTACCTATCATCAACAATTCATCGGGTGTTGGAATGTCGAATCTTTCACCGTACATTTCTTCGGCAGGTATGTCAAAATAATCTTCGATTCCCTGCATGATAGGGTGAGCCGGATTTATGTTCCAAAGTCTTTCCTTTTCTCCGCCACGCCATTTCAGACTGCAGGTTGTACCCATAAGTTTTTTGAAAAGCTTTGAAAAATGGGCAGAATGAAGGAAAATAGCACCCATTCCCTGTAAAATATGGTTGTAGCACATTTCCACAACTTCATCAGGAACAAATTGGTGTGCACAATGTCCCCACCATATTAAAACATCTGTATCTGCCAGAAGTTCTTCTGTGATTCCGCAGTTTGGGATTAGTTCGAGATTTTCATCATATTCCACCACTGTGTGTACTGTAACATCGTCGCTTTCCAGAAATTCTTTTAAAGCACCATGTATACCGTCAGGATAAACTTCCCGGATTTTTGGGTCCTCCTGTTCGTGCTTAAATTCGTTAAAAATTGTAACTTTAATCATAATAATAACCTCCTATAATTGAATTTCTTTGCCTTGTTCGGCAGAATCGTAAATTGCTCTTAAAATTTTAATCATATTAATACCTTGTTCGGGAACGAATATAGGCTCTGCACCGTTAAGTATCACATCTGCAAAATGACGAATGTTTGCCTCGTGTGCACCCATAGCCTTTTTATTATCTATGTTAGGAAGAAAGTCTGCTGTATTTCCATAAGCCTCTTCGAATATTTTAAGAACATCTTCATCACTTGACCATTTGGAGCCAGCCTTTTCGCCGCGAAGTTCGACATATCTTTTTTCTTTTTCTACGTTAGATGCCCAGGAAAATTCTATTTGAAGACATGCTCCGTTGTCAAAACGTATAAAGCCCATTGCAAGGTCTTCAACATCGAAAGTACCTCCATCCTTGACATCACCGAACTTGGAATGTTTTGAGTCAGATATAACCTCGGAATTGGCAAACTTGTTGTATGTACATCCTGTAACTGTCACAGGTTTTGGGTTACCCATAAGCCATATTGAAAGGTCTATCATGTGTACGCCAAGATCTATAAGTGGGCCACCGCCTGAAAGTGCTTTTGTTGTAAACCAGCCTCCTCTGCCGGGAATTCCGCGTCTTCTTTGCCAACCGCATCTGCCTGCATAGATATTCCCCATTCTACCGTCTTCAATATATTTTTTCAAAAATTTTGATGTTTCAAGGAACCGGTTATTGCGGATAACCATCAAAGTTTTTCCACTTTTTTCAGCAGCAGCTTTCATTTTTTCTGCTTCCGGCACATCTATTGCATCAGGCTTTTCGCACAGTACGTGCAACCCTTTTTTCAATGCTTCTACCGCAATAATGGAGTGCCAGTAGTTTGGGGTACAAATATCAACGGCGTCAAGACCTTCAATATTAAGGACATCCTTGTAATCGGTATAATATGCAGGTATGTCAAATTTTTCTGCAGCTTCTTTTGCCCTTTCCGGTAAAATATCACACACTGCAATTATCTCTATGTTCTCGATGTTTTGGTATGCCGGAAGATGAACACGCTGTGAAATGCCTCCTGCACCTATAACGGCAACCTTGCTTTTTTTTGACATAAAAATCCCTCCGTTTATTAGTTTAAATTTAATATAGCATTTTTGCGGATTATATGATATACTTTTATTAACTAAAAATATCGAAATTCTGACACGGGGTGATTTTTGATGGTTGATGAGGGCATGGCTGTACGCAATGGTGAAAGACTTAATATACAATGCCTTATGATGGGATATAAAAAGGATAATGACGATGAAAAGGTTAAGTATCATTATCATAAGTATATGGAATTTCTGTTTTACATTGACGGGGAACAGGAGGTTCGTGTAGGTGATAAGTGTATAAAATGTAAAAGTAATGAGCTTTTTATAATTTATGCAAATGAACCGCACGGGTTTTATAACTTATCAGACAACAAATATTTTGTCATTAAATTTTTACCTGATATTCTTCGCACGTCAGAACAGAGTATTAAAGAGTTTGAATACATTTTCAATTTTAATATGGGTATTCATTCCAGAATAATAAAAGATGAAGACGGAGAATTAAAACGGCTTTTTGCTGACGCATACGAAAAGTTTGCTGATGGCAAGTATTCAAATGAACTTTTTGTACGTTCTGACCTTTTGCGTATATGTGGGGAAATTATAAAAAGATGGGATAAAAACGGAGAAACTGTATCAATTAGCAGCATTGCGGGACACGATAATCTTGTTGCTATACAAAACGTAATTGAAAAAACAAAAGAGAGCTGTGGGGCTTTTAAAACTCACGAAGCTGCAAAGATGTGCAATTTGAGTGACGGTCATTTTTCCAGACTATTCAAATCAATTATGAATATGAGTTTTATGCAGTATGTAAAAAACGTTAAGATAGATGAGGCGGAAAGACTTTTGAAGTGTACGGATTTAACGGTAACTGAAATAGCACAAATTTTAAATTATGCTTCAACCAGTCATTTTATAGAAGATTTCCGAAAGGAAAAGGGAATATCCCCTAAACAGTATAAAAAGGGTATGTGACATTTATCACATACCCTTTGTGTTTTCGTTATTCGCCCAATGATTTTTTTGAATCTACAGTAACTTTTCTGTTGTAGCATGAGAATATATCATCAACTTTTTGTTTATCCGGTTTTGGAGTAATCCAGCTTACAATCGGAACCATAATCAAACCGCCAAGCATTGCTATAACGCCGCAGTTGATAGGTGATTGCAGAATTGGTGGGAAGGCTGATTTAAACAGCATATTAAGAATCATTATACCTGCACCGAAAACGAATGATGTCCATACCGCAGCCTTTGTTGTTTTTTTGTAGTAAAGACCAAATAAAAACGGTGCAAGGAATGCGCCTGCCAAAGCACCCCATGAAATACCCATCATCTGTGCTATTGCACTGAGCTTGTCTTTGTTAATTGCAATAACTGCAGATATTACAATAAATATTACAATGAAAAATCTCATTATAAGTACCTGTTTCTTTTCGTCCATATTTTTCATTATATGACCTTTAATCATATCAAGTGTCAAAGTAGAGCTTGATGCAAGCACCAAGGATGAAAGTGTGGACATTGAAGCTGAAAGTACCAAAACAATAACTATGGCGATTAATACATCGGGAAGATTTGAAAGCATTGTTGGAATAATTGCATCGAATCCGCCTTCAATAGAACCGTCCGGCAAGAGTGTAAGCTTGTCTGTAAACAGTCTGCCGAAACCACCAAGGAAGTAGCAACCTCCTGCAACTATAACAGCAAATGCTGTTGAAATAATAGTTCCCTTTGTAATATCCTTTTCGCTTTTGATTGCATAGAATTTCTGTACCATCTGCGGTAAGCCCCATGTACCAAGTGATGTAAGAATAACAACAAACATCAGTCCAAGTGGGTCGGGTCCGAAGAAGGAATTATATGTACCCGGTACAGTACCTTCAACAGCAGCAAGTCCGTTAAGTGCTTCCATAAAACCGCCATTTTGACTTAACACTGCTGCAATTACAGCAACGATACCTATGATCATAATTACACCTTGTATAAAGTCGTTAATAGCAGTTGCCATATATCCGCCTGCTATAACGTAAATACCTGTAAGTACAGCCATAACTATAACGCACACAGAATAGTCTATGCCCGGAAAAGCCATACTGAAAAGTCTTGAAAGTCCGTTGTAAAGTGATGCTGTATATGGAATAAGAAATATAAATACTATAATGGAAGCGACAATTTTAAGTGCACTGCTGTTATATCTCTTTCCGAAAAATTCGGGCATTGTTGCACTTTCAAGGTGCTGAGACATAAGACGTGTTCTTCTTCCGAGAACAACCCATGCAAGTAATGAACCAAGAAAAGCGTTACCAAGACCAATCCATGTAGAAGCAATACCAAACTTCCAACCGAACTGACCTGCATAACCTACAAATATAACGGCTGAAAAGTATGAAGTACCGTAAGCAAAAGCTGTAAGCCATGGACCTACCGAGCGTCCGCCAAGCACAAAGCCGTTAACGTCAGTTGCGTTCTTGCGACAATACAAGCCCACACCAATCATGATAGCAAAGAATACTACCAGCATAAGAATTTTTAATACCATTTTTTCTGCCTCTCCTTTTTTTGGACGAAAAAAAACCCGTCCGACATAATATGAATTATGAGGACGGGATAAAAATTCCCGTGGTACCACCTCAATTTGATAACACCTCGCGATGCCATCCTTTACGAGTACATGGAATATACTCTGACATATTAACGATTGTCAACCGTCACAGCCTACTTAATGTTATATTGTTCGGTGTGCTGCTCTTTGGATGTATTCAGTATCCGCTTCCTCCACGGCTCACACCAACCGCCGTCTCTCTCGTGAGTACGTCAGATACCTACTTGTTCCAAGTCATTGCATTTAGTGGTTTGTTGAGCTTATCAACAGCTTAATTATATTCTTTTACCCGGAATTTGTCAAGATATCTGATTTTTACAAAGACGATATTTGGCAAATTGTACAAAAACCACCAATTTTTTTGTGCATATAACCAAATGATACTTATTTTCGTTTTTAAAAGGGAAAAAATTATTTTGCTTAATTGACAATCAAATCCAAGTGTGCTATACTAAATTTACATGTAGAATGGGAGGAAACATAATGGACAATAACACAACAAGTAACAGCACAGTTAACAAAATACTTGGCGGTTACAAAAAAAGACAAAACTTAATTATAGGTTTGCTAATAGCGGCATTTTTGGTGTTGCTTTTCATGCAGACAGTTTCTATAGCAGAAGCTTATCCGGAAGAAGCAATTAAGGATTTCTCAATTATGAGACCTGTTGGCGTTCCGACTCAAGGTGACTCAAGAACAATACTTTCTATTATGGAAGGAGAAATCGGTGAAGGTTACAGCTTTGACCATTTGTACAACAATGTATATGCATTGTTTGTGTTAGGCTTGGTTTCGTTGTTTATGTGCTTTAAGAAGTTCAATAAGGGTCTTGTTTCCAAGATTGTTACATTGGCTTATTCATCATTTGCATTGTATTCACTTTTGGCTACAAACAACATGGCATACATTTTAAGCACTTATGATTCAACATATGTTGCAAAAATAGTTGTTGTTGCACTTATTGCCTTAGTTTCTTTAGGTGCTATTGTATTTATCATTGCAGATCTTGCGAAGAACAGCTGGCTTAAGTACGTAAACGTACATATTTTCCTTAACAGCATTTGTACAATCCTTATGCTTGGTACTACAACATTGATGTTTATGCCTTTTAAATTCGGTAATCACACAGCATCAATTATGGGTTACCTGTTGTTGCCTAACAATTACAAAGGCGGTTTTGCAAATGCATTTGAATCTGCAGTAATGAGCACAGGTGTTGAATTTAAAATCAACGGTGTTATAATTATTCCGCTGTTGTTGTTTGTAATCGGTATACTTGGTAGCGTTTTCAATACAGGTTATCACAAGAATATGGTTACACCTATTTTGTCAATAGTTTGGGCAGCACTTTGCATATTGGGTTGCTTTATCAACTCACTTATGGTTCTTGATTCAAAGGTAATCATATACATCATAATGTCAGTTGGCGTTATTGCAGCAGCTGTAATAAATATTATTCAGCACCATAAAGCAAACGCAATATACAGATAACTGAGTTTTATAAAGCCTTCCTCTTTTAAAAAAAGGAAGGCTTTTTCATTTTAATAAAAGGAGTGCAAATAATGGAATTTAATGTTTCAAACAGAATGAGCAAAATTAAAGGCTCTGCAATAAGAGAAATTTTTAAGGCTTTGGCAGATCCTGAGGTTATATCTTTGGCAGGAGGTAACCCCGCACCTGAGCTGTTCCCTAATGAGGAAATGGCAAAAATTGCGGAGGATGTTCTTACAAATAATCCTGTACTTGCTTTGCAGTACGGTATTACAGAAGGTTATACCCCTCTTCGCGAGCTTGTAAAAGAGCTTTTGTCAGAAAGGGAAAATATCTGTGAGGATTTTAATGATACAATTATCGTTTCAGGCGGTCAGCAGGGGATTGAGCTTGCAACAAAGTGCCTTGTTAATGAAGGGGACGTTGTAATTGTTGAAGAACCAAGCTTTATAGGAGCACTTAATGCTTTCCGTTCATACGGTGCTAAGCTTGTTGGTGTTCCTGTGCAGGAAGACGGTATGGATATTGATGCGCTTAAAAAGGCAGTTGCGGAAAATGATAATGTAAAGATAATTTACACTATCCCTACATTCCAGAATCCGTCAGGTATTACAATGTCAGTTGAAAAACGCAAGGCTGTTTATGAAATAGCTAAAGAAAATAACATCGTTATTATTGAAGATAATCCGTATGGCGAGCTTGTATTTGACGGTGAAAAAAGCCCTACAATAAAATCAATGGATAAAGAGGGTATAGTAATTTACTGCGGTTCATATTCAAAGGTTCTTGCACCGGGTCTTCGTATAGGTTTTGTAAGTGCTCATAAGGACATTGTTGCAAAAATGGTTGTTGCAAAGCAAGTTTCCGATGTTCATACTCCGGTACTTACTCAGGTTTTGGCTTATGAATACATAAAGCAGTACGGTCTTGACAAACACATTGCTGAAATTTGCGAGCTTTATAAGCATAAATGTCAGACAATGATTGATGCAATAGACAAGTATTTCCCTGCAGGGGTTACACATACAAATCCAAACGGCGGTTTGTTTATATGGTGTGACCTTAATGGTGATTACGATATGAATGAAATCGCAAAAATCTGCACAGCACGTAAGGTTGCATGCGTTCCCGGATCTACTTTTATGACAGACCTTGACAAACCTTGCTCTGCTTTCAGACTGAACTATTCAACCGTTACTGATGAAAAGATTGAACAGGGTATCAAAATTTTGGGCGAGGTCCTTTCTGAAATTGTAGGAGAATAATCGATGTTAGATAAATTATATTTGGCACTTTCGGTAGGTCAAAATGTAGCAAGTAATGTTCTGGTAATGCTGTTTTTAATGCTTATAGGGTACATTTTCACAAAAAAAGGTGTATTCACAAAGGAAGGCATAAAGCAGATGACAGAGCTTGCTCTCCGTGTAGCGGTGCCGTGCTTGATAATAAATTCATATCAGCGTGAATTTGATGCTGAAATGGCAAAAAATCTTGGCTTGGCTATGATTTTTACTCTTTTCATACATATTGTATATATGCTGATAGTTACCGTTGTTTTTAAAAAGAGAGAAGATAAAAAGGACAGAATAAGCAAATTCAGTGCAATATATTCAAATTGCGGCTTTATGGCACTTCCTCTTATTCAGGCAATTTACGGTGATGAAGGTGTGTTTTACGCTGTTGCTTATGTAACTGTGTTCAACATTCTTTACTGGACCCATGGTGTTTTCATTTATACAAAGGATATAAAGCAGCTTTCTTTGAAAAAGATAATTTTTAATCCCGGTGTTTTGGGTGCAATTATCGGTATAACACTTTTTGTTACACAAATTACCTTGCCTGCACCTATCGGAAAAACAGTAGGATTTATGGCATCAATAAATACGCCTATACCTATGATTGTTCTGGGTACATATCTTGTAAACCTTAATATAAAACAAACTTTGAAAAACGGTTCCCTTTGGGCGGTAACACATTTAAGACTTTTTATTTTGCCGATAATAACAATGTTTGCATTAAAAATTTTGGGTTGGGAAGATATAATATCAATGCCGCTTATTCTGGCAAGTGCAAGCCCCGTTGCGGCAGTTGCGACACTTTTTGCGGTACGTTATAATCTGGATTCCGAATATTCAACCCAGGCTGTATCCTTTACAACATTGCTTTCTGTTATAACAATACCTGTTATAATGATGTTGGCAACAATAATTTTATAATTAAAAATTGATTAAAAGATATATTGCATTTTTGCGATATATCTTTTTTTGCATATACTATTGACATTTATATTCTACAATGGTAGAATATAATAAACTACAGATGTAGAATATGAGTGGAGGGTGTATTATGTGTAAAAAAATAAGTATTGGAGAATCGGAACTTGAAATAATGAAAGTGTTATGGGAAGCATCTGAACCTATAACATCTGTTGAAATAGGTAAAGCCGTTGAGGATAAGAAGTGGAAAAAAACAACAATAGCAACATTTTTGACAAGATTGGTTGAAAAAGGTGCCGTTTCAGCAGAAAAAAACGGTAAATTGTATTATTATAAACCGTTGATTACGGCAAAAGAATACAGAAAAATGCAGACAAAAAGCCTGATTAAAAATTTGTATAATGGTTCGGTAAAGGATTTTGCGGCTTCGCTGTTTGAAGAACAAAATCTTTCAGAAGATGATATCAGGGATTTACGCTCTATATTTGACGAATAGGGGGAATATATATGGTTGCAAATGTTTTTAAAGCTATTTTTATAACCTCTTGTATGGGAACTTTGCTGTCGTTAATTTTATTTTTAATAAAGCCTGTTACAAAAAAAGTTTTTTCTGCAGGGTGGAATTATTATGTTTGGCTTATTGTACTTGTAGTAATGATTTTGCCTGTAAAAATACCAATTCAGCAGAACGATGCAGAACAGATTCATATTGTAAACGAAAAATCTGCCTATACTGTAAATACTGATACTTCAAAGTCGGAATACAATGAAATTGCAGAAGTGCCCGATATTGCAGATACTGTTACATATGCGGATGTTGAAGAAATTAAACCATCTGCTTATGAAACAATAAAAGATTTTTTGGTTGAAAAGACCGATGTTATAGCATATATATGGTTGATTGGTGTTGTGGTAATGCTTGTACTTAAAACATTAGGATATGTGATGTTTTTAATGAGGGTCAGAAAAAATTCTGAAATAATTTATTATTCAGAGATTACACAATATACAAAAAGAAAGGTTGTTACACGGGTTTGCGGATTCATTTCCTCACCATTAATGACAGGTATAATAAAACCAACCTTACTTCTGCCTGAAGCTAAACTTACAGATGAACAGATGTATAACGTGTTTTCCCACGAAATGACACACCTTAAAAGAAATGATATATTGTATAAATGGTTTTTGAATATCGTAAAATGTATCCATTGGTTTAATCCTGTGATATACCTGGTTGGAAACACCATAAATAAGGAATGCGAAATTTCCTGTGACATTGCAGTTGTTGACAATATGTCAAAGGAAGAGGTAGTAGCATATGTGGATACGATTATTGCCCTGATTACTTCAAAAACTGCAAGGATAAATTCACTTACAACTGAAATGACAGGCGAAAAGAAAACATTAAAAGAACGCTTTGAAATGATAAAAAGCAGAAGAAAAATAAGTAAAAAAACAGTAGTGATATCTATAGCAGTTGCAGTTTTGGTGCTGGTAGGTGCAGTTTTTGTAAGTGGTGTTATTAGCGGTATGTATTTTAAGGATACTGCCATGGAAGAAGCTGTAAAGCTTACAAATAACGGAAAGCTTATTTCATTTAAAAACAAGCCTTTTATGGAAAAGGAAATGGCTTATTTCCCACTGGAGGAGCTTGTGGTAAAGTTGAATAATGAGAACAAAGTTGAAAACAACGGTGAAAAATACGTTATATATGTAAAAGATGCTACGGAAAATTATACTGTAAGCGCAGATGTAAAAGAAATTTATTATTCGGGACAGGGTGGCGCCCGCAGACAAACGGAATACGCACCGATTCTTAAAGAAAATATTATATATATTCCCTATGAATATGTACGGTATATTTTTGCAGATGCAAATGATTATGACATAGGCGGAAGTTTTCTTTATAAAAACTACAAAATGAACATAAAGTTTGAAATTCCTCTTGGCTGGTGCGGAAAATATATACTAGACGAATCGGCAGAAAACGAGAATGTCATTGTTTTTAAACACAAAGCAACGGCAGAAAAATATGAGTTTGCCGGTACACTGTTCAGTGTTTACAGAATTGAAGATGCCAACGTTGATGAAGCTATGAGGGTATATGGAAATATGACTGTTGTATGGAGAAATGCGGAATTTGCCTACGTGGTTGCAAGACCCACCGACGTTCAGTATCCAATATGGGTAGACAGGGATAAAGAAGATATAGACATTGCAATAGAATATGAATCACTGTATGCAGGGATAAATTATATTCAGGAAACCTTTAAGCTGATTGATGAATCCAAGGAAAAATCAATTCCCGCAATTGAAAATGCCGAAGAACTTTCCTATGCGGAAATAAAGGATTTGCAACGTATGGTGGATGAGGGGCATTTTCCATGGCGACTTGATTACGAACAGGTAATTATGATGTGGGTTTCTGCTCAGGGTGAAGATGTTGTAGGCGGAAGAATAGTAGCTTTTTCCGGTGGCGGACAGGATTGCAGTGCCACATATATTGTAAACGGAAATACATATATTGTAGAGCTTTTCAAACCAATCAGAAATGATGATACGGGCATTTGGATTGTGCGTTCCTGTGAAAAGCAAATACCTTCAATAGCTCACGGTATATATTTTTACAAAAGAACTCCGGGGCAGGAATGGATTTTGCCAAGGGATGACGGTTGGTATAATATGATTCAACATACAATGGCTGTTTTTCCCGGTGAGGCTCTGGGAGTAGGCGCTTTGCCAAAATCAATAGTGGCTTATTTTACTGATGCAGGAACGAATATGGAACAGTACCAAAGAGAAGTGGGAAGGGCTGACGGCCCTTTTGTACAGATACCAATTACTTTGGAAATTGACTTTTCTGAAAATGATACATTGGGTCATTTGCATTTTGTGTATTATTATGAAGACGGAACAACAAAAACATCACAGTATTATAATGTGCTTGTACAGTAAAAAAGTTTTGGTATATAGAGTGTACTTTAAAGGACAGTAACTTGATTAGTTATTGTCTTTTTCTTTTGTTTCCGCTGTCCGCGGAGGACTTACTTTTTGCTCCGACAGCAGGTGGCTGTTTCCAATCAAACGTCGCTTATGCTCGTTTTCTTGGACATCCTATGCATGGGATTCGTTCGCCAAATCAAAGATTTGGACTCATCCGCAATAAGTAAGCAAAAAATCGGCGCCGGGACGTTCGGTCAGCAACTCGTAATTCGTCAGTTTCTTAAAATTGTCGCCGTCGTCATATGCGAACTTATCGCACTGACTCCTAAAATTACGCATCAACAGTCGGCTGTTTCCAATCAAACTTCGCTTA
>JAZQIO010000045.1:0-9430 GCA_045541135.1 Clostridia bacterium
TTTTAAAAGAAATTAAAAAGCTTGATTATAAGGGTTATATTGGTCTTGAATACAAGGCTACTCAAAAAGAACAAGCTACGCTTGGCTTTTTAATGAATAATGAATAGTTAATAATGAATAATGAAGGAAGGGAATGTAAAAAAAGTCCAGAACGCAAGAAAAAACAAAAAGCAAGATATTATCAATAAAATAATCGGATTAAATTTATGAAAACAAGGTAGAAAAATCGAAATTGTTCGATTTTTCATAAAATTAATCTTTTCTTGCTATGAACAAACCTCCCCCGAGCCGTACCATCGTACTGTCTCGGGTCACCCCTTCGGTTCGGTTTGTCCATTCTGAAACATTTTTTCCTATCCCCTCTAAAACAAAATCAAGGGACTGTAAAAAAACAAGTTTTTTACAGTCCCCACAATAATTATTCATTAATCATTATTAATTATTAATTAAAAAACGGAGGTTTTTTATGTTTAAAGTTTGTATTATAAGTTGTGGAATGATTACAAATTCCGCACACATTCCTGCATACAGGCATTTTGATGATGAATTTGAAATTGTTGCTGTGTGCGATATTAACGAAAAATCTGCAAAGGATACGGCAGAAAAACACGGTATTGCACATTATTATACAGATGCGGAGGAAATGTTAAAGGTTGAAAAGCCCGATGTTGTTTCCGTTTGTGTGCCTAACTGTTTTCATAAAGAATATACTATGCTTGCACTATCAATGGGTTGCAACGTGCTTTGTGAAAAGCCACTTGCTTTTACAAAAGCAGATGCAGAGGAAATGTTTGAATATGCTAAAAAACAGGGTAAGCTTTTAATGGCTTGTCAGTCTATGCGCTATACACCTGACCGTTTGGCGGCTAAAGAGTATATTGACAAAAAAGGCTGTGAAGGTATTTACTACGGTGAACTTTCTCGAATCCGCAGACGCGGTATTCCCACATGGGGGACTTTCCACATTGGTAAAATTAGCTGTGGCGGTGCATTTGTAGACATTGGTGTACATATACTTGATGCCCTTATTTGGCTTATGGGTAATCCGAAGATAAAGTCTGTTAAGGGTATTGCAATGCAAAACCACAAATATGAAATTGGCTCACTTGTTGGCAGTGGCGCACGTACGGGGAGTGTTGACAATGCAAGGATATTTAATCCCGAAGAAATGGATGTTGAAGACTTTTCAACAGGCACTCTTTATTTTGAAAACGGAGCAACAGTTTCCTTTAAGGTTGCCTGGGCAACAAATATGCCCGAAGCTTCTGACATTGTGCTTGTAGGTAAGGACTACGGCATAGATACCGTAAATGGTAAAATACTTTTCGGTGAAGACGGGGAAGAAACAATAGAACAAATACCCTGCCCATACGATGTGGCATTTCCCGGGCATATTTACATAGTTGAAAATTTACTTGGGGTATTAAAGGGAAAGGAGCAACCTGCGGTTACTCCCGAAGAAACTATAAATGTTGCAACAATACTTGAGCTTTTCTACAAGTCGGCATCCTCAGGCAAAGAGGAATTTGCAAGTAAGCTGTAATTTACCGTGCGGTAACGGTAATGTGTTGGGGTTTCCCCTGTATGCTTTTTAAAAAGCCTTGTAAAATAGTGCTGATTATCAAAGCCAAGCTCTGCGGAAATTTCCTTTATTGTAAGGTCGGGACTTCGGAATAAAAATTCCTTTGCCTTTGTGATTTTATACTGAATTATGTAGTTTGCAGGAGTCTGATTAAAAGCCTTTTTAAAATAGCGTATCATCTGTTGCTTTGAAACTCTGCAGTGCTTTGCAAGGTCGTTAAGGCTTATGGGCTGAGAATAATTTCTGTTAATATATGCTATGGCAGTTTTTAAGTTGTGTGGAATTTCGGGAGCTTCCGAAAGCTTTGTGTCTGCAAGCATATTATCAACCGTAAGCTGTGAAAGTGTTGCAAGAATTGTGCAAAGGCAAGCAGAGGCGTGGGTATTCCACATAAAAAGTCTGCTTGAAAAATGACTGTTTAATGTGTGGAACAGCTCTTTCATAGCAGGTAAATCCACAGTATTTTTAAAGCTTAAATATATTGTGTGTGGATAATTAATATCGTTTTCACCGTTTAATATATTTTCGTCAATTTGCTTTACGGTGTCTTTAACGGATTTTTCAAATTCATTCCTGCTTACGGACAGGGGGGTAAAGCTTCCCGTAAAATGAATGTATGTCATTGTGCACATTTTACCCTCTATATTACTTCGTATATATGGGGTGTTTGCAGGTATAAAAATTAAATCCCCGCTTTTTGCAACAGTATTTTCTCCGTCACATTCAAAGTTGCATTTGCCCTCTGTAACCAGAATAAGCATATTTTCCTTTTCGCTTATTTGCCACAATGTGTTTCGGGTTACGGAATACATACGGTTTATACTTGGAAATTCTTTAAGCTCAAAGTAGTACATAATATCACCTATGTTAATATAGTGCACAAATATGTGCATATAATTTATTTACTATTATAGCATAAAAATTTAAAATGTAAATATAGTTACAAAATTTTTATGAGGTGATAGTATGAGTAAATTATGGAAAGTTGCAGTTATTGGCTGCGGTAATTTTGCTAAAAATCAGTATTTGCCCCATATAGAGTTAGAGGCAAATGCAAAGTGTGTTGCAGTTGTGGACATTATTCCTGAGCGTGCAATGGAATATGCGGAAAAATTTAATGTGCCAAGCTGGTATGCAAGCGTTGATGAGCTTTTGGAAAAATGCGATTTTGATATTGCAATAGATGTTACATCAATTCAGGCTCATCACGAGGTTAATATGAAAATTTTAGGTGCAGGCAAGCATCTTATTTCTCAAAAGCCTGCGGCACCGAATGTTGAAATGCTTACAGAACAAATTGAACTTGCAAAGAAAATGGGCGTTAAATTTTCATGTGTTCCCGTTCATCCTATGAGATATGACATTGCAATAGCAAAGCAGATGATGGCTGACGGTACTATTGGAAGACCATACTATGCAAAATGTAACCTTTCCCACGGAGGACCCGAATACTTCCAATACAGAAATGTTGACCCTACATGGTTTTTTGAAGAGGGTGCAGGTGCACTTGTAGATATGGGTGTACACGGTTTGCAGATTGTTACAACAATATTCGGTCCTGCAAAGGCAGTTGCCTGCATGGCAAAAACTACAATGCCCCTTCGTACAGTACGTTCAGGTGCGTTTGACGGAAAAAAGATTAAAACAGATATGTTACCCGACCAGTATGTTATAACACTTGACTACGGTGAGGGAAAAATGGCTGTTGTAGACACAGGCTTTTCACAGAAGGCTTCCCGTGCACCACAGCTTGAAATATTTGGCGAAAACGGAACAATTTCATTTACAAAGCCGTACCAGACAAACCCAATTCCCGAAGTGTTTGTGGACTTCCCCGAAAGAGGAATACGCGGTTGGATTGAACCTATGGAATGGGTAAAACAGCAGACTAAAATGATTAGCCAGTGCTGTTGCCTGCGTGATATTATAGAGGCTGTTGAACAGGAAAGTGAGCCTGTACTTTCACCACAGCACGCAAGACACGTTTTAGAAATAATGTGTAAAATCCCCGAAGCTATTGAAACGGGAAAAACAATAGCTTTAGAAACTACATTTTAAGGGGGTTTAGCATTGAATAAAGTAAGAATTGCATTCATCGGGCTTGGCAATACTCACGTTGCAAATAATGCAGAGGCTTTTAACAAATATCCCGATATGTGTGAGATTGTAGGTGCGGCAGACTACCCTGTCCACAACCCCGAAGATATTGAAATAAAAAAACAGCTTAATTTTCCTAAGAATATTGAAATTAAAGTTTGGGAGGATTACAAAGAACTTTTAAAACAGAATATTGACCTGGCGATTATCTGTGCAGAGGTCAGCGACTATGCCGATTTGTGTGAAGAAATACTTGCAATGAATATTCACTCATTGGTTGAAAAGCCTATGGCACTTAATATGGAGCACGCCGCAAGAATGTATAATGCACATAAAAAAAGCAAGGCACAGCTTATGATTAACTGGCCTGTTGCCTGGTTTCCCACATTTCGCAAGTTAAAAGAGCTTGCCGATGGCGGAGAGGTTGGCGACATCCTGCGTGTTCAGTACAGAAGTCCTGCAACCTTTGGTCCATACTCCGATAAGGTGGATGACCGAAGCGAGCTTGCAGACCAGTGGTGGTACAAAAAGGAAAAGGGCGGCGGTGCAATTTTGGACTACGCCTGCTACGGATGTGTGCTTACAACCTGGCTTGCAGGTAAAAGGGCGGAAAGTGTATACGGAATAAAGAAAAACTTTTTAATACCCTTTGCAGAGGTTGAGGATTATTCAGCATTTACCCTTGACTTTGGAAGCTGTGTGGGCTTTTTGGAGGGCTCCTGGTCTACTTTAAGCAACGGTGAAATTCCAACAGGACCCATTGTTTACGGAAGCAAGGGTGTTATAGTGGCAGACCGTTTTGACACAAAGGTAAAGGTTTATAAAACATTTTTGCCATACAAGCCGTCACCTGCACCTGATGCAGTTTATGATGTATCGGAAATTGAAGATAATCTTGCACTTAATGTTATTAACTTTATTTTAAAGGGCACACCACTTTTTGAAATGATAACTGCAGATTTTAACATTAAGGCTATGGCGGCTTTGGATGCAGGTATACGCTCCTGCGAAAGCGGAAAATCAGAGGAGGTCAAAAATTATGAATAAATTAAGAGTAGCAGTAATCGGCACGGGGATGATTGCAAACAGTGCACATTTCCCTGCGCTTAATATGTTAAGAGAAGAAGGCTTGGTAGAAGTTGTAGGTGTTGCAGACATTCGCCGTGAGGCGGCAGAGGAAACTGCAAAAAGACACAATGTACCTAACTGGTACACCGACCCACTGCAGATGCTTTATGAATTAAGTCCCGACTTTGTGGCAGTTTGTACACCAAACGTACACCACAAGGAATGGACAATAGCGGCACTTAAGGCAGGTGCACATGTTGCCTGCGAAAAACCTATGGCACTTACCTTAAAGGATGCGGAGGAAATATGGGCAACTGCGGAAGAATGCGGTAAAATGCTTTTCCCCTGCCAGTGTATGAGATGGCGAAACTATATGCAGCACTCAAAGGCTTTAGTGGAAAGCGGTGAGCTTGGTGATGTATATTTTTCGGATATAGAGTTTATAAGAAGAATAGGTATTCCAACCTGGGGTATGTTCCATATGAAGGAGCATAACTTTGGCGGACCTTTCTGTGATTTGGGTGTTCACCTTATTGATTCACTTTTGTGGATTGTTGGTGATAAAAAGGTAGAGGCTGTTTCAGGCAGTGCTTACAACAAAATTGCAAAGCAGGGTGAAGATGTACTTTTAAGTATTGCGGAAAGCGGGGCATACACAGGTACATTTACACCAAGACCTTATAAGCCGGAAGAATTTAATGTAGAAGAATTTGCAACAGGCTTTATGCGTCTTGAGGGTGGTATGACCGTAAACTTTAAGTTTTCATGGGCACTTAATTTGCCTACAACAAATTTGGATATGGTTATCTGCGGTGACAAGGGCGGACTTTCCGTTAATAAGGAAAAGCTTTATAAAAATATAGGCAGATACCAGTCAGAATGTGACCTTAAATGGTTTGACAACGGTGAATACAAGGGAGTAGCCTTTGAACAGCACCGTTATATGTACAGAAATATTATAAATACCCTTGCAGGCAAGGAAGAATATTTAATTAAAAAGCATCAGAACCTTGAAGTTACAAAGGCGATTGAATGCTTCTATAAATCAGCTGAGCTTGGAAGAGAAGTAAGTGTTAAAGAGCTGTAAGCTCTTTGGAATTGATAATTAATAATTATCAACTATCCAGTAAAAAGGAGTTGTTTAAATGATTAAGGCGGTAATTATAGGCTTTTCACACATGCACGTTAATGAGGTGGCGCTTTATATAAGCGAAAATCCAAATATGGAATTGGTTGCGGTTTCGGATGTGCCGTCAGATGTAGAGGCTATTCCCGAGCTTCGCTACACACCACTTTGGAATTTAAAAAACGTAAAGGAAAATTATTGCAGTAATGTGTATGAGGACTACACAAAAATGCTTGCTGAGGTAAAGCCTGACATTGCATTTATTTTAACGGAAAACTGTCAAAAGCCCGAAGTGGTGGAAGAATGTGCAAAACGCAAAATAAATGTTTGCATTGAAAAGCCCATTGCAGTAAGCTATGACGAGGCTAAAAAAATTAAGGCAAGTGTTGATAAATACGGCATTGAAGCCGTTGTAAACTGGCCTGTGGTATGGCGTCCGTACGTTCTTAAAATGAAAAATGCACTTGACTTAAAATTGGTTGGTGAACCTATAAAACTACGTTACATAAACGGTCATACAGGTCCTTTAGGTAAGGGTGCAAAGCACAGGGGAGTTACAGAAAATGCCGAGGAAATGACAGACGAACAACGCTCTAAAACATGGTGGCATCAGATAAATCACGGTGGAGGAGTATTCCTTGATATATGCTGTTACGGTTGCTTTTTCTCTAAATGGTTTATGGGTAGCGGTGCAAAGGGTGTACTTTCCTACGGTGCAAATTTAAACACACCTTTTGGTGATACAGAGGATAACTTTGCATCCATTATAAAATATGACGGCAAAATGTCTGTTATAGAAGGCACCTGGACAACACCACGTGCAGTAATTCCGTCAGGTCCAATGGTGCTGTGCACACAGGGGGTTATAATGTGCACAGGCGGTGCGGAAAATGAACCTGATGTAAAGGCTTACGACATATACGGTAATGAAGTGGAAATACCCGAAATTACTTTTGAGGATAAATATAAAAATATGCCATACCAGTATGCTAATCACATTGTAAATGGTGAGGACATTCACCCAATGCTTACACTTGATGCAAATATGGAGGTTATGGCACTTTTGGATACCTGTATACAAAGCTCCAAAAGCGGAAAAGAGGAAAAAATCAGTGAATAAAGGCTTAATTGCAGACATACAGCGTTGTTCAACCCACGACGGACCGGGGGTACGCACCACAGTATTTTTTAAGGGTTGCCCCTTAAAGTGCGAATGGTGCCACAATCCCGAATGTATAAGTTTTGAAAAACAGACTATGTTTTATCCTGAAAAATGTATAGGCTGCGGACAGTGTCACAAAGGATGCTACGCAGGTGCAAGGGTGCTGTGCGGTAAGGAATACGGCACAGAAGAGCTTTTTGCACAAATTTTACAGGATAAGCCTTATTACGGCGAAAAGGGCGGTGTTACCTTTTCGGGGGGTGAGCCATTTGCACAGGCAGAATTTTTAAGCAAAATAACAGACCTTTGCAAAAGGGAAAACATACACTGTGGTGTGGAAACCTCGCTGATTTACTTTAATGAAGATGTTTTACGTAAAATGGATTTAGTTATGGCAGACCTTAAAATATGGGATAACAATTTACATAAACAGTATACAGGTGTCGGAAACGAGCAGATTAAAGAGCATTTTAAAATGCTTGACAGTCTTGATATTCCTATAATTATGCGTACTCCCGTAATTGAAGAAATTAATCAGGAAACAGATAAAATATCAGAATTTGCAAAGAGCCTTAAAAATGTTATACAGTACGAGCTTTTGCCTTATCACCCGCTTGGTGAGTCTAAACGCATTGCCTTGGGTGAAAATGAAAAAAGCTTTAATGTACCTTCAAGGGAATATATGGAGGAGGTAGAAAAATATGCTTTCATACGCTGACAGATTAAAAGCTATGCGAGATACAAAAATTAAACATACGCTTGAAAAACGTGAACAAAACGGCTATACTGACCTTGACGATTTCGGCACAGTGCCGATTTCAAAAGATTACGAGGTTGAACCCTGGTACAACAGCTCTAACGGAAGCTTTTACGGCTTTGACGGTATGGCAGAAAATTTCTGCCGTGTTATTAATGCTCACGAGCCCTATGTTGACCCAATGGAAATGCTTTGCGGAAGATGGCGTGATATGCTTGTAAATTACCGTGGGGACGTTCACTATCTGCCAAACTGGCTTAAAAAACGACCTAAAATTATGGAGCTTATGAGCTCTGCAACAGACCAGTGGAGCAAAAGGTGGGACGAACAGCGTTTCCCCTACGACCACTTAAAGCCACTTCAGGCAAAGTACAATATTCAAACGGGTATAGACGGTGATGCCCATTTTGCCTGTGACTATTCAATAGGCTTTCAGTTGGGCTTTGGTGGACTTTTGGAAAAAATTAAAAAGTACCGTGAAATTAATCCCGATAAAAAGGATTTTTATGATGCGGAAGAAAAGGTTTTACTTGCAATAATTGACTTTGTAAAAAGACATATTGAAAAAATAGAGGAAATGCTTTTAACAGAGGAACGACCTGAAATAAAGGCTAATCTTGAAAAAATGCTTGAAACCTGCAAGGCTGTGGAATACGGTGCACCAAAGACTTTTCAGCAGGCTTGCCAATGGACTGCATTTTTTAACTGTGCATCACGAATATACACCCGTGACGGTGCAGGCTTTCAGCTTGATGTTTTGCTGTATCCATTTTATGAAAAGGATATTAAGGACGGTATTTTAGATGATGAAACAGCAAAGTTTTTAATTGCAAACTTACTGCTTATAGACCCTCATTATTACCAGATTTCAGGTGTTGATGAAAAAGATAAGGATATGACAAATCACTTATCGTATCTGATTTTGGAAGCGGCAGACAGTATAAATATATCCTGTAATCTTACAGTCCGTGTACACGAAAACTGTGATAAGGAATTTTTGAAAAAGGCTGTTTACTATCTTTTGAAAAACAAACACGGCTGGCCAAGATTCTGTAATGACAAGACACTTGCAGAAGGCTATATGAAAAACGGTGTGGACAAAAAGACTGCAAGAGAAAGAATTGCCGTAGGCTGTAACTGGATGTGTGTACCGGGCAAGGAATTTCCTATGAATGACACCGTTAAAATAAATATTGCCAAGGTTTTTGAAGTGGCACTTCTGGAAATGAAGGATATGGAAGAAAAGTCCACAGAAAAGCTTTTTGAAATATACAAAAAGCATCTTGTAACAGCAATAGACGTTACTGCACAGGGTGTTAATCATCACCTTGACCACCAATGGGAGGTTACGCCTGAGCTTGTAATGAACCTTTTAATGCACAATTCCATTGAAAAGGGTGAGGATATTTCAAAATGTGCGGAAATTTATACGATAGGTGTAGACGGTGCAGGTCTTGCAGTTGTTGCAGATTCCTTTGGTGCACTTCAGACACGTATTGAAAATGAAAAGGTCCTTTCCTGGGATGAAATGTACAAGGCTTTGGAAAATGACTTTGCAGATGAGAGAATTCGTGCTATGATGCAGTCTGTACCTAAATACTGCCACGGCGGTACACTTTCTGACGAATGGGCTAAGAA
>JAZQIO010000046.1:0-10365 GCA_045541135.1 Clostridia bacterium
GCAGAGGGAAATGATGCGTGCGGTTTTACGGCACAATTACTGCACTTTCGCATACATTTTCTAAACCTCCGCCACAGACTTGTTTTTTTCGTGGGAAAGTATGTGCCACTGATGAGCACAAAGTTTCCCATAAGCCAATACGCCGTAGAGTGAGCGATTACAGTTTGTAGAAAAATTTTTGAAAAAATTGTTGGAAAATTGCACATATCATTTCCCTCTGCTGATGTGCAATTTAAGGGGCTCGCGCAAAGGGTTTGCGTATAGCCCCGCCGACAATTTTAAGAAAATTTTTCGTACAAAATGTTGACTGAACGTCCCGGCGCCGTTTTTTTGGTTACTTTTTGACGGAGCAAAAAGTAACTCCCCCGCGGACAGCGGAATAAAACAAAAGACAGCAACCAAATTAAGTTACTGTCCTTTGTAGTACACATCATATGTGAGCGAGAGTTTTTATTTAATAAACAACCACAATTTTATTATTATCTTTTAAATTCTCATCCGGGAAAAAGGCTACCATTTTTCCGCTGTCATCTACTTTGAAATCCCAATTTTCATCATTAAACATAACCATCTGCTTTCCGTCTTGAGATTTTTTGTACTCAATTTCAAAATTCTTTCCCAGATATGTAAATTCTGCCTGACAATCTCCAAAAGCACTTGGAATACAAGGTTTAAGAAGCAGTCCGTCATAGGTATATGTAATTCCGAAAAAGAAATTATAAACAGTTCTCAGGACATAGGAAACTGTTCCTGACAGGAATTGGAATCCGCCCCTTTTCAAAAATCTGTCACTGTTACTGTACATATTTGTAATTGCATAGGGTGGAATCATAGTTTTTTCAACAGGTGCATATTCCTCTTCTATAGGCAGAATATATCTTGTTGCCTTATATGCCTTTTCGGCATCACCACATTCACACAGGGCACGTACCCAAAAGCTCTGTGCGTGATTATATGAAGCTGTACCGGGCGCGGTTCCGTTACCCTTTCTTCCTGCCTTGTCAATGTACACAGGAAAGCCCTTACTGGTTGTGTTGTAGCCAACTCGCCCAAAGCTTTCTCTTTCTATATTTTCAATAACGCTCTTTTGCATCTCCTTTGTTGCAAAACCTGCAATGAGTGCCCACGCATTTGACACAAGATAAATTCTTTTTTCTCCGTCAGGATCTTTATCGGAAAGAAGCCATTTTCTGTTATCATTAAAGTAGCCGTTAAAGAACCCGTCTTTATTATAGGCATATTTAATAGTGTTTTCTATAAATTTATCCCTTTCATCAAGGTATTTATCGGCTAACTCAATGTATCTTTTATCAGCCTTTTTGGTTTTATAAAGCCATCTGTACATATCGGAAAGATTTTTAAGATTTAAAATCATCTGTGCTGTTACAGTAACACTTTCACCTATACCATCCGTACCGATTTTATCCATTGGGTCCCACCAATCGCCGTACCATACCTTACAAAGACCGTGTTCGCCTATATTGCACTTTTCAAGATAGAACTGGGTACATTGTTCGATATGCTCCAAAACAGTAGAGCTTTCATCACTGTCAAGCCACATAACCTTTTCGTCAAGAATAGATGTATCACGGGTAAAGGTCATATATTCGTGAATCAGTTCAAGTAAAAATGCTCCACCGTCACAGTAATAACGCATATCGTGAGGTGCTTCTCTTGAAACAGTACTTATCTGCCTTGGCATCCATCCGTCTTTTTGCTGATGCAAAAACATATCTATTATAGTTTCTCTTGTCCACTGTGTATCAAGAGGCAAAATTCCCATAAAGTCCTGGCTTGCATCTCTTATTCCCCTCATTGATGAAGGCCAGCCTCTGTCAAGGGAGCCTACCCACATCATTTGCAGTGGTGTAAATGAGTTTATAAAACTATCATAAAGTGGATTTTTAGTTTTGATTTTTTGCTTGTTGAATAGGTCGTTGTAGTATTTTTTCGTATTTTCTACATTTTTTTCGTAAAGTGTTTCATCAAAATATGTTTTTTCAAAAAGATTTTCTTTTTCGTTATATGAAACATCCTCCTGAACGGTCATAACCTGTGTAAGAGTTTTCTGACTTCCCGGTTCAAGAGTGAATTTATATCTTGTTGCATAAACAGACTGTTTTGAACCGAAGCCTTGGGAATCAGCATCTGCCATACTTATGGACAGGTTTTCTCCATCAATAACTTTTTGTGGAAAAAAGAAATTTCCGCCATTGCAAAATTCCGCCATACTAAGTTCAATTTGTGCGTTTTCATCATAATCCACATTAAAGGTAACCGAGCGATTCAATTCCTTACATTGCTCGGGAGAAGTCATCTGCCCGTGAAATGTCAGCATATTATCCATTCTCTTTATCTTCGTTGACAGATACCATTCTGGAAGGTCCCAAGCCACCATCTGAGGAATATTAATGTATGGAAAAACAGCCGGTGTTACACAAAAATCCATTTTCTTTTTGCTCTTATTCACAATGGTTGTTTTCATACATACAGTTGCTTTATCCGACGGAACAAAGATTTCCGTTATTATATCCGCATTATCGTACTCTGCGGTATAAACAGCCTTTTCAGGTGTCCATTTGGCGGTGTGTTTTGGCTTTGGCAGGTCATAACGCAAGTTTGGTGAACAAAAATTACTTACGGGAACACCAAAATTAAGATCATCCGACTGTACCCACACCTGCCATTTACTTTGGGTTTCCCCTATTTCACGTTTGATTAGCAAAATACCATTTGGAGGTTGATACTGAACTTTAACAGGTCCGTTCTGGTCAACATACAAAAGAATTTTTCTGTTTGTATAGACGTAATACCAAGGTCCTTTCAGTTTATCACCTGCACTGAGTGTATATGAGGCACTTTCGTCAGTATTAAAATGTCCGTATGTGCAGTTTTCCTGAACTTTATCATATAGTGTCATTTTTTATTTCCTTTCTTTTTGGTAAAATTTTCACCTTTGGAATATTTTTTCTTGAAAGCAAATATATTATATGCTATAATAATTATACTGAATTGTTCATTCTGCGTCTACATATATATTAGTTAAATTTTGTAAAATATTCACCTTGAGGATGTGATTATTATATACCGTCAAAAGGTTGTACACAACAATCCTAATTCAAGTATTAATATTTCTTCTAATCTGTCCAACAGCAAAACCGTATACTCTAAAATGCATTTTCATTCAAGTTTAGAGTTTTTGTATATACTGCAAGGCGGTTACTTGTGTCACACAGACAAGGATAGTATTTATGTAAATGAAGGGGAAATTATTTTCTTCAACAGCAGAACTCCCCATTCCACAGAATCAACAACAGACCATACTGTGGAATGTGTAATGCTTCAATTCGATAATATTATGAAAGTTCCCGAAAACGCAAAGTGTCTTTCACATTTTATCGAGCAAAAAAATGTGCCATATTACGTTTTTAAAGCAGGTGATAAAAATACTGCAATTTTAGTTGACCTTATAACAACTATATACAGCGAACACAAAAAAGCTGAAATAGCCCACGACTATGTAATAACAGCTAAAAAACTGGAAATAATTGCCCTTTTATACAGAACCGGTCTTATAAATGATTACAAATTGGAATCTTTGTATGAAAAAAACATTCAGCGGATTATGCCGATAGTTGAATATATCGAAAAAAATTACGCCTCCATCATTTCTCTTGATGACATAAGTAACGTATTACATATGAACAAAAATTACATTTGTAAAATTTTTAAAATTGCTACAAATAAAACCATTATGGACTACCTGAACTTTGTAAGAGTTGAAAATGCCAAAACACTTTTAAAATCAGGTATTTCAATCTTTCAGGTTTCTTCATCAGTAGGATTTTCATCTCAATCATACTTTAATAAGGTTTTCAGAAAATATATTTTATGTACACCCTCGGAATACAAAAAGCGTTTTCTTGATATATAAATTTTCGCTAATTTACACCCTTTTGGGGATAGGAAAATAAGATGCAGAATAAGCGAACCGAACCGAAGGGGTGACCCGAGACAGTACGACGGTACGGCTCGGGTGAGGTTCGCTTGTAGCTTATAGGTAAAAAAAGAAATCTGCAATTTTTGCAGATTTCTACATATTTTTAGTGTTTACTGTCATTTTGATACTATAGAAGTTAAGTAATGACTCCTATAAGCGGTCTGCGCTTTATTTTACATCCCCATTATTTAATATATTCTTTTAAATACTTGATTTGTTCATTTACTGAATCAATACCTGTACCGCCTGCGGAAATACGTTTTTCCACACAGGTTTTAAGTGAAATTTCTTCAAACAAATCCTCATCGAAAAGCTCGCTTTGTTTTTTATATTCATCAAGAGGCATTGTTTCTAAAACTATGCCCTTCTTAATACAGTCACCAACTATTGTACCTACAATTTTGTATGCACTTCGGAAAGGCAACCCCTTTTTAACAAGGTAATCCGCAAGGTCTGTTGCATTTATAAAGCCCTTTTGTGCAGCGGCGTACATGTTTTCGGGAATAGCCTTCATTGTGTCTATCATAGGTGTGAATACATCAAGGCACATTTTTAGTGTTTCAATGCTGTCGAAAATTGCTTCCTTATCTTCCTGCATATCCTTGTTATATGCAAGCGGAAGACCCTTAAGCATTGTAAGAGTAGCCATCAGGTTACCGTAAACTCTGCCTGTTTTGCCTCTTACCAATTCCGCCATATCGGGATTTTTCTTTTGTGGCATAATGCTTGAGCCTGTTGTGTAGGAATCATCAAGCTCAATATATTTAAATTCCCATGATGCCCAAAGAATAATTTCTTCAGAAAATCTTGAAAGGTGCATCATAGCCGTTGAATATGCGCTCATAAGCTCTATGCAGAAATCACGGTCGGAAACACCGTCGATGCTGTTTAGTGTAATACCGTCAAAGCCCAATTTTTCAGCCACCATATAACGGTCTGTATTGTATGTTGTGCCCGAAAGTGCACAGCTTCCCAGAGGTGAATAATTCATTCTTGCAAGTGCATCTTTTAGTCTTGAAATATCCCTTGAAAACATCATACCGTATGCAAGAAGATGATGAGCAAAGGTTATGGGCTGTGCTCTTTGCAAATGAGTGTAGCCCGGCATAATTGCATCCTTATACTCTTCAGCTTTGTTGGTAACAACCTCAATAAGCTTTTTCAAAAGCTCAATAATTTCATTTGTTTCATCACGAAGATACATTCTTATGTCAAGAGCAACCTGGTCATTACGGCTGCGTGCTGTGTGCAGACGCTTACCTGTGTCACCAATTCTCTTTGTAAGCTCGGATTCCACAAACATATGTATATCCTCCGCCTCCATATCGAATGTAAGCTTTCCTGAATTTATGTCATCAAGTATAGACTGCAAGCCGTCAATAATTGCATCACGGTCGGCATCTGTAATTATACCCTGTGCCGCAAGCATTGTTGCATGTGCCATAGAACCTTTAATGTCCTGACTGTACATTTTGCAGTCAAAACGAAGTGATGAATTAAAGTCATCCGCTGTTTTGTCAAGAGCCTTGTCGAAACGACCTGCCCACATTTTGTCCATAAAAAAATCCTCCATTCAATGCTTTCAAAGGTTGTAAAAAAATAGTTCAGAATGAACAAACTGAACCCGCAGGGGTAACCCGAAGCTGTATATAGATACAGCGAGAGGTGAAGTTTGTTTATAGCATAAAGCATAAAAACAAGGCGGATTTATCCGCCTTGTACCTATTTATAATTTTTGCGTAATAATCAAGCAGATTTTTCACTATTTGGAGTTATAAAATCTTTGCTTTATGCGGTCTGGACATTTTTTTAAACCGTATTATTTTAATTTTCCGTTTTTCTGATTAACCTGTGCCTGAACCTTTGTAGGCAAACCAAACAGGTTGATAAAGCCTTCAGCATCGTACTGGTTGTAAATTTCATCTTCATCAAAAGTAGCAAGCTCTTCTGAATACAATGAATAGTCACTCCATACGCCTGCCTTAATCATATTACCCTTGTAAAGTTTAATTTTAACCTTACCTGTAACATTTTCCTGAGTTTTGTCAACGAAAGCTGACAAAGCTTCACGTAGAGGTGAGAACCACTGACCGTTGTATACAAGGTCTGCAAATGTAATAGCAAGCTCCTGCTTTTTGTGCATTACGTATTTGTCAAGACACATTGTTTCAAGATAATCGTGTGCAAAGTAAAGTATTGCACCGCCCGGAGTTTCATAAACGCCACGGCATTTCATACCAACAAGACGGTTTTCGATAATATCAAGAAGACCTATACCGTTGGCACCGCCGATTTCGTTAAGCTTAAGGATAATTTCCTTTGCAGACATTTTTTCATCATTAAGAGCAACAGGAACACCTTCAACAAAATCAAGTGTAATATATGTTGGCTTGTCAGGAGCCTGAATTGGAGAAACGCCCATTTCAAGGAAGCCTTCCTTTTCATACATTGGTTCGTTGCCTGCATCTTCAAGGTCAAGACCTTCGTGTGAAAGATGCCACATATTTTTATCCTTTGAATAGTTTGTTTCACGGCTGATTTTAAGAGGAACATTATGAGCTTCTGCATATTCAATTTCTTCCTCACGGGATTTGATATCCCATTCACGCCATGGAGCAATAATGTGCATATCAGGAGCAAAAGCCTTAATAGCAAGTTCAAAACGTACCTGGTCATTACCCTTACCTGTGCAACCGTGGCAGATAGCGTCTGCGCCTTCCGCCTTTGCAATTTCAACAATTCTCTTTGCAATGATAGGACGTGCAAAAGATGTACCAAGCATATATTCTTCATACTTAGCACCTGCTTTTACAGTAGGGATAATATAGTCATTAACAAATTCTTCTGTTAAATCTTCTATGTAAAGCTTTGAAGCACCTGTCTTTAAAGCTTTTTCTTCCAAACCGTCAAGCTCGTCTGCCTGACCAACGTTGCCGGATACAGCTATAACTTCACAGTTGTTGTAGTTTTCCTTAAGCCATGGAATAATGATAGATGTATCAAGACCGCCTGAATAGGCAAGTACAACCTTTTTAATATCTTTCTTGTTCATTTTTATACACCTCGTATTGATTATTTATGCATTTATTATATCGCTTTTTGTATAATTATGCAACTATTTTTTTGTTTTTAATATATATTTGAATAAAATACATATAAAAAGCAATTAAATTAAAAAGTAATTGTGCAATATTATCACAAAACTATTCATCACTATCTATTTTTTCAAAATATGTTTTAAGATGAACAATATGCACAACCGCAATAATAAGACCTCTGCACATCTGTTTTTCTTCGGAATTAGTCACACCTACTTCCTTCACCTTATCGGAAATTCCGAAGATGTTAAGAAGCATATTTTCAAGTTCCGTACAAAAATAGTCATATGCAACCTGAGGTTCATACAGCTCCTTTTGAATATCCAGCAATTTTTTTATATTTTCCATAGAAAGAGCATTTTTCGCAATGGCAATAAAAAACAGATATGCAATCTGCAGAGCGCTGTACTGCTTTTTCACAGGATTTGAAATTAATCCTTTCTTTACATAATTGCTTATCATAGAGCCTGTTATTTCCCACCCTAAAGGTGAAATAAAACCGTTAATATATTTAGTTGTCTGGTCTAAATATAGCCCAACATCCGGAAGCTCGTGAAATCTTGGTAATCTGAAAGACTTTATAGTTTCCGTAATATTGGATTTATCTGAAGTTTTCATAAATACATTTTACTACTCATCGCCCTTTATGTCAATAATATATTGACAAAAATTCCATATGCAGTTATAATATTCTTGGTAATCGGTTATTCAAAACCCGATTACAAGATTCCAAAAATGCAGAAGGTGAAAAAATGAATTATAAAATAGTTACGGATTCATCGGCAAATATTTTAAAATCGGATGTTCTGAGCCTTTCATCCGTACCGATGAAGATAAGGGTTGAAGATATAGAATATGTTGACGACGAAAACGTAAACATAGAAGAAATGACAAGTCATTTAAAGCGTATAAAGACAAAATCCACAACCTCTTGTCCTTCCCCTGACGAATACATAGAGGCTTTCGGGGATGCAGACAGAATTTTTTGCACAACCATAACAAGCAACCTTTCGGGAAGCTACAATGCTGCAATGCTTGCAAAAAACGTTTTTGAAAGCGAAAATCCCGATAAAAAAGTTTTTGTTATAGATACTCTTTCCGCCGGTCCTGAAATTACACTTATAATAGAAAAGCTTGAAGAGCTTATTTTATCAGGCGAAGAATATGAAAGCATATGTGAAAAAATTACGGAATACTGCAAGCATACACATCTTTATTTTTCTCTTGAATCCCTCAAGAATTTTGCAAATAACGGACGTGTCAGCCCTGCTGTTGCAAAAATTACAGGTATTTTAGGTATACGCCTTGTGGGCAAGGCAAGCGACGAGGGTACTTTAGAGCCCACCAACAAACCAAGGGGAGAAAAGAAAGCCATTGAAATAATATTTGAAAACCTGAAAAAAACAGGCTATAATGGCGGAAAAGTTATAATTTCACATACTGAAAATGAAGGGGCGGCAAATACTTTAAGCGATATGATAGTATCGGAATTTCCAAACGCAAATATTGGTATAACAAAAAACAGAGCACTTTGCAGTTTTTATGCAGAGCCCGGTGGATTCCTTGTAGGATTTGAAGGAAATTAACATAATATATAAAATAATTAACATTTAAAAACGCAAATATTGAATTTTAATAGGATGATGCTATAATAAAATCATCCTATTATTTTTTAGAGGTGAATAAAATGGAACACGAAAATTTCGGCAAATGCTTAGATGCAAAATTCCCTGTAAGGGTTATAAATCCTGATGACGGATATTATTACTTTTTTGGTTATTACGACCTTAATGCGTACCACGAAAACGGTAAATACCACCTTGCAAACAGAGTAAAATTTATGGACAGACTTCCAACAAAGGACGATGTTTGTGAGCTTGGCTACATTGACCTTGAAACGAAGGAGTTTACAAAGTTTGCGGAAACTACTGCGTGGAATTTCCAGCAGGGTGCGCTGATGAGCTACAACAAAGCAAATTACGATGAGGTTTTTTATAATGTGCGTGGTGGTGAATATGACTACCAAACCTGTATACACAATCTAAAAACAGGTGAAAAAAGATATACAGACCGTGCCTGTGCAAATGTATCCCTTGACGGCAAGCTTGGACTTGCCGTAAACTTCAACAGAATTTACGACTTCCGCCCCGGCTACGGATATTCCGATGTTAAAGACAAATGGTATGATGTTCCTCAGCCCGATGACGACGGTGTATACCTTGTAGATATGGAAACGGGCAAAAGTAAGCTTATACTTTCAATTGCACAAATGCTAAAAGCATTTCCAAACGAAGTGTATCCTGATGCAAAATTCCTTATAAATCACATTACCTTTAACCCAAGCGGTAACAGATTTTTATTACTGCTCAGAAACTTCTGGGACGAAAGTGCACCCGGTTGGCTTACAACCCTTATAACTTCCGACCTTGAAGGTAATATGTACGAGCTTATACACAATGGATTTGTTTCGCACTATCACTGGAAAAATGACAGTCAGGTTATGTTTTACTGCGAATGTGACGATATACGCGGTGTACATCTTCTTGATGATTTGTCACATAATTACACAACCTATGCAGACCCCGACCTTACATTTGACAAAAAAGTTCACGGCGAAACCTTTAATGACATTCATTGCCTGTATTCACCAAATCAAAGATACTTTATAGGTGACGGCTATCCACGCCCTGACCATTGCAGACACATTTACCTTTACGACACAGTAACAGATGAATGTGAAATAATCTTAAAAGACTATACATGGCAAGAACCCATAGGTGATATAAGATGTGACCTTCATAACCGTTGGAATGTTAAAGGTGATAAAATTTCCTTTGACTCTACACGCAACGGCAAAAGAGAAATATGCGAGGTTGATGTTTCAACACTGGAACATAATTAAAATTTTTCAAGGATTATACAGAACATATTAAAAAAGACAGTATTAAATTACTGTCTTTTTATAAATTCAAGTATAGTTATAATGTCTCCGACGGGGTACTTTTGTCACAAAAGTACCCAAAACGCGAGGGTTTCGATTCCCTCGCGCTCCTAAACGACAAGGGCTCTGCCCTTGACCCGTTCTGAGGGTTACTTTATTTTATATATTAAAGTTTTGTGCTTTCCATCAAATCCAAAATCTTCGTGCCGTCGCCATATGCGAACTTATCGCACTGGCTCCTAAAATCATTGTTCAGCAGCGGTAATTGATAACAATGATTTTACACTTGATTTTGGATTTTCTGTTTGTGCTCATTCTGTGGCACA
>JAZQIO010000047.1:0-26877 GCA_045541135.1 Clostridia bacterium
GTCGTGCACCCTCTACTGCGCCTTCTAAGTATTTTTTATCGCCTGTAATCTCGTAAGCATCAAGTTGTGCCTGGAATTGAGGAGAGTAGCTTATATTGATAAAACTTCCAATATCAGGAATGTTGGTTGCTGAAAAGAATGAGCGCTTTTGCAAATATTCATCAGCATTTGCAATTGTAAGAGGATAGTTGGTTGAACCGTTTGCACGTTCGTACCAGTAGTAGTCAGTTGTATTTTTTAGACCTAAATTCGCCGATTCAACATCTGTGCCCATATATCTGTTTTTAGCGATTTTTCTGTATACAGGCATTTGTCCGCGGGTTAGCAGATATGCACCCTCAAAGGTTGCGTTACCCATCTGGATTGAGGTGTATTCAAGCTCCTTGTTTATAGGACCTTCCGATACATTTTCGATTGAAAATGCGCTGTGAAGATGTGAGCTGTCTCTTGTGAGAATTGCACCCATCGAAGGGAGAGTTCGACTCATTAAAAGTTCCTGGTCTTCTGTGAGCAGATAATTCTGCAGATACACAAGACCGTTGGAGTTTGATGTCCAGTTGGAGTCTTCAACGTTATAGTGGGCAACCATGTTTGCATCCCAACCGCTTGCCTCATCATCCTTTAAGAAATTAAGGATGTTGAACGCAGTATCGGTCATTGATGCATAGTAGTTGTCACGGTAATCGTACACACCACGAAGGTCTTGCGCAACGTGTTTATAAGCGTCATACCATCCACGGTTTTCACCTGTAGTTGAAACAACCGAAAGGGGTCTGTATGAGAAGGTAAAGGTATCCCCTTCTTCAAACGATGAGTCGGCACTTGAAAGCTTGGGTGCAAAAATTGCAGGGAGAACTCCACCTTTGTCACCCATTGTAGTCATAACAAAATCGGCATTTTGTTCATAATAATCAAGTTGTGCGGTTTTATATGAACCGTCAGAATTCTTGTCTTCAAGCCATTTTTCGTCAATGGTTTTTTCAAGCATATCGTGAGGCCATCTGCCTGCGTCGTATTCCGAGCCTTCAATATCTACGGTGAGATCAATTGAGGAGCGGTCAACAGCAACACCCAAAGTGATTTCTTTGCCGTTTTCGTCCATTTTGTATGTCATCTGTGTATGGTCTGTGGTGGAGTTGGTTTCGGTAATACCGATACCGGGATCTGAAAATCTTCTTTCCTGCCATCTGTAGGGGTTAACAATATATCCAACACGGCTCGTATCGATTTCCTGAACTTCGTTAAAAAAGCCGAATGAAAGTTCACCCTTCTGCTTTGCAGTTGCGGTAACGGTAACTTTAGGTTCAAGGTCGCCTTCTTCGAGGGTCCATGTGGCAGTGAGTGAAGCGTATGTGCCTTCAGAGGTCATACGGACTGTGTTCGTGTCAATCTGTTCTAAAGTGTTTGGGATAATCCATTCGGGAATACCCGCACGGAAAACATTCTGTGTATCGGTTTTGATTGTAGCAGAACCGTCGGGAGAAGGAAATTCAGTGTAATATGTAGCATAATATCCGCCTTCCTGATATCCTGTTGCTTTAGTTGCAAACATGGACATGAAACCAAGACCGTTTTCGAATGGGACTGTTGTTACTCCGTTCGATTCAACTTTTCTCTGTACTGCAGATTTTCCACTTTCCAGAATACCTTTCTTGAAGGAAATTGTGGTGTGGCTGTTTGAAAGCGTTGCTGTGTTTTCAACTGTTGTCATTGGCACCGAATATTCTGCGGGGAACGGAACAGAATCGGAGTAAAATATTTCAGCGGGGAAGGATGTGCTAAGGGAAACACCATCAGATACACTTAATGACATATCAAAATCAGGGTCTTGTGTAATAAGAATTGCATCAAATCTTGCAGTGAGTCCTTGTGAAACCGCTTCAATTTTTAAAATTCCGTCGCTGCCGACTGTTATCTTGTCGGAAGGGTATGTCATTTTTTCCCATGCACCACTTATGCGAGCGGTTGCGGGATCTTGACTGGTATTTTCAAAGTCAGTACCTGAAAAATGTGTTCCGAAATATTCTTTTGTTTCAAAGAATATGAGGTTGTAGCCGGATTTGTAGTAATCTTTGCCATTAATTTTCAAATTGAACTTTCTGCTTCCTGTGCTGTAATTACTGTCGAAGGAGTGAACGTAAACATAGTAGTCACCCGGAGTAATTCCTTTGGCGGTTGCAATGGCGTTATTTTTTTGGGTATCGTCCGACACAAGCACTTTATCCTGAAATGCACCGTAATTGGCGAATGTAATGCAGGACCAGTCATCGTCGGTGTTCAAGAAATCCTGGGGCAGAACAGTATAGGCTGAATATTCACATTCAACGAATTTAATGTCTGTAAGACGATTCTGTCCGGAACCGCTGCCGGTTACATTTATGTACTCTGCTTGTGAGCCGGAAAATGCACAGTTGCCGAGTGAAACCCACTCTCCTCCGTTACCCTGAATGATATTTATTGAAAGAGAACGAGTTGATCCGTCTGCGGTTGTAACCTCAACCTTTGTGGCACAATTTATGCCTTCGGTGTAGCCGCTTGTATATGTGGGAATCCAGTAGTAAAGTGTGAACAATCCGTCAAGGTCTTGCGGAACTTCAAACTTTGCGACACCTCCGCCGAGAGGCGCCATGGTTTCTCCGTCGTATCTGTTAAGGCCGGATGAACCTGTCCAACCTGAAAACTCTTCACAGTTATCTGCAGTGGGGGTAAAAATAATACCGTCTTCTTCGGCAAATACGGGACCTCCCATAAGTGAAAGCAGCATAATTACAGAAAGAACTAAACTTAATACTCTTTTCATTATAATATATACTCTCCTTTTCTTAATATAGTAAAAAACTTTCGAATTTTTGCAGGCTTTAGGTGACCGGCATAGTATAATTGGCTTCAGTCGGTCAAATACAGCTAACGGTTGCAATATGATTTCTAAAAAATATTCATTCGTTTTAATTTTACTGCAATTTTATTATACAATTCTTTAAAAATAATACAATGTATTTTCTGGTTTAATAAGTGCATTTTTGTAAATATGGAAAATGCGGAATTCAATTATATAAAAAGAACAGTGGATAAACCACTGTTCTTTTTCAGATATCAAACCAACAAACCAACGGACAATGATCGGAAGATGTTAATGCCGTATCACTTGTTTCTATATGGAATTTTTTCACACCAACATCAAAATTTCCATAGACAAAAATATAGTCTATGCAAATATGAGGCAATACATCGCATTTTCCAAAAGTTCCGTCCTCTTTTAAAATCGGATTTGCTTCGCGGCAGGTAAACTCATTATCGCACTTTTCTTCCGCCATACAGCAAGCATTACGAAATCCCATTTTAAGCATTTCTGTGTATGCTTTATCACCCTGTTCGGAGCCTTTACCGTTATTAAAATCCCCGCCAATTATTACGGTCACACTATATTTTTCAATAATTTTATCACATATTTCTTTTAACTGCTTAGCGTTTTCAACACGCTGGTCTGCGTCAACCTCGCCCCTTGCCATCCACCAGAAATGAGTTGATGCAAAGGCGTATTTTTTTCTTGTTTCCTTATCCTCGAGAACCGCCCAGTTAACACTTTTAGAATTTTCATCATTCAACCCGTCATACACAAGATAGCCTTTGTCTATAAGCCGGAACTTGTCTTTTTTATAGAAAACAGGTGTGTAGTTTCTGTCTGCAATTTCAGGAGAAGCTTCCAGATAAACATCACTCATAAGGCTTACTATATCAGGGGAATCCTTCCTGCATGAATTTGGTCCGCATTCCTGAAATGTACACACATCGGGATTAAATTCTGAAATTATCGAGCGTGTAAGCTTATTGCGGAATCCTGCAACCTTATGATTCCAGATGTTGTGACTGTACAAAGTAATCATAATTCAACCTCCAATAGTTTCATAAACTTGTATATAAGTAAATTGATTTTGTGCTGTTACAAAGCTTTTCACTTTAAAATATTATAACATACTGTGCCTGAAACTTCAACAAGAATTCAGAAAATTATTGAACAGTAACATTCGCAACAACAGCAACCGATGTCGGTGCAGTTACCAAGGATATTTACAACCAACGAAAGCGATTATTGTGCAATATGTCTTAATCTCCTCTCTTATGATGAGTTAGATGGCGAATTTGCAAAGATTACTGACAGCGAGTACATAGGAATATGCGACCACGAGCAATATTTCTACCCGGACTATTTTGCATATCAAAGCGACTACGCCGATAAAATCTATAAAATGTGCGAAATCGTCACAAAAAATGGCTTCCGCTTCATCGAAGGCGCTGAAATACTTAAATAACAACATTAAAGAAATTACCCACCACTCCCACCACGATTGTCTGTGGTGGGAGTGGTGGGTAATTATATTAACCTGATATCTTTAAAAAATGCCCCGCTGTTTTTTTGCTTTTTATCATACCCCTTTTGATTCAGTGACTGAGAAAAAGTTTTAATATCCATCGGTTCATAAGAGTTTAACTGACAATAAGAAACATATGCCTGATGCAGTACAGAGGACTGAACAAGCGCTCCTTCTTCATGAACAGTTGCATTGTCAATAAAGCTTTGAACCGAATCAGCCTTTTCGCAATATTCATTAGTTGCTTTCCTTACTATTTCAGGTTCGTTAAGTCCATTCTTAAAATAATCATACGCACCATCAATTATCCACTTTAACATATATTTACAATCATCTTGTAATTTTTGCGCTATATCAAGATCTCTGTTTGCTCCCAAGAATGATGCCGTAAATGGTATAATAACCAACCTTCTTTTTATTGCTGCGTCAAATCGTCTGAATTTTGGTTCGTGATTTGTATCAATAGCTATTTTGAAGAAAACCTCTATTTTAGTGTATTCCTGTCTCATTTTTCTCACAAGCAAATGCGAATTTCCTGTATATTGCTTAATACAAGCATCATTGATTACATTATTTGCTTCAAGCTCGCTGGAATGAGAGTATCTTGCCCCTATCAGCGGAACGAGTTCAGGTGTTGGTCTGCCCGCATCACCATTATTCTTTGTAAGGGCATTGGTTGGGAACGAACACGCATATCCGCCAAGAACACACTCTAAAGCTTCTAAATATTTGCTTTTACCATTTCCGCTTGTTTTGCCCCAAAATACAAAGAACTTTTCTTCTCTTCGCAAGCCTGTCGCAAAATATCCCGCAAGCACCTTAAGATAATAGTATACTTCTCTGTCGTAGCTTGTTATTTCTTTTACAAAAGATTTGAATCTTGAACTTTGTGCATTGGGGTCATAGTCGCAGGCACATATGCTTGTACATCCATACTGTGGGTGATGCGGAATCAGTTCTTTTGTTTTTAAGTTTACTATGCCGCTCTGCGTATTTAAATAATAAGGTTTGCTCTTCATCTCTTTGACATAGTTCATATATTTAACCAACGTCATCATATTGCATAACCCCTGATAATTATTTGAAGTTTTTGCATGATAAATAATAGACTTCTTCAAGCTTTCGTCTAATTTGTCGCTTTCCTTTGCAACATCATAATATTTTTCCATTACTGTCTGAGCAAGCTTGATTATTTCATCGTATGAATTTTCTGTGCTCCAAACTTTTCCGTTCCATAACAACCACACTTGCTTGGTTGTATCATATTTAACAAAATCTCTGCAGAAAAGCAAAAATCTTTTAGCATTTCCTGTGTCGTTTTGAGGTAACGACAGCAGTCTTTCGTTATACTTGTTATTCTTTTTAATTTCCTCCTTCGAAATATTCATTTTAGTATCTTTGGTTATTCTGTGAACAACTATTCTGCCATTGTTATATGTGAACATATAAACAGCTCCTTTCTAAATTTTTTATTATTTATTTGTTGAGCTATGTATAAAAACTTATTATTGGGTAACAAAAGATGGCAAATAGGTACTATAAATTTGAACAACCCATGCTTGTATAAAAACTTATACACCTAACAACAACTATATAATACTACATGAAAGGAGATAAAAAGTATGGACAAGCAGTTTTATACTATGAAGGAGCTTGCAGAAGTTCTTCCAATAGGCACTACAAATCTATACAATCTGGTTCACTCTGCAGGGTTCCCATCCATAACTATAAACAGGAAGATTGTTGTTCCAGTTGATGAGTTTAATAAGTGGGTAAGTTCGTCGGCAGGCAAGAAAATCAGATTATAAAGTTTACTCCTTGAAGCATTATAGCTTCAAGGAGATTTTTTATTTTAAGGAGGATTTTATATGAGTAAAAAAAGAGGCCACAACGAAGGTGGCATAACAAAAAGAAAAGACGGAAGATGGCAAGGCACTGTTACAATCGGAAGAAATGATGACGGAAGTCAGAAAAGACAGTATGTATACGGCAAAACCCGCGGTGAAGTGGCTGAACAAATTAATAAAATTTTAAATGAAATTAACACAGGAACCTTCATAGATAAAAGCAAAAACCCTACTGTTGAGGACTGGCTTAATTACTGGCTGGTAACATACAAGAAAAACAGCGTAAAACCAAAAACATATGACCAGTATGAGGGGATGATACGGGTTCACCTCATCCCAAATTTCGGGAATTACAGACTGGTAGACTTAAGCGAATCACAGTTGCAGAAATTCTACAACAATTTGTTTACAGAAGGATTATCAGCCCGATCAATTCATATTATTAACACTGTGCTGAGTTCTGCGCTGAAAAGAGCGGTTAAAAAAAAGCAAGTTTGTGCCGTTCAATGTATGTGAAGCGGTTGAGCTGCCGAAACAAGTGAAAAAAGAACGCCGTGTTTTAACCACGGAAGAGCAAAAGAAACTGCTGAAAGTTTTAAAGGAAGACGAACTTGGTGCCATGTACATATTCGCACTGTTCACAGGTCTTCGTCGGGGTGAGGTTCTTGCACTTCGGTGGTCAGATGTTGACCTTATTGAAGGCACCATAAAAGTAACAAAAACTTTAAGCAGAGTAAAAACATATGTTGATACAGGTGATAAAACAAAACTGGTTATAACCGAACCAAAGACCGAAACAAGCAGAAGAATTGTACCACTTGTGGATTCTCTGATACTCTTACTCGAAAAACAGCGAAAGCTTACAACAGATAACAATGAGCTTGATTTAGTATTCCCATCTGAAGCGGGCGGATATATCGACCCGGGCAACTATAACAGAAAGTTCTATAAGCTCGTAAAAAAAGCAGGGCTTCCCAAAGCGAACCCACACTCCCTCAGACACTCCTTTGCCACACGAGCGTTGGAGGCAGGATTGGATCTTAAAACTACCCAGGAACTTTTAGGGCACAATTCAATTGATGTAACAGCTAATATGTACACTCATGTATTGCTTAAGCACAAGAAGAAAGAAGTCAAAAAACTTAAATCCGTTTTTTCTCTCTCATAGTATTATCAAAATATTAGTATTATAAAAGGATTTAAAAAGTGCATTAAATAAAAAACGGATTAACGGATGTTAAATAATTATACATCACGCAACATGAATCCGGACAGCTCGTGAGAGCTGTCCGTACTGATTTTTTTGATTTGAAATTTATTTACTTATCTTCAGGCCTTCGATTTGACGGACAATGAGGAATCGCTTAAGGCTGCCGGTGCCCTAGTGATCCTCCGGGAATACATCAACCGTCGCGTGGAAGAAGAAAACAAGGGTAACAAACCTTGCTCATAAATGAACAAAAAAGGGGTAAAGAGATGGCAAAGTACAAAACCATTATCGAGGACGAAGAACAGAACGAAGTGTTCGACACGGAAGAAGAAGCTGAAGAATACGCACTTTATCTTTGTTCGTGTGCCCGGGAAGGTGCGGAGATTCTTCACATGTCCAATCCCGGCGATTACGATTACGACGAAGATAGTTTTGAAGATCCGGAGTATGAAATCGTAGAAATTGATGAATAGGACAGGATTACGGTCTTACAAGATAAAAGCCTCCGGGTTCTCCGGGGGCTTTTTGTTATGTATTATAATTTTTAAATATGCGGATAGGTGTTTAATTCATCGTTTATAGCTCTTATTCTTTGTTTTATTGGAAAAATTGCAGTATTGTATTCTCTTTCTACCGGAGCCAGCAAGCGTTTGGCTTCTACCTCCTTTTGGCTTGGTGGGTCATCCAAGCTACGATATGAACCAGGTTCTATCATTTCTGTAATGCCAAACACTATAATTAGTAAGCAAATTGGAAGGGTCAATAGTAACCACCAGTTCGGATTAAACAAGTGGATTAAGAGAACTATTGCTGAAACGATAATAGAAATGACAGTTCCTTTTTTTTCGAAACTTTCAGCAGCAGCTTGTTCTGCAGGAGTGCCGTAAACACGTTTCATAATCTGTCGTTTCTTTTCTGCATATTTTTCATATTCTTTTTTAAGTTGTTCTTCTAATAATTTCTTTTCTTCTTTTAATGCTTCGATTTTTCGTTGTACCCCTAACATCAGTGGTGCACCGCAATGAATACACATATCTGCATTTTCTGATACCGTGCCATGGCAGTCAGGACAATGAATCAATCCCATCTTTCTTTTCCCCCTTTAAAAACAAAATAAGCATATTTGTTATACCGCACACGGTATAATTTGTCAATATTTCCAGATAACAGGTGTTATACATCGTTATACAAAACAAAGGCCACCAGAAAACTCCGGAGTTTTTTGTTTTGTGCCTGTAATTTTTACACGTTTGGATTTTTTATCAGCTCTATATCTATGCTCTTTATTCGGAGATCCATCTTCCTAGTGGCATCTCCAAATTCCTTTTGAGCTTCCCGAAGTTTATCTTCTTTTTCTTTTTTTAAACGTATATTTTCTTCGACAAGAGAAGAAGGATTGTCACTATATGGGCCATAAGCAACACCATCGATAGCAGCATATACACCAAATGCAGTGCCAAGGCAAAGAGGAACAGTTAACAACAACCACCAGTTTGGATTAAAAAGGTGGATAACAAGAATTACTACTGCAATTATAATAACGATTTTACCAGCTTTTTTGTCAGCATTTTCTTGTTCTTGCAACGCTGCAACCTTATTAGAATAACTTGTATTAATTTCTTGAACTTTTTCTAAATATTTTTTATGTTCAACGTCTCTTTTTTGTGTTAGTTCTTTTCTTTCTTCTTTTAATGATTCAATGTATTGTTTGGTAACTCTTCTCTTCAAAGGAGCACCGCAATGAATACATGTTTCTGCATATTCTGATACCGCACCATGACAGTCAGGACAATGAATCAATCCCATCTTTCTTTTCCCCCTTTAAAAACAAAATAAGCATATTTATTATACCGCACACGGTATAATCTGTCAAATTTACCGGATAACAGATGTTATACATCGTTATACCAAAAAGCCTCCGGAGCTCCGGAGGCTTTTCTTTATCTCGATACCTATAGAAACAACTTCGCACAACTTTAAAACGCCGGATTTGCCATTTATACCATTCTAAATTTTTTAGCTTGATAATAGTGATTCCAAGTGGGATGATCTTCTATTATGTAAGGATTGTTTGTTATTGCTCCAGTTATTTGAAGGGCTTCTACCCCTTCTGGAAATTCTTTGTTTAGCACATATTCGGCCCCAAGTAACGTTTCGCTACAGAAATATGTTTCAGTATAAGGCGAGTTCAATGTTCCAGTATAATCTACCCCGTTATGCTCGACAATAATAGTTTTACTATCATCAGAAATCTTTTTAATTTTAAAACGAATAGGCTCTCTCAAAAATACGGTTGATGAAGTTTCTTCCCAACTGGTACCTTGTAAATTTATTTTGAAATTAGATACATTTTTTTCTATATTGTCTACGAACCAATTGCCGTTTCCGTATTTAAAATACATTTTCACATCATTATACGTTGTGATTAGGTTATTGATTTCTGTTTCACAATCAAGTGTAACCAATTGCATATTTTGTTCTAACACATCTTCTACTTCAATATTGTCCACCCATACTCCGCCAGGAAAGAACGTGGTATAATTTGTTAATATGTCATTTTTTATATCGTCTAATAGTCTTCCTGTGTGGCAAACAGTTTTTAATTCTCTGTTTGTAATTTTATCTAACATCCACCCTTGATCATCGTAGTAGTTGTATTGTATAGACGAAGAACATAAATAATCGGCATATTCATCTTTACCGACCAATTCTATGTCGGCAACAAAAGATTTCTCGTCTTTATTTAACTGACTTCTTTTAATCTCTACAGCATTAAAATTAGCATATTCAGGCTCAGGACTTTTCACCAGATAGTCAGAAAGTATTTGATTTTCATCCGGTGTTTTGTTGAGCCCGGAGCACGAACACAACACCATCACCAATAAAAAGCTTACGACACCTAATACAAATTTCCTCATAAAATTCCCCTGCGATTCTCTTTAAAAATATAGTGGCTTTTACCGCGAAAAACCATTTTCATATTATCATAAAATTCTTAAAATGTCAATATAGACAGGTACTGTTTTCTCGTTTTGTTGTTTTTTGTGATACAAAAGGTATAATGTAATCAAAAGGCCTCACCGTATGAGAGCACAATATCCTATTTCTAAAATTTTATCTGCCGATACATACAGTGATGTGCTTTTAGGAATATCGTTTTCCGCCACCGCTTCAATCAGAATGCCTATAAGCTTAAGCTCAGAATTGTTTAATAAAACAGGTGCGCCCGAGAATCCACCTTCAGCGCTTAAGTCAAGATATCCTTTACCATCTTCTGCAAAATCTCTTGTTGCTGAAGATATGTACCCTTTCTTGAACAACGGAAATTCGTGATGCGTGCTGCTTCTGCCTCTTGGATATCCTATTGTCATTATTTCATTTAATATACCGATTTTGCTTAAATCTTCTTTGGTTGCAATATCTTTTTCCTGTATAGCTGTGTAAAACATTTCCTTGCCGGTAATTTCTTTGAAATTTTCTGCAAAGGATTTTACTTCGCAGTAAGCTATGTCGTATTCTTCTGAACAAGTCCAGTTAACTTTTGCGGTAACTGGAAAAGAAATAACGCTGTCTTTTTCAGCATAATGTCCTGTAATGGTAACGGTTTCTGCAGTAGTTTCTGTAAAATGCTGTGCGGTTACAATTACGGGCTTGTTTTTTATTATTGCGTAAAATCCTGTAGCTGTGCAGGCACTGTTTTCTTTACAGACTAATTCTGAACTTAAATTTACTGTCAGATACTTTAAAAAATCATAACTATTCATTTGTATACATCCTTTCTGTTGTTTTTAATCTGTTCATCAATATATCCATCAATTGATTTTTGGGGAATCTTCCAATTTCGTCCCACACGGAATCCTTTTAAGTCACCTGATTCCAAAAGCTTGTATATGGCATTTCGTCCAATTTGCAGTTCTTCCATCGCTTCCTCAGGCGATAATATGTAATATGGATTTTTTGTCATCATCAACACTCCTTACTGATTATTATTAATTTAATGTTATTATTTTTTAACACTATCAACAAACAATTCGTATGGAGTAGGAATGTAACTTCCGTCAAACAGTTTAGCATCAGAAGCAGGCACGGTTACGTAATTCGTGTCAATGTTATCAAGCATAAAAATAATACACTTTGCTTTTGATTTACCATAAATGTTTTTGTAAACATTGAATGTTTTAGCAACACTGCGGGATTCGTTGCAATCTGTAATAAACTCTTTTAAAAGATTAATGTTTTCTCGCTTGTATCCACTGTTATCGATTCTCCTCAAAGCTTCCTTCAAGGTGCAGATGTTTCCTTCGTTGAAAATTTTTCTCAAATAATACTTGTAAAGTTCCTTGCCGATTTTGTTACCATAAAACATAAAATCGGAAATCGACTTAATTTTGTATTTCTTTTTTAGAGCATTGATTTTCCCTTCCATGCAACGAATTTCAATTCTTACTATATTCTTTGCTTTTCCCAACTCACTTTGAGGAAACACACCATTCTTTTGCTTCTTCATTTCTTTGTACTTGTTATAAATTGAAACTGAAACATATTCGCTGGAAAACACTGTAAAATCATCCTTGGTGGGCTTCTTTCTTTTTGAAATTTTATCGTATTGCTCATAGACCTCAAGTTTGGACGGAACATTGGCCTTTTTAGCTGTTTTTATGTACGCCTTAACTTGCTCCTGATTATCAAGATAAGAATTAACACAGAAGTCTATTCTTTTCAGATTGCATTTTTTAAGCTTAGGTAAATATTCACACTTATCTTTTAAAATGTCGTTAACCGCTTCCTCAAGCTCATAATATTTTTGGGTATAAAAAAGACCGACAAAATTATCGTTTTCAATAACACGTCGGGCAGATATTCTGTAAATGATATAGTATGTATAAAAGCCATGTTTTTTTACTTGGTACATATTAATTAATATACCTTTATAGGATAAACCCCAGTATTGCATGCCATTTTTTGTGGCTTTCCATTTGCTCGGATCCTTTCTTTTTAAAATTCCCTGAATATTATAGTATTTGTTATTATCAAGCATACAGCTTACTTCAAATGTATGTATTGTCATATGTTTTATCCTCCTTATAAAATACGCATTTTTAAATTAATTATTTTAGTTTATTATCGATTATTGTCGCTTGTTTTTTAAAATTTAAAATATTTTTTCTTTTTTTCTTTTTCTTATATAGCTTATATACATTTAAATAAGATTACTAAGAATTATTTCATTATATTTATGTTATAAAAATTTTATAATAAATTTGAATTTTATAAGAATGTGAGTATATATCATAATCATGATAATCATAAAAGGAGGGATATTTATATTTGATAACAAAAAATTTATAACCTGTGGTGTGGAGAAAAACATACCGCCGCTTCTGCAAAGCTTTTTGTGGGAGTTGATTTTTACTTTGCCTGTGGATAAAGATTATCTGCAGGTTTTTAATTTATCCGCTGAAGGTGATAAGCAGATAGTAAAACATACTCAGGAAGTTCCTGTGTATAACAAGGAATACATTTTTGAGTTTGAGAACCCTGTCGCTGAGAAAATATTTGTGATAGACGACGGAACTCACTCAACAATGCTGTTAGCAAACGAATATTAAAGGAGGAACAAAAATGGAAGAAAGAGTAACTTGTTATGAATGTGGAATAGTTATTGAACCGGACGAAGTTCATCAGTTTGACGGATATCATCTTTGTGAACATTGCTTCAACTCTGTCACAACTACATGCGATAATTGCGGTGCAAGAATCTGGCGAGATAGTGCCGAAGGAGATGCGGAACACAGATTGTGTTCTCATTGTTATGAATACAGTTATACGAATTGTGAAGACTGTGGTCGTTTAATTCACAACGACGACGCTTACTACGAAGAAGATGGAGATTACCCTTATTGCTATGAATGCTTTGAAAAACTTAAAGATTGTACAATAAAAAGCTATGGTTATAAGCCCGAGCCGATATTCTACGGCTCGGGCAATCTTTTTTATGGGGTTGAATTAGAGATAGACAAAGGTGGAGAGGATACTTCAAATGCACAGAAACTTTTGGATATTGCAAACGAGCATGACGAAAGAATCTACTGCAAGCATGATGGCTCAATTATGGAAGGTTTCGAGGTTGTGTCGCACCCTATGAGTTTAGATTATCATATCAACGAAATGAACTGGGAAGAAATTTTTGAGAAAGCTATTGAAATGAATTACCGTTCCCACAATACGAACACCTGTGGGTTACACGTTCATGTCTCGAGAAAGGCATTCGGTAAAGATTTTGAGGAACAGGAGGTTTCTATTGCGAGAGTAGTGTATTTTGTTGAAAAACACTGGAGTGAGCTTGTAAAATTCAGCAGAAGAACTCTTGAAAATCTTAATCACTGGGCAGCAAAGTATGCAACTATCTCAGATACAACAGCAGAAACTTATGAAAAAGCAAAAAGTAAGCATATGGGAAGGTATGTTGCGGTTAATACTCTTAACTACGAAACAATTGAGTTCCGATTATTCAGAGGTACATTGCGTTATAAAACTTTTGTCGCAATTCTTCAGCTTGTAGATGAAATTTGCAAATGTGCTATAAACCTTTCGAATAATGAAATGGAAGAAATGTCATGGTCTGAATTTGTTTCAAGAATATCTGAAGAAAAACAAGAGCTTATTGAATACCTTAAACTTAAAAGATTGTATGTAAATGAAGTGATAACAGAAAGTGAGGAAATGTAATATGTGTGGATTATTTGGATTTATTAATTATAGCGGGAAAGAAATCAAAAACCTTTCGGATTTAACCAATTCGTTGGCAGAGCAATCAGCAATTCGCGGTACCGATGCAACGGGAATTGCCTTTTGTAATTCTCATGGAATTAAAATTGTAAAAGAAAACAAATCTGCATACTCTTTTGAGGTTAAGCATTCTGATGATCTGAAATCTGTAATGGGTCACACAAGACACGGCACTCAAGGTTCAGAAAAAAGAAATTGGAATAATCATCCGTTCCCGGGGAAATGCAGAAATTCCTGTTTTGCTCTGGCTCATAATGGTGTATTGAGCAATGACAAGACTTTAAGAAAAAAGTATAGTTTGCCCAAAACTAAAATTGAGACGGATTCATACATAGCGGTGCAGCTGATAGAAAGTCAGCGGGTTCTGGATTTTAAAAGCATAAAATATATGGCTGAACAGACAGAAGGAAGTTTCAGCTATTCCATCCTTGATGACAAAAACAATGTTTATCTTGTAAAGGGTGACAGTCCGCTGTCAATTCTGCATTTTCCGAAATTAAAATTGTATGTTTATGCTTCTACTGAAGAGATTCTTTATAAAGCGTTAATTGACTTTCCGCTTCTTTTTAAAGCATTAAAAACCGGTGAATTTGAAGAAGTTTATATTACCGAAGGTGATATTTTAAAGATATGTTCCAACGGAGACCTGGAGAAGAACTATTTTGAGTACAAATACTACTATGGCAAAAGCTGGTGGGAATATGATTATTATCCGTCAATGTATTGCTGCTCTCAGGCAGGATATAGCAGTAGCGATTACATTGAAGATTTAAAGTCTGTCGCATGTTACCAAGGATACTCACCCGATGACATTGATGAACTTGTTATCGCAGGATTCTCTCTTGACGAAATAGAAGAATACCTGTATTGCGGATGCGGAGGTGAGTGGTAACTGAAGTGAAGAAATATGTAAAGCTTATTTTAATTGCCTTAATAGAAATTCTTGTTGAAGCCTGGACGAACAATCACGGCAATGACAGTAGTTGAATTAACCCCGGCGGTAAAATACCGCCGGGGATTTGTGTCATAAAAGGTGTACCTTTTAGGATAAGCAAAATCTCTTGATTTAATATATCAAATTGTGTCCTTAAAGGTTGTAAATCAGTTTTGTGCTATGTCCTTAATCGGCATAGCCTTTCGGGACACTTATTTTTTTGTAAGGAGTGATGAAATGAACAGTAAAACTTTTTATTATGCAAGAGTGTCATCAAAGGAGCAAAATCTTGACAGACAGCTTGAAGCTTTCAGAAAATTAGGTGCTGATGACAGAGAAATTATCTGCGATAAAGAAAGTGGAAAAAATTTAAACCGTTCTGGATACACTGCGTTAAAAACCACAATGCTCCGAAACGGTGATACTCTTGTGATAAAATCTTTAGACCGGCTAAGCCGAAATAAAGCCGACATCAGAAACGAGCTTCAATATTTTAAAGATAACAATATCCGTTTAAAAGTAATAGACCTTCCAACCACCATGATGGATTTACCCAAAGGTCAGGAATGGGTGTTCGATATGGTCAACAACATCTTAATTGAAGTCCTCGGAACTATCGCAGAACAGGAACGAATAACCATCCGTTCCCGCCAACGGGAAGGCATAGATGCCGCAAGAAAAAACGGCAAACACCTCGGCAGGCCCAAAACAGTAAAGCCCGATAACTGGGACGAAGTATACAACCAATGGAAATCCAAAAACATCACCGCCCGCGAAGCCATGAAACAGCTCGGCGTAAGCAAGAACATCTTTTATAGGTGGATTCTTGAGAACCAATCCTATAAGGCAAACAACGCATTATAACACTTTTAAATAAAAAACAGCTGGTTATCCCAACCGTTTTTTCGTTATATAAAAATAACTTTACTCTATATTGGTTGTTTTTAACTTTTTTCCGATTATTTCCGCATCTGTTGGAAGAACCTTTTCTTTAATGCTATTTATATCCAAAACATATCTAAGTCCGCCCAATATAGAACTTAATATAGTAATCAACCAACCATATTCATTAAAAAATTTTGCGAATTTAGAATCAGACTCCAGCGAACCCGAAGCAAATAAAAGCAGCAGCGAAATTGCTGCAGCAATTAGGAAAACAACTGCTATCCCCTTGCTACCTTTTCTTATTTTTGAATTCCTGTTAACAATGGCATTAATTTTCTTTTCCTTTGCAGCTATTTTTTCTTCATTTAATAAATCTTGCCTTCCTTTTTCATACGCATCAATTATAGCTTGATTATTTTCTTCCTTAACTCTATTTATTTCTCTTTGTTGCTCATCTAAACGTTCAGCAAAATCCTTTTGTACGTTAGACAAGCATTCATCAAACTCAGCTTTAATTTTCATTCCAGTCTCAGCCTCGAGAATCTCCTTAGATTTAGCATATGTTACACGCACGACATCTTCTGGCTCATAGTCCTTATATTGGCTATAATTATCGCGAACTTCATCAATCATCATTGTTTTTATTTTATCATCTATGTCCGTTGCAATAATACTAGATTTAAATGCTATTTTTTTCTCTAGGTCTTCAATTTGAGGTTCTATCGACAGATGAATAAATTGACAGAATGCTTTATAGTCCGTATTCGTTTCCCTTCCAATATATTTCAAAATTATCGAAAGCCAAGCACTCGGAAAATCTACATATGATTTCTGTCCAGGAAATGTTTCACGTGCCCAATAGACTAATCTTTGGTCTGCTGAAATTATTAAATATTCATTTTTATCTCCTGCATTTTTTCGTTTTTCTAATAGAAGCATAACGCTGTTTACATCAGTTTCTGTTGTATGCCTGTCCATTTTGGAATTATATAAAGAATCATAGAAAGCATTAAAGTCTACTGAACATACAACTTTAAACGATGTATTATTTTCGTCTTTTTCAAAAGACTCTATCAAATCTTTGAATTCTTTTATAACACACTTTTTAAAACCGTCATAATTGAGATGCTTATTTCCAGCTTTCACCCAATCATAGTACCTCCGATAAAAATCTATTTTGATAGATTTTTCCTCAGCAAAACTCATTGTTGAAGGCGGCATCAAACTATTCATCATTTTCGTACTTTCAATAAGTAAATCCAATTGAGAATTAATGGTGTACTCACATTCATCAATAACAAAATTAGAAACAATCAACTTAATACCAGCCACACGGCATTTTTTAATCAAACTTCTAACAGAAGACTCTCTTTCAAGTCCGTTTATACCCATTAATCTGAATATTATATTCGTATCCAAATAAAAATGAATGTTCGAAAAAACCATCTCTTGTGACTGACACTTGCTGTTTATCATACAATAGTCGTACGCTTTTGCTATTAATCTGTAAACACATTCATTTTTATCATCATTGTTCCATTTAAGGAAATCATTGATAATTGTCTTTTCGTCATCAGTATACTTTTTATCAAATTCATCCACAGTCAAACAATTGTTTAGTATATCAGAAATTTCTTTTAAATTTTCGTTGAATCTTTGATAGATAAAAGCTTCGAGAAGCTCCTCTAAATCCTTTTTCGAGATGCTATATTTGTTAGTATTTTCACTTAAAAATAAATCAACAAAAATCTTTAGGTCGTTTGATTTCTTCCTTTTAGAAATGCGTTCCATACCCAGCGAAGATAAAACATACAAGTCGTTTTCTATATCTACCTCGCCTTTATTCCATACCGAAAGAGAGTGCAATATATCCTCTTCCGTATACTCCAACGAAGTTAGATCCGTAATTTTTTCTTGTATATCTTTGAGCGATAACGCAAAGCACCCCTCTTTATATAAAACAACTTTGACAAATTCCGATATATAAAAATCAATTGTAAAATTTCTGGTGTCATCCATCAAAAACAAAGTTCTGTATAAACCGTTTCGTTCCATATGTTATGTATCGCTCCTTACCTTTTTTTATTATTATACAACATTTGGCGATACATGTCAATTAACTTCCATTTATCTTTAATACGTTTAAATTGTTTATACGATAATAGCCTAAATTCTGTTTGTTGGACTATATTAAGATTACTGAAGAAACCTACATACAACCAATACAATTTATATTTGTTAAGTTTTTTGTTTCTCATGTTTTTCCCTCCTTAAAGTACTATACTTAACTAGTATAATCAATATAGAATAAAAAGCTTGTCGTTATTTGACATTAACAAAAAAGTAGGCATCAAGCCGTTTTCGAGTAGTATCCCTCGAATTGCAACTTGATGCCTACCCACAATTCCCATATTCACTGATGGGTGGATGTATCACTAATAGTATTTAATTTTGAACAATCATCGGCATATCAACCATACTTTTGTCCCAAATTATTAAATGTGATTTGCATTTAGGACAAACAACAATATAGTCTGCACACAGGTGTTTATTAGCATCTTTCAGCAACATGATCTGCGAACGATTATATATACTTTTATTAGCCGCAAATGCAACATTTTTCGCATCGCATAAAGGGTTAGGACATTTAAATCCCGGCAATTTGTACATCTTTTCTTTACTCATACTTTATAACACTTTCTTCAAACTATGAATTACACTAACAGCAACACCTTGTATCTTTAGGTCTTGTACATAAATATCCGGATATTCTTTTTTGTTGGAATTGCACGACTCTAAAAAATATCGTTTACCATCATTAGTTTTTCTTAAAACCTTAAGATTGCTTTTTCCCTCATACAATGCTACAACAATATCTCCAATCTTATGACTTTCATTTTTATTAATAACAACATAGTCGCCTGGATGTATACCCGCATCAATCATAGACTCCCCTTTTGCAACAAGAACAAAGAAATCTCCTTTTCCTATCAACGATGCCGGCAATCTAATGTATTCAATAATCTCTTCGCTTTCTTCATCACCTTCGCCACATGAAACATATCCCAAAACAGGCATTGAATAAGATACTTGCTCTTTATCCATTCGGTTGGTCTGAATTTTCCTTCTTCCGTTATATGCAAGAACTCCTTCATCATTTAAAGACTGCAAATATCTGTGCACTGTTGAAAGAGAAATGCCTGTTTCTGCAGCTATCTGTCGCAATGGCGGAGATTCGTTATAGTTATTAAAATAAGAATCAATATAGTCAATTATTATTTTTTTCTTAGAATCATCTTTAGTTCTCATTAAACCGACCTCCATACCGAAACAATTTGTTTCAGTATGGATATTATAACACTATAGTTCTTGTTTGTCAAGCGGCATTTTAAAATTCGCTTAATTTTACACTTTGAATTTGACATCTATTGTATGAACTGGTATTCACGTGAATTTGTCAGAAAGAACTTACACTAAACAGGAAATGCATTTATTCAGTTTTGTAAATTAATTTCATGTCCACTTATAAAAGATTTATTATATTTGGAGTTATCACTTGAAACTGGACTTTTGGAGACTCCATACTGGTATCTGTTATCGATATGAACCTGCAATTTATTTTTACTTTTAATTTTTACCAATTCAATTATTACTCCCGTTTCGGGACATTTCCATTTTTCAAAATCTTTTTTTACTTTGAACAAAACACGAATCTCCTCTTCGCCGCTATAATCCGAAGATTTATAACAATAATTATACATTGATAAATGATTTATAATACAGAGCTTTGTGGCTTTATTTAAACTGCGCATATCACCGTATACATTATCATTCTTATCCTGTTCATAACCATTATAAATTCTTTTTATTATTTTAGTCAGTTCCGCTTCCAGCTTATTCGACCTATAACTAACTTTTGAAACAAGAACAATTCCGTATTCGTTCGGAAAAGAAAAATCAAATGCTGTTCTGTTAACTCCTATAATACATCCGTTTTTCGGAGCATATCTTTCTTTCATATATATTGAATTTCCATTTGACGAAAAACATATAATCCACGCATCATCGTGCATCTTTAAATTATCAGGTCTAACACTTCTTAAAAGATCATAAAAGCGCCTATTAAATTCACCATCATTATATAACTTACCACACACATGATAATACGGCTCAAAAACATGATAACTTTCGTTTTTATCCAAGAAATCACGTAATTGCGTAGCTTGAAAACACAACTCCTTCTCTTTTACAATATGTTTTTTTATTTCACTTCTGGTATAATGAAACAAACTACATTCATCAACTTTATTTGAATTCATGTTCACTAAAATAGATTCCCAACACAAAGCTTCTATTACCGAATCACGTTTACTCATCATAACACCGCCTTTCTTACTTGATAAGCCGCAAGTCTAACATTTTAATTTAACAAAACATATGCCGGCGTACTAAAATAGTACGCCGGTTTTCATTCTCAATTATTCTATTCCACGATAACCATGTTTTTCCGCGTTTCCCAGCAAGTATAAAAAGGCAAATGCAGGAATTCTGAGAAGGTCCTTTCCACACTTAGTATTATGAACACCGAAGTCGGTTGTATTTTTTGTAACAACAATTGCCGCAGATGCTTCTTCACACAAAGTAACTATTGCGTCATCGTCTGCAATGTGAGCATCTTCGCGATATTTAACTTCAATTAAAATGTTTTTTATATTCGGATAATCTACAACAATATCAATTTCTTTGTTCTTTTTTCCACCTCTGAAATATCCTATTGATGTAGCAATCTGATAATAAAAAGCGGCAATATGCTTGTAAACGGCTGTTTCTACCACCTTTCCCATGCCTACGGGATCTGTCATAATAGTTTCGTCCATAAGAACAGCATTACGGATTGCAGCATCTGCGATATAAACTTTAGGTCTAGCCTTAAGCACCTTTTTATCTGCCATATCAACCGGCCAACTCTGATATATAAGATTTGCGCTCTCAAGATACTGTATATAGTTCTCTACTGTTGTTCGTGAAACTCCGTTCAGCTCTTTTGTAATTGCCTCTATTGATATAATATCAGAAGATACATTGCACAAATATAAGAAAATGCGTTCAAGTTCTGTTGCATTTCTTATATTATATAAAGAAGGAAGGTCGCGTTTTAAAACTTTGTCTACCACATCTTCACGCATTATTTGTTGTGCCATAATATCGTTATCCGCAAGTGCAAGTTCAGGAAATCCCCCCACTCGCAAATAACGCATAAAATGATTTTGAACCTTTGACAGTTGTAACATAATTTGTGTGCGTTCTATCTGTGTTTTATGCAAAAGTGATGTCACCTTTAAATCCGATGGAATGTCAGGACGTTCTACATTTAAAAGTTCACAGTATTCATAAAAAGACAATGTCGGAACCTGAATAACACTCCATCTTCCCGCACCGCTTTCGCGACTGCCCTTCATTAGTGCAGGACTTGCAGAACCGGTTGCTACAACATGCGTATCGGGTTGATTATCATAAATAGTTTTTAGCCAAAGATCCCAATCTTGAGCATATTGAACCTCATCAAAGAAATAGTACACATCCTCGTCCGCACATATATTCTCATGATAACACTCCAAAACCTCATTGAACTGACTCAGCTTAAGCATTGGATGGTCCATGGAAATAAATACAATTTTATGAGGAGCTACGCCCGATTCCAACAAAGCTTCAATCATCTGATATTGAATAGTAGTTTTGCCCACTCGACGAGTTCCTGTCAGCACAACCGTTCTTCTGATGCTTTTTTCTTTCAACAATTTCATTGCTTCATAGAAAGCAAATCTCTTATATGTTTTGGTCATCTTGGGGTTAACCACACCTGTTTTCCACCACGGGTTATATGCAGTTAAAACCTTTAAAATACCGTCCTTTGTGGTAATAGCCATATTGAAATCACTCTCCTTTGCACATATTATACATGAAAAATCAATCTTTGTCAACAACAATTGCAAGTATACTTATAATATTTGTTGTATAATATTGATTTTTATATCAAAATATTGCTTTAAATTAACTATCAATATTATATTTTAGGTATATTATAATCAATAAGTCTTGCAAATATATACTTATAAAAACAAATTTGTCATTTCAACACAATTATTTTGATTTATCAACTTAAAATAAAAAATTTTTGACACCTAAACTGACATCTATTGTATGAAAAAATGTGACAAAAGATACGAAAAGACGGTAAATGAAAATGGGATAAAACCTGAGGAGAGAACTGAAAGTTCTTTCCTTTTTTGTACCCTTGACACCTCTTAATCAGGGTGTCCAGGGTTCGAGTCCCTGATGGTGTACCAAAAATACCATGCCAAAAGGCATGGTTTTTTTTGATATAATGTTTTCATCAAGGGACAGGCAAAGCCTTGTCCCTGATGGCACGAACCGTAAGAAAAACACCCCGGTGGGGTGTTTTTTAGGTTCGGGGCGCAGCGGTCGGAACGCCCAGACGTCAAGTTGCGATTAAACGAATTATTTAATTTCATGCATATAGTTTAATTAAACATATATTTAATTTAAACAAAAAGGAGAGGCAGAGTAATCTCTGCCTCTTAATTTTTAATTAAGACCTGTAACACAATAGAACCAACCTATCGCATACATTTAATCATGTTGCTTTAAATGATTTAATAAACGTAATCAACTTTGTTTATTGTTCAAGTATTCAACAGCTTTTATGCGTTCTTCAAACTCTAATTTAGAAACATATTCAAAAGAACTATCAATTATTTTCCATACATTGTCCTTTTTTACTGCTGCATATCCATTAACAAACATTGTTGCATCATCATATGTATACGGGGATGCAACATTCCCTTGAGTATCTATATATGCCCATTCTTGTGCTAAGGGTGTTGGCGATGGACGGATATCTCCAGACACCATTATTGCGGCATATCCGTCAGAAAACGGCTGAGCTGCTATATACTCTTTTTTAAATACATTTTCACCATTTTTGTTTATAAAATAGCACGTTCCATTCATGTCTGTCTCCCATTTATTACTTTCAGAAACGAGAGCGTACCCATTGCTAAAACTTCCCGCAGAAGTATATATACAAGGGATAACCTCTTTCCCGGTTTCATCAATAAATCCGAATTGGCCGTCCATAGATGCACTTTTCCTAACCAACGCCACTCCTTCGCTAAATTTTTCTGCATAATAATATATCGGCTCAACCACAACAGAATATTTATTATCCATAAACCCATAAAGATTACTCATTTGAAATGGTATCAGTTCACGCTTTTTTTCCACAACAACCTCCTGCTTGTCTGAAATCCACGAAACTTCACAACCCAGGATTTCAGCCACTTCTCTTATCGGGACATACGTAGTATTATTAATTGAAATAATTTTATTCCTTAACTGCATAATACTTCCGTTAATTTTTATCTGATATGGAACAATCAGCGCAGGTATTTCATGTGCAAAAACAATATTTGTAAACAATAATGAAAATAATATACATGTTAAAAAAACAGCTATAAATTTTTTCATTGTTAATCACCTTTATATAAAAATTCCGAATTTCTCTCTCAACATATTTCTATTGTCATGCCAAATTTGCCACTGGTTTGTCTTCTGTGCTTTAAACATCATTGCGAAATCTACTGGTTGTGCACCTGAAACATTGAACTGACTATTCATAATAGAGTTGAATTTATTTGCAACAAGATTATCATTGTACAAATCTGCAACACCAAATATATGTCCCATTTCATGGCCTACTGTCATATAAAATGAGGTATAATTATACATTGGCGGCTTATTCCTGTGATCTCCTATATACATAGTCATTTTTCCAGGATCTTTCAAACTATTCCAATTAGAAACATTTGAAACTCCATACTGATTATAAACTTCTATTTCAACATATGGACCAGTTGTTGTTTCTATAGCTAAAGAAATAACTTTTTTGCCATTGTACGATCCCGACCATGCTTTTTCAATACCTTGTAACACGCCATCTCTGTACGTATATGTGCTACCACTAAATGGGATATTTGCAGCATCACCCGAAACATTTACATATGAATATATAACTATGCTGTCTTCATTTTCAATTATATTAACCGGTGTCTGCGGTCGACATAATTGTTCCATGTTTGACAAATAGTTGCTAGGATCTTTATTGTAAACCTCTGCAGCAATATCTGGATTTTCATTTGCATATTTATATATATCTAACAATGTTGTTAATCCGCTGGGGTCTACATAAGCGACTGGATTGCTATAACAATACACATACCAATTAAGTCCGTCTTTTACAGGGTCTTGGGTTAAGAATCTGCCGTCTGATGGGTCGTAATATCTTGCTCTTAAGTAGATAAGGTCAGACTCTTTGTCATAGTACTCGCCACAGTATCTGAACGGATTACTGTCATCAACCATGGGGATGTACTGTGTGCCAAATGCATCATACTTGTAGTCAGGGGTTATTGTTCCCTCGTTGTTGGCTAAAGCTATAACACCACCATGTCCGTCATGAATGTAGTAATCTCCTACGCTACTTGAAATAAGGTCTAAGCCATAGTTATAAACCGTATCACCGTCTTTTACCATGTTCATTCCGTCCCACACATGGTTTTTTGTGATGTTATTTACGGTTTTTGATGTTCTTAAGCCGTTCGCATCATAGGTATAACTAGCCTCATGACCTGCACTTTGCATGTGAATTAAGCGGTTATAATATCATAAGTCTTGTATTTATTATATCATTGTCAATAGCAGTTGTCAAGTTATAAACAAGCTATTTAATTATATGCACATAGTTTAATTAAACATATATTTATTTTAAACAAAAAGAGAGGCAGAGAAATCTCTGCCTCTAAATTTTCGCAAAACTCTACAATTACCACTTTTATGCATCGCTTTTAGTATAATATTCAATAATAGGTGTCATATCTGCATCGTGTGTATAATATAACAGCTCGCCATCGGAAGATAAATTTTCAACATTAGCTTGCTCACCATTTCTGTAAGCAAGTACAATTTTATTCCCATAACTCAAGTCATATCTTCCCTCGCACTTATCAGAAGTTGTCCCTATATATCTACTAAATGTGCCATCTGAATTAAATGTTAGTTTCACTTTATTTTCATATATGTCCTCACCATATAAATCTTCAAGCGGATAATCACTCACTGGGGCTCCTGCCTGATGAACTTTTGCATCACGAATATACCATGTTCCCAGAAGCTCATTTGGTATGCCGTTGGTTGTATTGTTTTTCTCCCATAGATTGAAATCTTCCTCATAGTAATACCAGTTCTCTTCACTTGTTTTTTTCAAACATGTCAAATAATCCAACTCAGGCTCTGAACCGTTAATTGAAAAAGCGATGCCTCTTCCTCCATCTAAATAAGACCACATCTGAAAATGTATTGTATTATTGTTTTTGGCAATAACCTTGCAACCTACTAGTTTCAAATCGCTTATTGCTGAAGATATGCTCTTATCTTTGATCTCTACATCTTCACCATTTGCAGTCATAATGTCTTTTTTCATAGATGAGTGAATGTATATATTTTCATAATCGGATTCCGTAAAATAATTACAAACTTTATTAAAAGCTTCTTTGTTTTTATTAAATTTTTTCTCTGCTGATTCATAATCTAACGAGAAAGAAAAAAATTCGTCAATAAAGCCTGCGGTAAATAAAGTGCACAATATACCTATTAATAGAGCTACACCAGCAACAGTTAACGCCATAGTTTTGCTTTTCATTTATTTCACCTTCTTAATATCTTAATAAGCATTATACCCTTTGGTGATTGCAGGCCAATCCTTAAATTCGTTTGATAAATCTTTTCCTGAAATTGGAAGTCCTGCGGCAGCCCATGAACCTGCTAAAAGCGTAGGCAAATCAAAGCCTAGTGATTTACCAATAAACGCATATGTGTAATTGCCCAATTCTTCGGGTGTTGCCAACCAACCATGATATACCACTTGCTGATTTTTCCCTGGGAATGTTCCATATCCAATGGTTTTATTCCACGAATTTTCAACTTTTATATCCCAAGGAGCTTCATGATAAACTTGTGAAACAAACCATGCTCCCTTGGATAGCAATGCTATTGATTTAGGTGACATTGAGTGCGACAAGCTTAATTTTTTTGCTACACTAGATGTGTTAAAAAGTGCTTTGCTAATAGGAATCGTAAAATCTTTTTTCCAAAAATCGTTAATTTTTGTTACAGTTACTCCGATTTGCCTGTCATGATCCGTAAGCATTGTAAAAGAATAGTATGTTTCGTCCCAAACCATCATGTTTCCATTACTGTTAACATACGGTTTTTTACCTCCTTCTCCAATTCCAACTGAAAAAGAAGCTATTTTTTCGGCATTATTATTCCATAATGTAGCACATAGGGTTTCGCTGTCCCAAGAAATGCTGTAGTTATCATTCTCCGCTGTTTTTCTAAGAGGAATATAAGCCAATCCAAACGGATCTTTAAATAGAACAGGATTATTTGCACAATAGACATACCAATTCAAGCCGTCCTTGGCAGGGTCTTGGGTTAAGAATCTGCCGTCTGATGGGTCGTAATATCTTGCTCTTAAGTAGATAAGGTCAGATTCTTTGTCATAGTATTCGCCACAGTATCTGAACGGATTACTGTCATCAACCATGGGGATGTACTGTGTGCCAAATGCATCATACTTGTAGTCACGGGTTATTGTTCCCTCGTTGTTAGCTAAAGCTATAACATCACCATGTCCGTCATGAATGTAGTAATCTCCTGCAGTGCTTGAAATTAAGTCTAAACCATAGTTATAAACCGTATCAC
>JAZQIO010000048.1:0-50301 GCA_045541135.1 Clostridia bacterium
TTTTATTGGCAAATAACTTAACAAATGATAAAGGGTTTTTATTTGAATGAGAAAAAAGTTTGTTTCCGTTATGTCCACGCAGTTATAGTGGTTAATCATCCCTTATGATGAAATTTTCTTTTTGTATTTCGACGGTGTTACACCTGTTTCGGCGACAAAAGCTTTGTAAAAATGGCTGTAATCATAATAGCCCAATAATGAACATATTTCAGAAAGAGTAATGTCGTTTTCGTGTAAAAGTCCTATAGCAATTTCAATTTTCACATGCCTTATAAAATCAACGAGGCATTTGCCTGTTTTTCGTTTTACAAGTTTGTTTATGTAGTTAGGATGGTATGAAAATTCTTTGGAAATACTTAAGGCTGATACATCCTTATCATAATTTAAACGAATATATTCCACAATCTTATCCGCTACGCTGTCTGCTGTTGTGTGGGATGTTAACATCTCCGCAAATGCAGAACGAATTTGCGAGCATACATAAAATTCATAAAATTTTTCCGTTTTATCTGCACATATTATATTATCTATTATTTTTTTGCAATTTTCACCTGAAAAAACGCAGCTTTTGTTTAAAAATGGTGCATCTTCAAATTCATATATTTTCGGACAAAGCTCCGGTTTGTATTTATCGACAAAAACACAACCGGTTTCCGATAATTTATCATTTTTCACATTATACATATCAAAGGAAATACTATATACCAAAAAGTCACTACTGCAAGGTAACATTTGGTACAAGCCACCGGGCACCAAAAATAAAACATCTCCGCATTGTAACCTTTGAATTTTATCATTTATACAAACATCAAAAAAACCGTTTGCCACATACATAAAACGGTATGTATACTGTGTTTTCAAAAAACTGATTTTTTTCATTAAATTTTCATTTTGGCGGTAATTAACACAATATATGCTATAAAGCCTTGGTGAAATGTCATTAACTTTCATAACTGCTCCTTAAAATATTTGATTTTTACATATATAAATTTCTTTATTACCTTTAATATTGTAGCTTAGTTGAGTTATAATGTCAATAACAGAACTTGATTTTTACAGGAGGATTGTATATGAATATATACGATACTTTAATTATAGGCTGTGGATATGCACCTGTGGGATATGCCACAGCAAATAAAAACACCATAATATGTGAGGAGCATCAGGTGTGCGATACAAATTTTTATTTGCCGTTGAACACATTTTCCTATAATCCCTACATTCCCGAAACCATTGAGGGAAAAAAACTCCAAAAAGCATTTGATGACCTTTCAATCTTTTCAGTAGAATTTCAAAATACCAACGGTTTTGAATGTGCATTTTGCAATTATCTTGTTGAAAATCCTGTCAATATTCTTTTGAAATGCCGTGTGATAAAAGCCGAAAAAAATGATGATGTATACGATGTTACAATACAGACAAATGAGGGACTTTCTAATTTATACACGCGACAAATTATTGATTGCACAAACCCACCAAAGAAAAAAATAATTACTGTTTTGTTTACTACTTCTAATATTGAAGCTACACAAAAAGCTTTATTATCCGCATTTAATGGTGCCGTAATAGAAAAAGCCTTTTACGAAAACAGATATGCAATTCACATTAATGTCGGAGAATGTGACGAAAACACAGCCAAGCTGTACATATATAATAAATGGTGCAAGCTTGACACTGATTCAAAAATTATATACATTGCTCCCGTTTTTTCAAGAGAAGAAAATGCAAAAAATATACTTTGCGATGCAAATTACCGAAATCCCATTGCGGCGTTTGAAAAAGGCTATAACTTTGGCAGGGAGGCATAATTATGATACTTTCAACATTTGAAAACGGAAAAGTAGTAAAAAGCATCGTAACAGAACATAAATTTGACATAAAATGCGATGTGCTTGTTGTAGGTGCAGGTAGCGCCGGAGTGTATGCCGCAGATGCCGCCGCAAGAAACGGTGCAGATGTAATATTATGTGAAATCGGAGAAAACATAGGCGGAATGCACGTTTGCGGAAATGTAAACGGATACTACTACGGTATGATGGGCGGTACATTTGAAGAGGATGACAAAAAAAACAAAAATGACACCATTTTCTTTCAAAATGGACTTCAATGGGAACAACGCCAGATACGTGTAAGCGAAAGACTTATCAAAAGCGGTGTAAAAATACTTTGCCGTCACAGTGCCACAGGTCTTTTGCTGAATGATAATCGCATTATTGGCATACGTGCTTTTAATGGAAGTGACACCATAGATATTGGTGCAAAAATCACTATTGATGCCACAAGCGACGGACATCTTATACGAATGACAGATGTGCCGAAAAAATACGGAAAAGATAATGATGGGGTTTATGTTCCGTTTACCACAAGAACACAATACATAAATGACGGTACCCTGTATTCCTGCAACACAGACAGCGGACTTATGAACCATTACGATGCAGTTGATTTTTCAAAACAGACCATTGCTTCACACGCCGTATCATCTCAACTTATTAAAGAAGGCGAATTTGTAAGTGTAGCCTTGCAGGTAGGCATAAGAGAAGGTTTGACATTTGAAGGTGAGGAAATCCTTAATTACAGTGATGTTTTGCACAATAAGTACCCTGAAAAAATTTTATTCTGGGCGTATTCTGATTTTGACCGTCACGGATACGAACGTGCACTTGAGGAAGAGCTTTTCCAGAATTGGTGGGTAATAAGCAACCTTGCAACTGTATTGATTACAATAGCCGTTCCTTTGGGAAGTGTAGTTCCAAAAGGCATAAAAGGCTTGGTTACTGCAGGCAGATGTCTTTCCTGCGATTCGTACACCCACAGTGCAGTGAGAATGAACAGGGATATGTTCCGTATGGGTGAATGCGTTGGAACTGCCGCAGCTTTGGCGGTAAATGACGGTGTAGACTTTATGGACATTGACTATGACAAATTCTGCAAGCTTACAGATAACGGGTGCCGCAATGGTGTTTTACCACATGGTTTTTACTTTGACGAAAGCTACAGAGTATACTTACAGAAAATGAAATCCTTAAACAGAATACCTGACCCGAAATATTCTAACCTCAGACCTTGTGATTATATCAGGGAACCGGTGGAGTTTAAAACAGATAAAACTCTGCATCTTTTAAAAACAGATGCTCCCGGACCTGCGTTATGGTCTTGTTACATTGCAAAAGACAAAAAAGAAATTTCAGATAAATTGTATAATTTAATGACCGATAACCCCGACTTGTTGCACCGTTATAATTGTGCTGTTGCATTGGGGATTGTGGGTGATAAAAGAGCAATTCCCGTTCTTAAGGAAATTATAAGCAACAGAGATTGTTTCTTCTTTACAGACAACAGACGCTCCAACCAATTCCGCAGTGTTGTTGCAGTATGTCTTATGGGCAGATTAGGTAGTGAAGATGACCTTCCTCTTCTTTATGAAATATTGAAAGATGAAGAATGGGAAAAACCTATGTACCACACTCTTTTGCACAATTACCTTTACCATCCCTGCCCCGACAGAAACTTTGTGTATTTTGCAATGATAACACATCTTTGTGTTGCGATTTACAAAATATACAAAAGAAATAATTTGCCGATTGGGAAACTGAATGAAATATTCACAAAATTCTTTGAGGGCGATAAGGTTTTTCGCAGACTAACCCAAACCGACAAGGGCGAGCCTGCTTATGAAGAAATAAAAAATTATATAAATACCATATTGAAACTTACAAATATATAAGAAATATGAAAGAGGGAGATTATATGAAAAAATTTTTTCGCTTTTAACACTTATGTCAATTGTAGCATCGTTGTTTTGCTTTGATGTTTCGGCAATGATTTCTGTAATGGAAGAACCCGGTGCAACAACTGTGCTTGTCAGTGCAGGTAATCTGGCATAATTTGCAAGTAACGCGAAGGTATCTTATGTTGCGTCTACCTATGACGGAAGTAACAAAAACGGTATTGCAGTAACGGGAATCGGCGGTAAAGATGCTACTGTAGCTGAAATTAAAGAAAGACAAAAGCAAATAGGAGTGTTTTCTGCTGTTTATACAGAGTTGGCAGAGAGTGAAGTCGTTAAATCTAATCCGAATGTTTTTGCGGATAACACCAAAGCTAAAACAACCCCAAGCACAGAGGTATCAACACCAAAGGCTAAAACTGTAAGCGGTACTGTTCCTGTATCCACAGAGGGTGGTGTTATAACAAGTGCAGCAAAGTCTATTGATAATATAGTAAGCGGAAAGGCTACAAATAAAGACTATGATTTGTTCAAAGTAGGACAAGCTGAAAACCGCAAGGCTTTTGAAGATGCAACAGGGGTTAAACTACCTGCAACAAATTCCGAAACAAGAAAGTTTTTGAGGGATTTTGCAAACAAAACACCTGTTGAAAGAATGTTATCCGACATTCCCGAAGCACAGCGTAATTCAATAATAGAAACTGCAAACAAAATTACAGAGGGTACGGACAAAACCCCCGAACAGGTTGTTGCAGAGGTTAAAGGTATATCCGATAATGTATCTGCAACAATAAAAAATCAGTTTGGTATAGAAGTTGATAATGGCAGATTGCTTGAAATAAATCTAAAGGCGTTGGCAGATAACCCCGAAAACATAATAACAAATGACTTTGTAAGAGGGTATTCCGAAGTAATCGGTGAAAAGCTGACAGGCATAAACCCTAAAACACTTGAAAACTACTACTTTGGCAAAGCACCTTTGGGAGGTAAACTTGCTGACTACGGCAATAAATTTAAGACAGTTGTAGACAGTTCAGCACAGACATTAAAGGCAGAGTATGAGGGGATGCAGAGTACAAAGGTTGTTGGTGATGTATTACATACTGTAAATACCGAATATACTCATATGTATGATGTAGATAAAGTTGAACAAGGATTTGTAGATAGTGTAAATAGTGAAATAGAACAAGCTGTTGAAAATATCAGAAGTGGAAATGTCGAAAAAGTTCCGGATAATATTGAGGTTACAAAGTTAACAGATAAAACTATAGAGGATTTAAGTGATTTTGTTGGTTTTGATGTTAGTGATTATTCTGTTAAAATTGAACGCGATAGATTAAATCATATAGAAAAAAGACATGGAATAAACGGAAATCACGACAAAAGTTTATCGGACCCACAGGACATGGCGAGGATGGGATATGTTATAAACAACTATGATGATATTAGTTGGTTAAGGGATGATGACGGAAATATCGTTTTTTCGGAAAAGTACAACAGTAAAAATAATGAGGCATCACCTATTTTAATGATGACTAAAAAAATAGACGGAACATATTGCTTGAGTTATGTTGTGCCTGACAGTAAAAAGAAAACACTATGGATAACATCTGCAAGAATACAAAAAGCAGATGTTGGTAGCCAAGTGCCGAATAGCAATAATGCCCCTCTGCGTCAAACGTCCGAAACGCCCCTTGTCTCTTCATCTGCTAATAACAATATACCACAAAAAGTGGATACTGTCAAGAATGAGTATATGCAGAAAACCATCCCAACATACGACGAATACAAAGCGGAAATAGAAAAGCGTTTCCCGGGTATTGATGAAAAGTACATACAGGAAAGATACAAAGGGTATTATTCCGAAAGCAATGTTAAAGGTCCTGATATTGATAGCGAAGCTAAAGATATTCGTGTTGAGGTTACGGGGAAAATACCTGCGGAACTTGAAAAAACCGTAAAGGCTGTTAAACTTCGCTCAGGTATTGACATAGTATTCGGCAACAGATATGTTGACGGAAAGGTTGATACTAACTTCAGAGGAATGTTTGACGGAAAGAAAATAATTGTTTCCGAAAATGCTACAAAAGCTGATATATTTAATGCAGTAGTTCTTCACGAGCTTACACACGGTATAGAGGGCACAAAGAAATATAAGGGTATTTATGACTATGTTTTAAAAGAAATGTACGGTGATGATGTTGCAAGATTAGATGCAGATGTTGAAGCTAAGATAGCTGAATATAAAAAGAACGGTATCGAGCTTACACCGGAAGGGGCAAAAGGTGAACTTGTTGCTGAGAATGTAGGAAAATACATATTTGCCGATGATGTAGGTAGTATAGTATCCAAAAACTACACTTTGGGTCAAAAAATACTTGATATTATCAATGAACTTATATACAACATCAAAAAGAAATTCGGCAACACCTTTGACCTTAATGAGCTTGCAGCAGCACAACGTAAATACAGAATGGCACTTGATGAGGTTAAGAGGAATGGTGTTAAGACTGCTGATGGTAAATATTCTATTGAAACAATCCCCGGAACAAATAAAAAGTATGTGAAGTTTGGTAGGGATTTGGAACTTGGAAAAACCAAAGAAGAGTGGTCTGCAAATATTGAAAAATATATAAAAGACAACATAACAAAGAACGGTAGTATTACTATTGTTACAGAAGATGGAGATCCTATTGTTATAAATGGCAGAACTGCTTGGAAGATTGCGGATGTGCAAAAGACAAAAGACGGCGTGAAAGTTCCAATGTCAGACAGTGAACTTCGTGTAAAATATGAAGCGGGGGCACACATTGATGAACTTGTTGAAATTTCAAAAAGAAGTGGTAATGAAAATGAACCTGATAATGGTAGTCATGATTGGGCAGATGAATGGAATTATCGAACGGCTTTCTTTGAAGATTCAAAAGGAGATTATTATAGACTGAGAATCTCTGTTGGTATAAATCCTGTTGAATCAGCGGCATATAATATTGGTTCAATACAAAAAAGAGGTAATCTCCGTGATGGCTCTTCCTCCGCCATAAGAGACGGAGGCGCTCTAAATGGAGATACCTCTCAAGGAAAAGTATATCACGATAAATCGCAACTGTCAAGTGAGAATAAAACCGAAATGCAACTTGCCTATGAAAAGGCACTTGCAAAGAGTAATGGTAATGAACAATATTCCTTTGCATCTCAAAATGACATAGATAGTGCAGTTGCAGACTTTGAGGCACATTATGGTGAAATGTATCGTGGTTTGATTGATAGATACAAAACCATTAAACCGGGTGAAATACCGCAGGTAGAAGATGTTAGGGTACCTAGGAAAACAGGTAAAAGGGAATATGTCAGCAACTACGCCCGAACAATGGCAGAAACAAAGGTGTTTTCCGAGGCGATGCAGGGCGAATTTGAAAAGATGGTGGTTGACGGTAATTTTTCTCATGAAAGAATTTCAAACAAAAAAGCTGAAAGAAAAGCCACAAAGGAAATACAAGATGATGGTTTTAAAAATTCAGTAAATAAATTTTCGGTACTTGTAGAAGAAGGTAAGTTTGATAAAAATACCATAGCAAAAGGACAATTGCTTTTAAACATAGCTTGTCAAAACAGGGATGTTGATATGGCTAAAAAGTTTCACAAAATGATTTTGAATTTAAGGTTTATGAAAAAGAAAATATAATATCAAACAGCAATTTATTGATATATGATCCTGAACAAATGCTCCATATAGAAGGAATACGTCTGGATAATCTGAATGATATTTTAAAGTACAAAAATGCTGTTTTGTGCGTGGGGCCATATTCACTGGACAGCGAGTCTATAAAGGCAAATGCTTGTGTATATGAATGGATTTCAAATGGAGGAAAAGCTGTTGTACTGGAACAAAATCCCGGATATTTTTCCGAAAATATATTTAATAGCGGAATATCTTCTGCTCGCGTGTGTCAACCCAGATGGTCAAGATGGGCAATGAACCTTGTAAAACATGCCGACAGAGTTGATATTTGCCATAAGAAGCACTATATGTTCCACGGCATTGGAAAAGATGATATGTTTTGGTGGAATGGGGATACATATCTTGCTGGCAGCTATATTTATCGTGATGAAGAAAAGGATACCGATATCGTTGTTTCATCAGTGGGGAACGGACTTAGTGAGGGTGAGCTTATGCCGGTTAAGTATGAATACAGAGATTCAGGCTACAGCATAACCACAATCGAAAGAAAGATTGGCAAGGGAAAGATTTTGGTTACATCTCTTCTTTTGGGAACAAAGTATAAATATGAGCCAATTGCGAAAAAAATACTTAAAAATATACTTAATTTGAACTTACATTAAAGATGTTTATATTCACAGTATGATAATGCCATACAGGAAAACAGTGAATTAAAAGAATTTGATAATAAAATTTTAAAAGTTGAAAGATTCACCCTACACAATTTTGTGGGGTGAATTTGTCTTATATGTGTCTGCTTGGCGACCCAATGCTTTGCATTCGGTACCCGCCTACGCACCTTTTTGCTAAAAACAGTACATTGTACTGTTTTATTAACGCAAAAACCCTCTTAGGGTTCAAATCCTACTTTTTACAAAACAAAAAAGGTTACCCTTATGGATAACCTTTTTTATTGGCAGGGGCAGTAGGATTTGAACCCACGACACACGGTTTTGGAGAAATTACAAGCAGTTTCGACTTGTTGAGTAAACTCAACATCTCCCAATATCTTGCTCTAGCTCTCGCCGACATTTCGACGACTTGTTATTAAAATAAAAGTTCAAAGCAAATGGACTTTGTTGCCAAAAATCAAATTATATGATATAATATAAATATATTTTTACAAATTTTGATTTAAGGATGAATGTTTAAATATCTATTTAAAAGGAGGATACGGAGGGATTTGAATGAAATTTACTGAAAAACAATTAAAATTATATGCTGCACCACTAAGCGAAACAGAAAATATAAAATGTAAAAGGGCTATAGAAGCAATAAGAGATGCATTGAAAAATCTAGGCTATACTGATGACCAAAAAGAAGTCTCACTATTAGAAGCAGACACACTATCTTATTCAATTTTAATGAGAAGTAATGACTCAACAAAAAAAGTCAAAATTTTTATTCAAGGTTCTTATGCAAATAACACCTGTGTTCGAGGAGAAAGCGATGTAGACATAGCAGTAGTAAAAGAGGATGGGTTTGAATATGCATTTGGAACAACTTTTAAAACTTCAACAACGGATAAAAAGGATGATGCAAAAAAATTCAAAGATGCTATTGTAATCACATTAAAACAGCATTTTCCAGGACAGGTTCATAGAAAAAATAAATCTGTTAAAGTAGATGGGAATACATATAGAAAACAAGCAGATACTGTTCCGTGCATCTCGATGCACTACTTTTATCGTTCTGAAAGTAAGGATTATTTAAGTTATAAGGATGGAATTGTAATTTTTGCTGATGATGGAAATGTGATTAGAAATTTCCCGGTACAACATATTACTAATGGCAAAATAAAAAACGTTAATACAAAATTTTATTACAAAAAAATGGTTAGGATTATAAAAAAAATACGTTATATAATGAGTGAACATTATTACAGCAGTGCAAATAGTGTATCTTCATTTGGACTTGAATCTTTATTATGGAATATTCCTAATGAAATTTTTATAAAATATTCTACATATAGGTATGCTTTTGGCGAAATAGTAAGCTATTTGTATAAAAATAAAACAAAACTTTCTACATATAAAGAGGCTAATGGGATAAAATTACTTTGTTCAAATGATACAGAAATTCAAAACTATTCTATCTTTATAGATGAGTTAAAAGAATTTTATCAATATGATATTAGGGAGTAAAATTAATATGAAACAACAATATAAATCTTTACTAAAAAATTCTGCGTGGATGGCAATAATTATTTTCGTTATACTATGTTTTATAAACAGAAATATATTAGTACCTACCTTTCCACTAAATAGAATATTTGAATATGCAGGAAAATCTATTAGCTATACAATAATTTTTATAGTATTATACGAGAAATACTTATGGAAATTTAATCCTTTTAACAAAACACCAGTATTAAAAAAGCATTACGAAGGTACTTTCCTTTCCTCATTTGACAATTCACACCGTACAGCAAAATTAGAAATAAAACAAACATTACTATCAATACAAATTATTATGATAACAGAAGAAAGCAAAAGTAGTTCAATAACTGCCTCTATCGATGAAATACTTAACGAAAAATATCTTACTTACTGCTACATAAACACTCCTGATTCTCAATACCGTAATAGAAGCGAAATCCACTACGGAACAGCAATATTGTGTGTAGAAGATATCAACAAACTTAAAGGTTCTTACTATACAGATAGAAAAACTCGTGGAAGTATGGATTTTCACCCAACTACATCTACATAACCTTTATGCCGTCAAAAGGGAGGCAAAGGAGCAGACAAAACTCCTCAACCGCCCATTATTTCAATAAATTACCAATATAATCCTTTGGTCTTAAATACCATTAAGTTTAATTGATGACAAGTCAATTCGTAATATTACTGAATATCACATTTTCAATCTTTTCAGCCGCTTCTGTTTCGACAGATTTCAGGACATGGCTGTATATGTTCATTGTGGTACTATAATCACTATGTCCTAAACGCATTTGAGCAACCTTTGGCGATATGCCCTGTGTCAACATCAAGGTTGCGTTTGTGTGCCTTAAATCGTGCAATCGAATATGTTTTAAATTGTTCTTTTTTAGAAAATCATTAAATTTACTTGTAAGCGAATTAGGCTTATATGGTTTACCATTTTCCTGACATACCACATAATCACCATCAAAAAAGTCTTTACCCATTTTAAGTTTTCGTAAGAGATAGGCAGTATGAGCCTTTTTAAGATATTCATTTAATGCTGATGATATGGGGATAATTCTCTGACCGCTTATAGATTTAGGTGTTTTTGTCAATATTCTGTCTGCTGATACACTTCTGTCAACCTCGACCATATTATCCTCTATTGAAATAAGACCTTTTTCAAAGTCGATATGTTTCCATTTAAGAGCCAATAACTCGCCACGTCTTAAACCAAGGTTAATATCAATCATTAAAGGTAATTCCATATCAGTACCCTTAATTGCATTTAGTAACTGTTGGATTTCGTTCTCGTCATAGACCTCTGCTGTGTACTTTTGAACTTTCGGCAACGAAACAGCCTTACAGACATTCTTTTTTACAAGCTCCAATACGACAGCTTTATCAATGGCAGCACATAAGTTATGATAAATATTTTTAACTGTTTTTGCACTCAACGGATTATTGCTTAATGGCGATTCATCATATAACGAGTTTATCCAACGTTGAACATCTGATGTTGTCAAATCCTGAAGTCTAATTTTGCCTATTTCCTGATTGATGATATAGTTATCTATTTGATATTTATAGCCTTTTAATGTAGTAGGTGATAAGTCTTTCAAGTAGAGGGAAAACCAATGCAATACAAATTCGGCAACAGTCATTTTGTTATCTTCAATATAAGTATGGTTTTCTAAATCGTCCATCATTTCACGCATAATCTTTTCGGCTTGCTTTTTCGTTCCTTTAACGGTTTTGTATTTTCTGTTTCGTTTTCCTGTTGCAGAGTCAATAGGAAGTTCAATGATTATTTGATAACTTACATCACCGCCCTTTTTCTCACGTTTTCTTATATGTCCTGATACCTGCATATTTTCAACTCCTTTCAACCCCTATCACACGTTTATTGTGCGATAGGGGAAATGTTTAAATTTCAATTTCAATAGTTTTAGTTTCTGGAACAAATTTTTCAAAAACCAATTTGTCAACAAGATAAGTTCTGTTAATTTTGATATGGGGAACACCTGAATATTTAATAAAAGCAAGTGCTTTTGCATAGCATATTCCCATTATTTCTGTCAAGTCCCTTGCATTATAGAATTTTTTCTCTGTATTCATTCACATTACTCCTTTGAAGATATTACATTAAGAGTTTTGGAAGAAAATGCCCCCACCAACCAAAACCCCGAAGTCGAGTTCGCAACTGACAAAACTCAGTTTAGTGGGTGGAGGCATTTTTTTGTTTTCTTGTTTTCTCACGCTCTTTTACTTTCTCAATCTGCAAATAAGTTGCATCCTTCTTTGGGTCAATATAAATCTTATATCCGGCAAGCCTTAGTGCTGTTTCTTCTTCTTTTAGCTTTCGAGAAAAAGCGGATGCAGATTTAGGGAAAAACTTAATATCACCTTTTTTGAAATTTTTAATAAGCTGATAGATATGTGTCATAGTGTTTTCTATCGGCTTATTATTTCTTTCTTCCATATATTCAACAATAGAAGAAACAAAATAATTGCCCTCTGAATATGCTTTTTCCAACTTATCACGATTAGAATAAAATATTTGTGAAAACTGTTCTTCCGTATATCCTATCGCCATAGCAATAGCTACCATATCTGTATATGCATCGCTCATTCTGTGTGTCTTTGTCAACGAGAGATTTTTTCTTATTCCTAATGCTTTTGAAATAATTGAAAAAATCTCTCCCAAAATATATGGCTTGTATTCGGTAAACTTATCCCAAAACTCTTTGTCAGTTTTTCTTTTGTTGGTCGGTATTTTTTTTAATTCAAACAAAATACTTCTTTCCAATAAATCACTTTTGTTTGGAACAATATTTATTCCGTTCAAAATAACAATATTATGAACATTCAAAATTGTTTCATCGGCTGTGGTGTAAAGAGTTCTTTTAGTGAATGAACTACCTGTTACTGCACTACATAAAATATCTGAAACAATGTCTTTTTGATGTTTGGTGTTGTCAAATGCTACGACCATATTGTTTGCCAGATGATTCTTGATTTCCTCTGGATTATCAGGAATGAATGATATATTTGCAACAGAGGGGTCTATCAGTTCACGAATCAATTTAGTTATTGTTGATTTGCCCGTTCCGTGTTCGGATGAAATAACTGCGATATAATGCGAACTGTTTGGGAAGAAATATTGTACCAACGCAATTTTAAACAACTGATAGCTTTCATCATCCATATTGATAAAATTTCTCAATAATTCATCTAAATTTTTATCCTCACACATTTTTGGTGATATCTGTGTCTTTGTGTTTGGTTTTTTGATGAATTTATACTTGCTTTGTTGGAGAACCTTCCACCCCTTTGAAGTAATTGCAACCGACCTCCAAAGCTTATCTGCTAAAAAAAAGCAAATTCTATTTTCATCTCCTGCAATGCGATTATAGACCTTTATTTTCTTTCCAAATAAAACTGTTTCGTCTCTTTTCACATTGATTAAGTGCTTGAAATTAACCATTTCATAATCTGATGTCATATCACGAAAACAAACATTTAGAAAGGCACGAAAGCGTTGAGACTTGATTGATGAAAATTCGGTATGGTCATCAAAATCATATTCGGCATAAACCTCGCTGTCATTTGTTTCATCAGCATAAAACCTGACCGTATTAATAATATCAATCATTATTTGCAGATTTTTGTCAAACTCTTTTTCCAAAGATTACTCACCTCGATTTTAGATTTGCTCTAAGTGCAAATATTTACACTTAGAGCTTTCTACTATTCGTTTCTGTACAATACTGATAGCGGACTGCATGGAGTAGTATCAGGTTCGTAAGTTCTTAAATTAATTTGCTTGTAGCCTTCTACCCAGTCAAACATTGCACTTCCTGAAAAATCAAGAAAATCATCCACGCATACAGCTACAATTTTATTTTCATTAAATTCTGCTCCATAAGCATTCCCTATTAAATCAAAATATCTTTCTGTACCAACCTGAAACTTTTCAAGAACATAAGATGTGTCCTCCATTTCCTCGTCCTCCACCTCAAGAACTAATGCTAATTCCATTAGAGAATCAGAATAGTGAGAATATACTACACGAAAATTGCATTTTCTACTTCCTTGTGATACATAATTTGGGTACCACTTACCTTGAAGTAGTTGAATAATTTTGTTTTTTGAATTATCTGACATATTTTATTGCTCCTTTTTTTATATTTTTTTGATTTATTGTGTTTTATAAGTAAAACAACCCTCCTAAAATTTAGTATTCATACATAAAAAGGACACAAAAAAACCTTTTCAGTAAGAACACACACCAAAACATAGACTATTCCCGTAGGATTTCTATTCGTTTTGATATGTATTCCTTCTAAAAAGGTTTAAAGTTTATTTTTATAAATATATTATTCTTTTGTCAAAATTATTCTTTTTTCATCAGTAATTGTCATTTTAACACGCAAGGAAATATTTGTCAAGAGTTTTTTGAAAAATTTTTCTTGATTGAATTTAGTAGATATGTGTCATTAAACTTTTCTTGCCTTTATTCCCTTTACTGCCAAATAGACATTAACTGCAAGTATTGCTCCATCTGCGAATGTTGTCATAATTGTTTTTGTCGTTATTCCAATTAATAAACTCAATTAAATCACTCCCTTTTGCATACCGATAATAGCATCAACCGAAAGCAATATTATCAACGTGATACCAAAACCTAAAACTGTATATTCCATTTCATCATCCCCTTTAAAATAAACTAATATGGCTATGAGAGTGTAGTCCATCATAGCCATATTAGTTTAGATTATTTTTTTAAATGTGCGTTTTGCTGAATAATATTATCAATTACTCTACTGTTTATAACCAACCCTGTTTGTGCGTGTGCAATATCGTCCCAATAGTTAATACCATAACAACAGTTTCTTTTGTATGCCACAGTACGTCCGTTTACAAAAACGTATTCTTTAAAAGTTGAAGTTCCTTGCTTTCGCTCGTTTATTGCGGGGACGTATAAGATTTCTTGGGCTTGTACTAACTCACGTGCTTTTTTATTAAATATAAGTTCTGCTATTTTATCATTTAATCTCGAACGACCTCTCAATCTGATATATCCGTAATCATCTCTAAAGCAGAATTCATTTAGTTTTCTTGCATTTGCCAATCCTTCTCTGATAAATTCATTGTCGGCTATCTGGCGATAATCTCTTACAAAAGAATTATATAAATCTGCATCTGTGATTATTTTCTTACGGGTATATCCAGCAACGTTTAACCGAGCCAAGCCATCTTTAGCATCTTCATTTTCAGCATCTATTTTAAGCATTTGCCTATAATATTCAATTGCTTCTTTGTGATGTCCGTTTTCCTCGTATGTATAACCTGCCGTCATCAGTTTTGCCAATTCAAGTTTTCTTTTGCGAATTGTCATAAAATCTATACTTGCACGGCATATAAGAGGAGTTCTAAAATAAAACTTAATATCCCCCAAATGTTTTTCTTCTGCATAGAAATGTTGCTCAATAAAATCATAATGCTTTTCTGCAAACGGATATGCTTCAATAGCATTAATTAACGAATCTGTATTATATGATAAACCCTTTTTCGCCGACTCCATACCATTTAAATATTTTTGATATGAGAAACCAATATTTGTTACCATAGTTGTAGCCATAAACAAAGCATTTATAATTACATTTATGTCTGACACTAAAGTTTCTTCCGTTACCTTCTCGTGTAATCCTTCGATATTCCGCTTCATTTCCTTAATATCATCAAGTGTTTCTGCACTGATAGATTTACTGCTCAACGAATTGCCAATATTAACAATAGTGCTTTCCACCGCATTTAATGCAGCAGCTGTAAATGCACCTTTCAAAGCACCTTTAAGACCAAATCCACCACCAATCCAAGAGCCAGTATGTTTCGGAGGTTTATTAAATTCCACCTCAAACCTTGCTTTTCTTAATGCCTCCTTCAACTCGTGATTATACATATTAAGTTTACCGATGGCGGTTGTCAAATACATATCAGTAACACCGACAAATTCTGAACTTGTATGCTTGCAGTTATATCCTGAACGTCTTGTCCAAAGGGAATCAATCTGATAGGATTCAAGAATTGATTCAACTGTTTTTTCATATCCAATTGACTTCCACATATTATCGAATATTACATATATGTTGGCAAATATATCGCTTATGATTTCAATATTCCTGTCAAAGTTTTCTTTGTCATTTGCAATATATGTTTTCTGCCATTCTTCCTCGAATTTGTGTATACTGAACCTTTTCAGTTTTGAGCAATAATCTAAAAGATTGATAAAGGACATTTTTTCCTTAGAAAATTCGATTTTTTTATTAAATAACACAAACTCTTTTGCATGACATTCATCAATTTTTAAAATTGTTTTTAAATTGGTAACTTTCAATATATCATCGTCATTATTTGAATTAGATTTTACTTCTTCAAAACTATTAGATTCAACTTTGCTTTCTGTTTGTTTTTCACCTGTGGATGATAATGTTTTTGCTTCATTTACAATTGATTCTTCTGTATTATCAGATGTGTCTTTATACCAAGAATTAACTATTCTATATAAAATTTCTCTATTAGCCATAGGCAGATAATGTTTAGTACCGTTATTTGTTACACGAACTTTTTTCAAGATAACATCATCAAAAGTCCAGTCATCTTTGCCACGTTTGACTTCTTCCAACACGTCGCGTTTCATGAAAATAGCATAAGTGTTCCCTGCATACACATCTTCTGTATATAACACATATCCGTCGTCTTTTTGAGGTTCGGTAAAGACTTGGTTAGAACTTGAAGTTGGAACACTATTTGACAGTCTATCGATTTGTTTGCTCATATAAACTTCGGCAGCGGTTGGCTGTTTCTTCTGTTCTTCTTGTTTTATATCTTTTTGTCCCTTGTAAATGCGAATTGCAATTATCAATGCACAGATGATAAGTAGTGTGTATCCCATAAAGTATCGTCTCCTCATAAAATTTCTTTAACCATTCTTCTTATGGTCTTTTCACTATAACCATATTTCTTGGCAAGCTGTTTTATATTCTTTCCGTCATATTCAATCGGCACTTTATTTTTGACATAATTGGGATTGAACAGCCTCGTTGGAAAGCTAATCTGCATACCCTTATATGTCTGATACATCTGTATTGCCACATCTACACCGAAGGCTTCGGAAATATCGTTATAGATGGCATTAAAGACATTTTTAGAACTGTCATCTCCCACAATAATCACCTCTGCGAAATATTTTATCAAATCAGATTTCATAAGTAAAACCCCATTGTCCTTGTAAATGTCCATATTTTATAAATGTTCATATATGATGATATTTCGCTCTGTTCCTGAAATAAAAAGCATTTTCTTATAGGGACAAATCTCTTGAATGTACTCAGGAGTGTCGAAATTTTTGTCGAAATGCACAATATCCAGTTTTTCATCCTTATCACATACAACTACAAAACCACCCATATCAACATCAATGTTTCTGTTCTCGCCATAGAAATTATCTAATATTCCCACATCTTCATATATAGCATTTTGAATATTTATAGGTAGATGTGAGATTTTAGTCAAATCTTTTTTTGTACCTATTTTAATCATCTTCACATTACTCCTTTTCTGTTAGTTCATCTGCCGAAAACTGCAACAACTTCCATTTTCTCACTTTAGGACACAACGGATGATAGAATTTTCTATCATCCGCATCCGCTATACAAAACATCTTGTCTGCATACTCTGATAGTTCCTCTAATACTGTCGATTGACATTTTTGCACTCTTTTGTCATTTTGCTTGCCAGTTCCTACAGCAAAAACAACCATTTCCGCAACACTTGCCGATTTCTTAATAGCTTTTAGATTTTCTTCGTCAATGCCGTCATCAATAACAGATTTTCCATTGCCGATAGTAGCAAACAGGTTGACAATATCCACACCGCCATAATCAAGTTCGATTAAATTTTCAATACAATGTGTTGTAGTTCTGTCAAATACAATTCCGTTTGCCTGACCTGATGAAAGCATAATAACACAAGCCTTTTTCTTGTCCTTATCCCATTCAACCGATAGGACATATCTTTTCTTTTTGTCATCGCTATACTGCAAGGATGACTTTAACATAACCTTTTCTGTAATCATAACAAAAAACCTCCATAAACAAATTAAGACCTGAATGGCTTATAACTACCATTCAGGTCTTTCATAAATAGAATATATAATTGAACATAATTTCACTTCGTGCCGTCGTCAATGACGGCGAAAGTGATACAAATAAATGTGAATTGATGATAAAAAAGTTGCTTTTACAAAAAAATATCAAATATAGAAAAAACCACTTAGAACGTATATTCCAAGTGGTTTTTAATGGCAGGGGCAGTAGGATTTGAACCCACGACACACGGTTTTGGAGACCGTTGCTCTACCAGCTGAACTATACCCCTATTTCAAACTGCATTAAATATTATATCTTATAAAATGCAGTTTGTCAACCTTTTTTTGATATTTTATTTGCCAAATATGAATTTGAATGATTTTATTTCAATTTCCGGAATGACACTGTCTAAGTGGAAGTAATAATCTTTGTGATTATTGCCTTTTCCTTGTGATACATCTGTTATTTTAACTGGAACATCATTTATATATACTTTTGCGTAAGTGTTTGCCAAATCGGCGTTGTTTTGCAATATTTCACCGTTATATCTTATTGTACTTACTTCCTCGCACAGATTATAAAGCTCTTCATCTGCAAAAAGGTGGTTTGCAGTCAATGAAAAGCCAAGCTTCATTCCGCCGTTTTCTCTATAGTATGAAAGGTGAATCCACGATATATGTTCAAGATTTTCGGAAGTTATTTCATACTCTGCGTTTTCATTCAAAGTATATTCAACACTTATACTTCCAATTCCGTCCGGTGAGGCAAATGGTTCGTCGTGCAGTGATTTTTGAGATTTGTTATCCAAATTGATATCCCAGTGTTTAGTACGATTATAGGAAATTTCACGTTTTTCGGGATTCCATATTACATCACCGAAGCACATAAGGTCGTCAATATATATTAAAGTTTGGCCTCCTATGTTAAATGCAGTAACCTGTTTGCCGTTAACATAGGTTTTTATATCTGTATTATAAACATATCCTGCAAATGAACCGATAGGGTTTTTGTTTTCCTCAAAATTATATGTCGAAGTGATGTCTTTTATATAGCTGTAATTAATCGAAAGCTTTCTTTCATCTGCTTGCCAGAATACATCAAAGCCATATTCTACCAAATCTTCTGCAACAATGCATGTCCAATTATCTACATTAAAAGACTTAATGGGGGTTCCGTCTATGTATGCTCTGATGTCTGTGTGACGAACAGTTCCCGTTATTTCACCTATTGCAAAGACATTTGGGGCGATAGATAACATAAGGATAAAGACAAGAAGTAATGATATTGTTCTTTTCATATTTATACACCTCCTGATTTTATTATAATATTTGGGTGATTTTAAGTCAATTTACATTATTGTTACACCATTGACAATTTTATGAAATTTTAATATAATTTAAAAAAGAGTATTTTACGGAACGGAGGATGATTATGAAGGTTACTTTGAATCAAAACGAAGAAGTTGTAAAAACAGTTAAGGAAGGTCTTGAAAGAACCGGCGGTTATTGTCCATGCAGACTTGAACGTACCGAAGAAAACAAGTGTATGTGCAAGGAGTTCCGTGACCAGATAAAAGACGAAAATTTTGAAGGCTATTGTCATTGTATGTTGTATTATAAAGCAAAATAAGGAGGAATAATTATGGCAGAAATTAAATTGACGGCACAAAACTTTGAAAGTGAAGTTCTAAAGGCAGACAAGCCTGTTTTGGTTGATTTTTGGGCAGAGTGGTGCGGACCTTGCAAAATGCTTGCACCTGTAATTGCGGAAATTGCAGAGGAATATGAAGGCAAAATCAAGGTTGCAAAGCTTAACATTGATGAGGAAATGGCACTTGCCGTTCAGTATGGCATTGCAAGCATTCCCACAATTTTACTTTTTGAAAACGGCGAGATTGTTAAAAAGTCTATAGGCTTTGCACCAAAGGATGCTTTAATTGAAGAACTTGGGATTTAACACTTGACAAATTGTTGATGCAGTGCTATAATTCAATAAAATTAAATATTTGGGGAGCTTGCATGGCAGGCTGAGAGGAAGTAATCGACTTCGACCCGTGAACCTGATGTGGATAATGCCACCGTAGGAATTTTGGTACATATATACTATTATACTATGCGGAGATGCTTTATCGTGTCTCCGCATTTTTGTGTATTTGTTTTAGTTTACGACCTCTTTCTTTCCCCAAAAAAGAAAGGGGATTTTTTATGCAAAAAACATCTGTTCGTTCAAATGTGCTTATATGGTTTGGTGCAGGTGTGTCCATTGCGGAGATTTTAACAGGCATTTCCGTTGCACCGTTGGGCTTTTTTAAGGGAACTATGGCAATATTGCTTGGTCATATAATAGGCTGTATATTGCTGTTTTTGGCGGGCGTTATAGGAGGCAGAACCGAAAAAAGTGCTATGGATACGGTAAAGCAGTCATTTGGTCAAAAGGGAAGTATATTATTTTCCTCGCTTAATGTAATTCAGCTTGTGGGGTGGACTTCTATTATGATATCAAGCGGTGCTTCTGCGGTAATGTCTGTATACCCTGTGGGAAGATGGATGTGGTGCGTTGTAACGGGCATACTTATAGGAATATGGATTGTTGCGGGCACTAAAAAGCTTGATGTATTAAACACGGTTGCAATTGCTACACTTTTTATACTTACGGTAGTTTTAAGTGTTGTGGTATTTAAAGGGGGAAATATGGGTATACCTGCAGGGCAAATAAGCTTTGGTGCTGCAGTGGAATTATCCGTTGCCATGCCACTTTCCTGGTTGCCTCTTATTTCCGACTATACTTCAAAGGCAAAAAGACCGGTTGCAGCATCTGCGGCAAGCTCTGTTACATACTTTTTTGTAAGCTGTTGGATGTATATTATCGGTATGGGTGCTGCTTTGTTTACAGGAGAAAGTGATGTGGCGCTTATACTTTCAAAGGCAGGGCTTGGCGTTGCCGCTTTGATTATAGTGATTTTTTCCACGGTTACTACTACTTATCTGGATGTTTTTTCTGCAGGAGAAAGCAGTAAAAGTATATATTCCGGAATCAGCAGTAAATATGCCGCATTGACAGTAACGGTCTGTGGTACATTAATGGCAATATTTTTAAATGTATCTGAATTTGAAGGCTTTTTGTACTTTATCGGTTCTGTATTTGCACCGATGATTGCAATACAGATTGTGGATTATTTTGTACTGAAAAAGGATTCGTCAGCCAAAAGCTTTGAGCTTACAAGTCTTATTGTATGGCTTGTGGGCTTTGTAATCTACCGCCTTTTTATGAAAACGGATATGGCGTTGGGTTGCACTCTTCCTGCTATGTTGGTTGTTGGCTTGGTACATATTGTTGTGCAAAAAATTAAAAGAGCAGGAAGATAACACCTTTTCAACGGGATATTTTATAAGATGTACAGGAGGGGAGCGCCTCAGGTATGCGGAAATATCTTTAAAAAATAAACAGCGAGGGAGTCTGTGTTTCAGATTGAGAGGGAGGAATTGACCTTCGACCGACCTTTGTGAATACTTACAAAGGAAATTTCGGAAAAGAGGTATTTTATATGAAAAATTCAGAAAGCTTGTTAAAAATGATTGTACTTGCAATGCTTGTGGCATTGGGTGTTGTAATTTCACCCATTCTGCGTGTAGAAGGTATGTGCCCTATGGCACATCTTATAAACATTGTTTGCTCCGTTTTATTGGGACCATGGTATTCCCTTTTGTGTGCGGTGCTTATAGGTGTTATAAGAATGGCAGTTATGGGCATACCGCCCATTGCACTTACGGGCGCCATATTCGGGGCATTTTTATCGGGTGTGCTTTACAGACTTTCTAAGGGCAAAATTATTTTTGCTGTAATTGGAGAAATTATCGGCACAGGCATTATCGGTGCAATAGCATCCTATCCGGTTATGACATTTTTGTGGGGCAGGGAAGGCTTAAGCTGGCTTTTCTATGTACCGTCTTTTATAGGAGGAACATTGATTGGCGGATGTATTGCTTACATTCTTTTAAAAAAGCTCTCAAAAAGTGGAATGCTTGGAAAATTTCAGGAAAAATTAGGAACTAAGAGGTTTTAATTATGTTATGTAAAATTGTAGATTCGGTAAGAAAAAAGCATCCATTGGTGCACTGTGTTACAAATCCTATTTCAATTACACGTTGTGCAGATGCAATTTTATCGGCAGGTGCAAAGCCCATTATGGCGGAGCATCCAAAAGAGGTTGTAGAGATTACCAAAGGTGCAGATGCCCTTGTATTAAATCTTGGGAATATTACGGATGTTCGTATGGAATCTATGCTTATTTCTGCAAAAACGGCAAATGAAAATAATATACCGTTTGTGGTGGATGCTGTGGGAATTGGATGCTCAACACTAAGACGGGATTATGTAAAAAAGTTGTTGGAATTTAATCCTATGGTTATTAAGGGCAACTATTCGGAAATAAAGGCTCTTTATGACACAGAATATAAATCCTGTGGAGTGGATGCGGATTTTTGCGACGTTGATTATATTAAACAAATTGCAAAGAGCCTTGCACAAAAATACAACTGCATAATTCTGGCAAGCGGAAAAACGGATGTTGTTACAAACGGCAATGATATATTCGGAGTGCAAAACGGCACACCTCAGCTTGCAAACATTACGGGTACAGGCTGTATGCTTGGCGCACTTTGCGGTTGTTTTGTTTCTGTATCACCTGATATTTACGGTGTTTTAACTGCTTGCGGAATTTTGGGGATAAGCGGTAAACGGGCAGAAACAAAAGCAGGAAACGGAACTTTTGCAGTTTGTCTTATAGACGAATTGTCTGCAGAATTTAAAGAGGAGGAATTTAAAATTGAAAAGCTTTGATACAAGTCTTTATTTTATTACCGACAGCACCGGCTTTGGGGAGGAAGAATTTTTATTCAGAGTTGAGGATGCTCTGTGTGGCGGTGTTACAATTTTACAACTACGTGAAAAGGACAAAACAACAAGGGAATACATTGATATTGCGAAAAAAGTACATTTTCTTACAAAAAAGTACAATGTGCCGCTTATAATTGACGACAGGATTGACGTTGCTATGGCTGTAAATGCAGAAGGCGTACATCTTGGTCAAAGCGATATGCCCATTGATGTTGCCCGACAAATTTTGGGTAATGACATAATAATAGGAGCTACCGCCAAGACAGTGGAGCAGGCAACAGAGGCTTATAAAAACGGTGCCGACTATCTGGGGGTAGGGGCAATTTATCCCACTACCACAAAGGTTAAAACCGTACTTACTTCAACAGAAATGCTGGATAAAATATGCAGGGCAGTACCTATACCTGTAAACGCAATTGGCGGCCTTAACAAGGACAATATTGATGTGCTTAGGGGTATAGATATAGCGGGAATATGCGTGGTATCTGCCATAATGAAGGCGGAAAGTCCAAAAAAAGCCGCGGAAGAGCTTGGAGGTGTTTTAAAATGAAAAAGGTGCTTACAATTGCAGGCTCTGACTGTAGCGGAGGTGCAGGCATACAGGCAGATATAAAGACTGTTACGGTGCATAAAATGTATGCAATGAGTGTTATAACCGCACTTACGGCACAAAACACATTGGGAGTTACGGGCATTATGGATGCAACTCCTGAATTTGTAGCAAAGCAAATGGATGCAGTTTTTACGGATATTTTTCCCGATGCTGTAAAAATAGGTATGGTATCATCCTCTGAAATAATAGATATCATTGCGGATAAATTGCAGGAATATAATGCAAAAAACATAGTTTTAGATCCTGTTATGATTTCCACAAGCGGTCACAGGCTGATAACGGAGGAGGCTCAAAATGTACTTGTGAAAAATCTTATGCCCTTGGCGGATATTATTACACCGAATATTCCGGAAGCAGAGGTTTTGAGTGGTGTTTCAATAAAAACTAAAGATGATATGCTAAATGCGGCAGATTTAATTTCTTTAAAATGTAAAGGTGCTGTCCTTTTAAAAGGGGGACATATGGTTTGCGATGCGTCTGATTTGCTTTATTATAATGGCGAAATCAAATGGTTTGAAACAAAAAAAATAGACAATCCAAATACTCACGGTACCGGCTGTACACTTTCTTCTGCAATTGCATGTAATCTTGCGGGGGGAATGACAATGGAGGAGGCTGTGGCAAAGGCAAAGGAATATTTAACAGGCGCCATCGGTGCAATGCTTAATCTTGGAAAAGGGCACGGTCCTTTAGAGCATACATACTGTATATAATAATTATTAAAATAAGCACTATTCTCCCGGTTAAAGAGAAATAGTGCTTATTTTATAAGAAAAGGCTGTTTTATATAAAAAGTTCCGTTGAAAGATATCTGTCACCTGTGTCAGGTAGTAAAACGACAATATTTTTACCTTCATTTTCCGGTCGCCTTGCAAGCTTAATTGCAGCATAAAGTGCCGCACCTGATGAAATGCCTACAAGTATTCCTTCAGTTTTGCCTATAAGCCTGCCTGCTTCAAAGGCTTCATCCGTGGAAACCGTAATTATTTCATCATAAATATTTGTATTTAGAACCTCCGGTACAAAGTTTGCACCTATTCCCTGCAAACCGTGTGGACCTGCATTGCCCCCTGAAAGTAACGGAGAATCCTTTGGCTCTATGCCTACAACTTTTATATCAGGATTTTTGGTTTTTAAAAATTCTCCTGTTCCCGTAATTGTGCCACCGGTGCCTATGCCTGCTACAAATATATCCACTTTTCCGTCTGTGTCTTCCCATATTTCAGGTCCTGTTGTGTCAAAGTGAGCCTTTGCATTTGCAGGGTTTATAAACTGACCTGCAACAAAGCTGTCTGGTATTTCCTTTGCAAGCTCTTCGGCTTTTTCGATTGCTCCTGTCATTCCTTTTTTACCGTCTGTAAGCACAAGCTCTGCACCGTATGCAGTCATAAGCTTTTGACGTTCTACAGACATTGAATCGGGCATTACAATTATTACTTTGTATCCTCTTGCCGCACCAACTGCCGCAAGACCTATTCCTGTATTACCGCTTGTAGGCTCGATAATTACGGATTTTTTGTTAAGCTTTCCGCTTGACTCTGCATCGTCAATCATTGCCTTTGCAACTCTGTCCTTAACGGAGCCGGCAGGGTTTAAATATTCAAGCTTTGCAAGTAATTTTGACTTTAGGTCAAGTTTTTTTTCAATATTTGTAAGCTCCAAAAGAGGAGTTTTCCCAATAAGCTGGTCAACTGATGTATATATTTTCATAAAAATCACCTCACTTTATTATTGTACCAAATTATATATGTTTAGTCAAACAAAAAGGGTTATAAAAGCAACCACTTTTACAACCCTTGATTTTATTATTTTGTACCGAAAATTCTGTCACCTGCATCACCCAAGCCGGGAACGATGTAGCAATTTTCATTAAGACCTTCATCAACATTTGCACAGTAAATCTGAACATCCGGATGAGCCTTTGTAAGAGCTTCAATTCCTTCAGGTGCGGCAATAAGGCAAAGGAATTTAATGTTTGTTGCACCATAAGATTTTATCTGTGCAATTGCATCTATTGCCGAACCGCCTGTTGCAAGCATAGGGTCTACAACAACTACAAGTCTTTTATCTATATCGGCAGGAAGCTTGCAGTAGTATGGCTGGGGCAACATTGTTTCCTCGTCCCTGTACATACCTATGTGACCTACTTTTGCAGTAGGAACAAGGTTAAGCATACCGTTTACCATTCCAAGACCTGCACGCAAAATTGGAACAATTGCAATATCCTTGCCCTTTATTATTTTTTGTACAGTCTTTTTAATTGGTGTTTCAATTTCAATATCCTCAAGAGGTAAATCTCTTAAAGCCTCGTAACACATAAGCATTGTTATTTCTTCAACAGATTCACGGAACTCTTTATTTGAAGTGGTTTTCTGTCGAAGTATTGTGGTTTTATGCTGAATTAGCGGATGGTCAAATACTGTAACGTTTTTCATTGTCTTCTCCTATTCTTCGTCTGATGCCTTAGATACAACAAGGTTAACGATAATACCTAAAATAAGTGCACATGCTATTGATGTAATTGTAACTTTACCGAAGTTAAGTGTAAGTCCGCCTATACCTGAAATAAGTATTGTGGAAACAACAAACAAATTTTTGTTAAGGTTAAGGTTAACCTTTTGTACCATCTTAAGACCTGAAACTGCAATGAATCCGTAAAGTGCCATACAAACACCACCCATTACGCATGAAGGAATTGAGTTAACAAATGCAATAAACGGAGATACAAAAGCAATTAAAATTGCAAGAAAAGCAGCTGTTATAATTGTAACAACAGAAGCATTGCGTGTAATAGCTACGCAGCCTACAGATTCGCCGTATGTTGTGTTAGGGCAACCGCCGAAGAATGCACCAAGCATTGAACCTATACCGTCACCCAAAAGTGTTCTGTGAAGACCGGGTTCTTCCAAAAGGTCTGTTTCAATAATAGAAGAAATGTTTTTATGGTCTGCAATATGTTCTGCAAATACAACAAATGCAACAGGTATATATGCAACTGCAATTGTAGCAATGTAAGAAGCGTTAAGTTCACCAATACCCTTTATTGCAGTCATAAATGTAAAATCAGGAACTGAAATGAATGTATTAAAGTTAACACCATTTGCAACCAAATCTATAAATGGTTGAACATTTAAAATTTTAATTGCATCTATGTTAGCTGCATAACCTATGGCAGTGAATATGCCACAAACGGCATAGCCACCCAAAATACCTATGATGAATGGGATAAGTCTTGCAGTTTTTTTGCCGTATGTTGAACAAAGTACAACTATAATAAGTGTAATAAGACCGCACAAAACTGTTGCAAGAGGTGATGCAACAGGTAGATTATTAGCGTTAAGAACACTTCCTTTTGAAATATCCCCTACTGCGTTGCCTGCAAGTGAAAGACCTATAATTGTAACTGTAGGGCCTATTACTGCAATGGGCATAATTTTATTAAGCCATGCAACGCCTGCAAATTTAACAATAATTGCAATTATTACATAAACAAGGCCTGCAAATATTGCACCGATTATAAGTCCCAAAAAGCCAAGTGACATTGAAGTGGCACCTGCAAATGCGGCAATCATAGAGCCTATAAATGCAAATGATGAACCTAAAAATACAGGACTTTTTCCCTTTGTAAATAAAATATAGCAGAGTGTACCTATACCTGCACCTACAAGTGCAGCAGCAGAATCCATTGTTGTTCCGCAGGTTCCGTTGATTATAACCGGAACAACAAGTGTTGCTGTTATAATGGATAGAAGCTGTTGGAATGCCAGAATTATAAGCTGTCCGAATTTGGGTTTGTCCTTAACCCCGTAAACAAGTTTCATAACATAAACCTCTTTTCATTTTTTTGATAAATTGTGACAATTTACCTATATAAAATATACTATTATTTGTTAAATTTGTCAAGGTATTAATTGCATTATTGTAAGTTTTATGTTACAATATTACAAAAATGTATTGAGGTTAATGACATGATAGAAATATTATATGAAGATAACAGTATTGTATTCTGCGTAAAGCCGGTGGGAATGTCTTCCGAGGAGGATTTACCAAATGAGCTTTCAAAACAGTTGGAAAGTGAAATATTTACTCTGCACCGTCTGGATACTCCCGTTGGCGGCGTTATGGTGTATGCTAAAAATAAGCTTGCGGCGGCAAAATTCAGCAAAAAAATTGCAGAAAACTCTGACTTTGAAAAAACTTATCTTACAGTATGCGAGGGTGTTTTGGCAGATGAACAAGGGGTTATGGAGGATTTGCTTTTTAAAGATTCCCGTAAAAACAAAAGCTTTGTTGTAAAAAAAGAGCGTAAGGGTGTTAAAAAGGCAAGCTTAAGTTACAGAGTTTTAGGTGTGACGGAATACAAGGGTAAAAGCTGTTCACTTGTTTCGATTACTTTAAAAACAGGAAGAAGCCATCAAATACGCGTACAGTTTGCAAGCAGGAAGCATCCCCTTTTGGGTGACGGTAAATACGGCAGTAAAATAAATTGTCCCATAGCTTTGTTTTCTCATAGAATAGAAACAGACGGAAAAAGCTTTTCAAAAAATCCGCCTGATGAAAAACCGTGGAATTTATTTGAGGTGTTAAAGTGAAATACGAAAATGTGAAAAAGGGTATTTTTATTGACCGACCAAACCGTTTTATAGCAAATGTGGAAATTGACGGAGCAGTGGAAGTGGTGCACGTTAAAAATACAGGCAGATGCAGAGAACTTTTAATACCCGGTGTAACTGTTTACGTCCAGGAATTTAAAAACACAAGCAGAAAGACTAAATTTGATTTAATTTGTGTTTGTAAAGGAGAAGAGCTTTACAATATAGATAGTCAGGCACCTAACAAGGTTTTTTGCGAATGGGTTTTAAAAAGCGGTTATTTTGGAAAGGTGGATTTAATAAAACCTGAATGCAAGTATGGGGATTCACGTTTTGACTTTTATATAGAGGCTGAAAACAGGCGTATTTATGCAGAAATTAAAGGCGTAACACTTGAGGAAGATGGAATTCTGATGTTTCCGGATGCACCAACGGAACGTGGTGTAAAGCATATAAAAGAGCTTTGCAAATGTGTGCAGGAGGGATATGAAGCCTGTGTTTGCTTTGTGATTCAGACTGAAAAGGCAAAATACTTTACACCAAACAGACGCACTCATCAGCAGTTTGCAGACGCACTTTTAGAGGCAAAAGATAAGGGTGTAAAAATTTTGTGTGTAAATTGTAACGTAAAAGAGGATTTTTTAGAGATAAATGATTTTGTAGAGGTAAAATTATAAAGGACTGTAACAAATTTTGTTACAGTCCTTCATGGTTTTTAAGCCTTAATAATTTTCTTTTCTTAGTTCAAAATAACTTTGTGGGTGGTTGCATGTAGGGCATACTTCAGGAGCATTTGTGCCAACTACAATATGACCGCAGTTACGGCATTCCCAAATTTGTACTTCGCTTTTAGCGAATACTTCAGCAAGCTCAATGTTTTTAAGTAATGCACGGTATCTTTCTTCGTGAGTTTTTTCAATAGCTGCTACCAAACGGAATTTTGCAGCAAGTTCATGAAAACCTTCCTTTTCAGCTGTATCTGCAAAGCCTGAGTACATATCTGTCCATTCATAGTATTCACCTGCAGCAGCTTCTGCAAGATTTTCAGCTGTGTTACCGATACCTTCAAGCTCTTTGAACCACAATTTAGCATGTTCTTTTTCATTTTCAGCTGTTTTTAGGAAAATTTCAGACATCTGTTCGTAGCCCTCTTTTTTAGCTACTGAAGCGAAGTAAGTATACTTGTTTCTTGCCTGAGATTCGCCTGCAAAAGCTTCCTGTAAATTTTTTTCTGTTTGTGTTCCTGCGTACTTTGACATTTTGTTGTCCTCCTTTTATTATGTTAATAATTTAATATCAAATGTAATAGCTTGTGGCAAGCATTACGCAAAAGCCAAGGAAAAGTGCAAAGGTTGCACTGCGTTCGCAACCGTCTGTATGTGTTGCGGGTATAATTTCATCACTTATTACATAAAGCATTGTGCCGCCGGCTAAAGCAAGGGCAAAGGGCAATATTACGCCCGAAAGTGTTACGGCGTAGTAGCCGATTAATGTGCCTATTATTTCAATAACGCCCGTTCCGACTGCGCAAAGCAAAGTCCTTTTTGCAGATATTCCTGCCGAAAGCATAGGTGCTATAATTATCATACCTTCCGGTAAATTTTGCAGTGCTATTCCACCTGCAACCGTAAGTGCATCTTTTATATTTCCTGTTCCAAATCCAACACCTGCGGCAATGCCCTCCGGCAGGTTGTGTATGGCTATTGCAAGCACAAAAAGTAAAACGCTGTTAAGCTGTGGTGTACTTTCAATGTTGCTTCCTGCTAATTTTTGCAGTTTTGGCACTAATTTATCAAGAAGGTTTACGCAAAGTGCTCCTGCAAAAATACCTGCCACCGTAACCGGGAGTGCAAAAGTGCCGCCATATTCCAGTGATGGTAAAACCAAACCAATAACCGATGCCGCAAGCATAACACCTGCCGCAAAGGATAAAATAACATTGTTGAATTTTTTTGAAACAGTTTTGAATATAAAACCCAACAGCGAACCTATAATAGTTGCGCCGCCTACGCCTAAAGCTGTAATCCATACTATGTGCATCCGCATACCTCCGAAATCCGTTGGAATATACATCAGTACATATTATGTAAATGGCTTTTAATTTGTTGACATTTATATTCAAAAAAAGTATAATAATTATATGTGTATTATAGCACAAACATAATATTTTGTCTATAATTTTTTATGAAAAGAGGTGCAATATGTTTAAGATTCATTCGGATTATAAACCAACGGGTGACCAGCCTGAAGCTATTGAAATGCTTGCAGAGGGCATAAACCGTGGTGACAGATATCAGACTTTACTTGGTGTAACAGGCTCCGGTAAGACTTTTACAGTTGCAAACCTCATTGAAAAGGTGCAAAAGCCAACCCTTATACTTGCACACAACAAAACTCTTGCGGCGCAGCTTTACGGTGAATTTAAAGAATTTTTTCCTGAAAATTGTGTGGAGTTTTTTGTATCATACTATGACTACTACCAGCCGGAGGCATATATTGCATCTACAGATACTTTTATTGAAAAAGATGCCTCAATTAATGACGAAATAGATAAATTGCGCCATTCTGCAACTATGGCACTTTTTGAACGCCGTGATGTTATAATAGTTGCCAGTGTAAGCTGTATTTACGGTTTGGGTGACCCGGAGGATTATACGGACTTGGTTGTTTCTCTTCGCCCGGGTATGATTAAGGACAGAGATGAAGTAATTGAAAAATTAATTGAAATTCAGTATGAAAGAAATGATATAAACTTTGTACGAGGTAAATTCCGTGTACGAGGTGATGTTCTGGAAATTTTCCCTGCATCACAGTCGGATAATGCAATACGTGTGGAGTTTTTTGGAGATGAAATAGATAGAATAACAGAAATAAACGTGCTTACGGGTGAAATAAAGGGTGTTATGAGCCATGCGGCAATTTATCCTAATTCACACTATGTTACAACAGACAGCAAAATGAAACGTGCAATAGAGGAAATTCGCCGCGAAATGGAAGAATGTGAAGCAAACTTCAAGGCGGAAAACAAGCTTTTGGAAGCACAGAGAATTAAACAGCGAACAAGCTATGACATAGAAATGCTTGAAGAAATAGGCTTTTGTCAGGGTATCGAGAACTATTCAAGGGTTATAAGCGGACGTGCACCGGGGTCAGCACCATATACGCTTATGGATTATTTTCCTGACGACTTTTTGCTTGTGGTGGATGAATCCCACGTTACACTTCCACAAGTAAGGGGTATGTACAACGGAGACAGAGCACGTAAAACTTCCCTTGTTGAAAACGGCTTTCGTCTGCCATCGGCTTATGACAACAGACCTTTGAACTTTGAAGAGTTTGAACAGCGAATAAATCAGGCAGTTTTTGTAAGTGCCACACCGGGAGATTACGAAAAAGGCCTTTCCACACAGATTGCGGAACAGGTTATTCGTCCTACCGGTCTTTTGGACCCGGTGGTTGACATTCGCCCCGTTAACGGTCAGGTAGATGATTTGTACAGTGAAATTAATGCCACAACTGCTAAGGGTGAAAAGGTGCTTATAACCACCCTTACAAAGAAAATGGCGGAAGATTTAACAACATATTTTGAAAATGTGGGTGTAAGGGTACGTTATTTACATTCTGATATTGATACACTTGAGAGAACAGAAATAATAAATGCACTTCGTTCCAACGAGTTTGATGTGCTTGTGGGAATTAATCTTTTGCGAGAGGGACTTGATATTCCGGAGGTTTCTCTTGTGGCAATACTTGATGCGGACAAGGAAGGGTTCTTACGTTCCGAAACATCCTTAATACAGACAATAGGCCGTGCGGCACGAAATGCAAACGGACGTGTTATAATGTATGCGGATGTTATGACGGGCAGTATGCAAAGAGCAGTTGATGAAACTAACCGCCGACGTGAAAAACAGCAGAAGTATAATGAAGAAAACGGCATTGTACCACAAACTATTGTAAAAAAGGTACATGAAAACATTGAAATTACAAAAGCAGTTGAAACTGAAAGCTTTGAGGAATACATTGCAACAGAAGATGTTGCAGGTGAAATAGAAAAGCTTAAAGGTCAGATGCAGGCAGCAGCTTATGAACTTAAATTTGAGCTTGCGGCACAGCTTCGTGACAGAATAAGCGAATTGGAGGCAAAATTAAGTGGCAACAAATAACAGTATAGTAATTAAAGGTGCAAGAGAGCACAACTTAAAAAATATAGATGTTACCATTCCACGCGACAAGCTTGTTGTTGTAACGGGCTTAAGCGGCTCGGGTAAATCGTCCCTTGCCTTTGACACAATGTACGCAGAGGGTCAAAGGCGTTATGTGGAATCACTTTCTGCATATGCAAGGCAGTTTTTAGGACAGATGGACAAGCCGGATGTAGATAGCATCGACGGTCTTTCCCCCGCTATTTCCATAGACCAGAAGACCACAAGCAAAAACCCCCGTTCCACAGTTGGTACGGTTACGGAAATTTATGACTATTTGCGTTTGTTGTTTGCACGTGTTGGTGTTCCTCATTGTCCAAATTGCGGTAAGGTGATTGAGCATCAGACAATTGACGGCATTGTGGATAAAATTCTTGCACTTCCCGAAAGAACAAAAATGAATATTTTGGCTCCTGTTATCCGCGGCAAAAAGGGTGAGTATGTAAAGCTTTTTGAAAGTGCTAAAAAAAGTGGCTTTGTGCGTGTACGTGTTGATGGCACAATGTACGAGCTTTCCGAAGAAATAAAGCTTGAAAAAAATAAAAAGCACAATATAGAAATTGTAGTAGACAGACTTATAGTTAAAGAAGATATCAAAAAGAGACTTACCGATTCTCTTGAAACTGCACTGAAACACGGCAACGGTATGGTGATTATAGAAAATCTTACGGAAAACAAAGAGATGATTTTTAATCAAAACTGTTCCTGTCCTGATTGTGAAATAAGTATAGATGAATTACAGCCACGCAGTTTTTCATTCAATAATCCATTTGGCGCATGCCCTGCATGTACGGGGCTTGGTCATCAGCTTAAGGTGGATATAAACCTTTTGGTTGAGGACTGGGACAAGTCTATTAACGAAGGTGCAATTACGGCAAGTGGTTGGAGATTTTCGGAAGACAATATGGCAGGTATGCACTTAAAGGGCATTGCAGACCATTACGGATTCAGTCTTGATACACCTCTTTCTGAGCTTTCCGATGACCATATTAATAAAATATTCTACGGCACAGGAAACGAAAAAGTTCGTTTTACTTACGAAAGAAAATATGGAAACGGCTCTTTCCTTGCACGTTTTGAGGGCGTTGCAAACAACATACGCCGCCGTCATGCGGAAACACAGTCCGACTGGATGAAGGCAGAGCTTGAAAAGTATATGTCCGATACCGTTTGTGAAGTGTGTAACGGTGCAAGGCTTAAAAAGGAATCCCTTGCAGTAACTGTGGGGGACATGAATATAGATGCACTTACACATCTTTCTGTAGATGAGGAAATAGAGTTTTTCAAAAATCTTAAGCTAAGCGAAAGGGATATGGTAATAGGCAAGCAGATTCTAAAGGAAATTAACAATCGTCTGACCTTCCTTAAAAACGTAGGTCTTGACTATCTTACTCTTTCACGTTCAGCGGGAACACTTTCCGGTGGTGAGGCACAGCGCATACGTCTTGCAACACAGATAGGCTCATCACTTATGGGTGTGCTTTACATTCTTGACGAACCAAGCATTGGGCTACATCAACGTGACAATGACAAGCTTATAGAAACTCTTAAAAAGCTTCGTGATTTAGGAAATACCCTTATAGTTGTTGAACACGACGAGGATACAATGTATGCCGCAGACCATATTATAGACATCGGACCCGGTGCAGGTATACACGGCGGACACGTTGTGGCACAGGGTACGATAGAGGATATTAAAAAGTGTGACAAGTCCGAAACAGGACTTTACTTGAGCGGTAAAAAGCAGATCCCCATTCCCAAAGAAAGACGTGAGGGCAACGGAAATGTGCTTAAGGTTTTCGGTGCGGCACAGAACAATCTTAAAAATGTGGATGTCGAATTCCCTTTAGGCAAATTCATTGCGGTAACAGGTGTTTCAGGTTCGGGTAAGTCATCACTTATTAACGAGGTTGTATTCAAGCACCTTTCAAACAAGCTTAACCACAGCAAGAAAAAGCCCGGTAAATTTGACCGTTTTGAAGGCATTGAATATCTTGACAGCATAATAGATATTGACCAGTCACCAATAGGCAGAACCCCACGTTCTAACCCTGCGACATATACAGGGCTTTTCTCGGATATAAGAGATTTGTTTGCCACAACCAATGAAGCAAAAATGCGCGGTTACAAGGCAGGACGTTTCAGCTTTAACGTAAAAGGTGGACGTTGCGAAGCTTGTACAGGTGATGGTATTATAAAAATTGAAATGCACTTTTTGCCCGATATTTACGTGCCTTGCGAGGTATGTAAGGGTAAGCGTTACAACCGTGAAACCCTGGAAGTTAAATTTAAAGGTAAAAATATCCACGAGGTTTTAGATATGACAGTGGAGGAGGGTGTAAGCTTTTTTGAAAATCACCCGAAAATTCACAGAAAGCTACAGACTTTATATGATGTTGGTTTAGGTTATGTGAAAATCGGTCAGCCATCCACAACCCTTTCGGGCGGTGAGGCACAGCGTGTTAAGCTTGCAACAGAGCTTTGCAGAAGAAGTACAGGAAAGACAATCTACATTCTTGACGAGCCTACAACTGGCCTTCACACAGCAGACGTTCACAGACTTATTGAGGTATTGCAAAAGCTTGTGGATGCAGGAAATACAGTAGTTGTTATTGAACATAACCTTGATGTTATAAAGGTTGCTGACCATATTATAGACATCGGCCCCGAGGGCGGTAACAAGGGCGGAGAGATTGTTGCCTGCGGTACTCCCGAAGAGGTTGCCAAGAATAAAAAGTCATACACAGGTATTTATTTAAAGAAATATCTGGAAAGGAAATAATTATGAACAAAAGACTTCAGCTTTGTATACCAACCCTTCTGGGTACGGAAGCCATAGTGGCAAACGAGGTCAGAAATTTAGGCTACGAAACAACAGAGGTTATAGACGGCAGAGTAACCTTTGAGGGCGATGCAGAGGCAATATGCCTTGCTAATATAAATTTAAGATGTGCAGAGCGTGTAATGATTAAAATGGCGGAATTTAAAGCCACCACCTTTGAAACGCTTTTTGAAAATGTAAAAGCAATAGAGTGGGAGGAATATATAGGTAAAGACTGCGCATTCCCCGTAAAGGGACATTCCTTAAAGTCTGCACTTTACAGTGTGCCTGACTGTCAGTCTATTATTAAAAAGGCAGTAGTAAGCCGCCTTTCAGAAAAATACGGCATAGAATGGTTTGAGGAAACAGGTCCTCTTTATCCCATACAGTTTGCCATAATGAAGGATGTTGTTACTATATATATAGATACAACAGGTGAAAACTTGTATAAGCGGGGATACCGTCAAAAGGGTGTTGTTGCACCAATGCGTGAAACTCTTGCTTATGCTATGATAGACATTAGCCGTTGGCAGGGTGACAGACCCTTTGCAGACCCATTCTGCGGAAGCGGTACACTTCCCATTGAGGCGGCTATGTTTGCACTTAACATAGCACCGGGTATGAAAAGAAGCTTTGTTGCAGAAAACTGGAAGGGACAAATTGATAAAAGGTTGTGGAAATCTGCAAGGGAAGAAGCACAGGATAATATTATTAAGGATGAAAAGCCCGTAATATTTGCATCGGACATTTCAGCAAATTGCATTGAAACCGCAAAGCTTAATGCAAATGCGGCAGGTGTGCTTGATTACATTGATTTTAAAGTTTGTGATATGAAGGATGCAGAACTTTTTGAGGAAAAGGGTGTTATAATCTGCAATCCTCCTTATGGCGAAAGGTTGATGGAGGAAAAGACTGTGCAAAGGCTTTATCATGATATGGGTGTGAAATTCGGACAGTTTCCAAATGCAAAAAAATATATACTTACATCTTATGAGAATTTTGAAAAGTTTTACGGTAAAAAGGCTGATAAAAAGAGAAAGCTTTATAATGGTATGTTAAAATGTAATATTTATCAGTATTTCAAAAATGAATACAGATAAAGTCGAACTCCGCAGATAATAAATTCCTGCGGAGTTCTTTTGTTCAAGTCGCAATGATAAAGCTTACGTTTTATAAATAAAAAAGGTGTACGACATAAGCCGTACACCGAAAAATGCACAACTCACGTCGCCAAACGAATTTTAACATCTCAAATAAAAGTGTGTCAAAATAAGAGCCTGCATTTTTACCGAAATAAAAATACACACTTTCTCATTTGAGATATTAAATTAAAATTCATTTGGCATATTTATTATATCATATAAATTTAAAAAATGCAATAAGTTTTTCCGCTATCCGCAGGGGACTTACTTTTGCGCCGACAGCAGGTGGCTGTTTCCAATCAAACTTCGCAAAGCTCGTTTTCTTGGACATCCTTTGCATGGGATTCGTTCGCCAAATCAATGATTTGGACTCATCCGCAATAAGTAAGCAAAAATCGGCGCCGGACGTTCGGTCAGCAACTCGTAATTCGTCTGTTTCTTAAAATTGTCGCCGTCGTCATATGCGAACTTATCGCACTGACTCCTAAAATTGCACATCAGCAGAGGGAAATGATATGTGCAATTTTACGCCAATTTTTTCAAAACTTCGAAACGATTTGCAATCCCTCTCTCTACGGCGTTCTTTCTAAACCTTAAGTTTGTAGTTAGGAATACGAAGTACATTTGTGCAGACTGAATGTTTATATAAAATAACTACAAAACTATGGAATTTTTGTTTTCAATTTAATAATATGTAATAGATATAAAAAACCTGATAAAAATTTAACAAAAGGTATTGAATTTTGTCAAAAGCTGTGATATAATTCAAAGTAATGTATTCTTGGAGTTTTTTCGGGAACAGATAATAGTAAATAAGGTTAAAAGTTATAGATATATTGTATATTTTTTAAAAAAGGGTGGATGTTTCACCCGTATTGGTCTATATGGCTTTGTTAAAAAATTGACAATCTATAACTTTTTGGCTGTATTAAATGGGAGGATTTGAAAATGAGCCATAAGGTGACGATTATAGGCGCAGGCAGCGTTGGTTCTACTATCGCCTACACAATGGTAACAAAAGGTTTGTCTTCAGAAATTTGTCTGATAGACATTAACAACGAAAAGGCAAAGGGTGAAGCAATGGATATTGCTCAGGGTACACCTTACTGCAGCCCTGTAGACATTTATGCAGGCGACTATCCTGATGCTAAGGATTCCGACATCGTAATCATTACATCAGGTATTGCAAGAAAGCCGGGTCAATCACGTCTTGAGCTTGCACAAACTAACGTAAATATTATGAAGAGTATTACTGAAAACATTGTTAAATATGCTCCTAAGGCTATATATATTATTGTAAGTAATCCTGTTGACGTAATGACTTATGCTTTTGCTAAGTTTTCAGGTTTGCCTGAAAACCAGATTATCGGTTCGGGTACACTTTTGGATACTGCAAGACTTCGTGCAAAGATTGCCGACAATTATTCAATTAACCCACAGAACGTACACGCTCTTGTATTGGGTGAACACGGTGATACATCATTTGTTCCGTGGTCTGTAAGCTCAATTTCAAACGTACCTTTTGAAAAGTACTGGGATTCTGTTAAGTACAGAGATGAACATTCTGCATCATTTGACTATGATGAAATTATCGACTTTGTAAGAAAGTCAGGCGGTACAATTATCGAAAGAAAGGGTGCTACCTTCTATGCGGTATCAACTTGTGTATGTCACATCTGCTCATGCATCTTCGGTAATATGCAGACAGCCCTTCCCGTTTCTACAATGCACAACGGGGAATACGGCATTGATGATGTATGCTTAAGCACATTGGCAATTATTGATGATACAGGTGCAAGCGGTAAGGTTATACTTTCGCTTACAGATGATGAAATTGCAAAGCTTCGTGCAAGTGCAGATAAGCTTAAAGAAGTTATTAAAAGCATTGAAATCTAAATTTTATAATGGATAAAATTTTCGACCGAAACGGTGTTCCTGCCGTTTCGTCGGAGTTTTTCAATAAATAATATTTGAAAGGAAAAAGAGTTATGGTATTTAGTTATTATCCCGGTTGTACTCTTAAAACCAAAGCAGTGGACCTTGATACATATGCAAGAAAATCTGCGGAAGCTTTAGGGGTAACATTAGAAGAAATACCGGATTGGCAGTGTTGTGGCGGCGTCTACACAATGGGTAAGGACGAAATTGCATCAAAGCTTTCATCCGTACGTGCCCTTGCTTATTCCAAAGAAAAGGGACAGGATCTTGTAACTGTTTGTTCTGCTTGTCACCATGTTATCAAAAGAGTTAACGACGACATGAAAAACGATGACAACATCCGCACAAAGGCTAACAACTATATGCAGCTTGAAGAGCCTTATGCCGGTGAAACAAATGTTATTCACTACCTTGAAATGCTGAGAGATAAAATCGGCTTTGACAAAATTGCCGAAGCTGTTAAAAAGCCTTTTGAAGGCAAGAAAATCGGTGCTTATTACGGCTGTATGCTTCTTCGACCAAGCAAGACTATGCAGATGGATAACCCCGAAAATCCTACAATTATTGAGGATTTTATCCGTGCACTTGGAGGTGAGCCTGTAATTTATCCAATGCGTAACGAATGCTGCGGCGGTTACGTAACAATGGAGGACAAGGCACTTGCACAGAAAAAGAGCAACAACGTTCTGAAAAACGCTGTTGAAAATGGTGCTGAAATGGTCATTACAGCTTGCCCTCTTTGTATGTACAACCTTAAAAAGAACGGAACGGAATACGACATTCCCGTTTACTATTTCACAGAACTTTTAGCTGAAGCTCTGGACGTTAAATAAAGAAGGAGGATTTTAAAATGTATAACAAAAACCCAGAAAAAACAGAACAAATCCTCCGTACCAGCGGTGTTAATGTTCTGAAATGTATGAGATGCGGTAAGTGCTCCGCAACATGCCCTTCATACGATGAAATGGAATACCATCCACATGAATTCGTATATATGGTTGAAAAGGGTAACATTGAACCTTTGATGGAATCAAAATCAATTTACAAGTGTCTGTCATGCTTTGCGTGTGTTGAAAGATGCCCAAGAGGTGTTGAACCTGCAAATGTTATTGAAGCAGTAAGACTTATGAAAATAAGACAGGCCGGTGCAAACCACATGACAGCTAACGACGTTCCTGCATTGCTTGATGAGGATTTACCACAGCAGGCTATTGTAAGTGCGTTCAGAAAATACAGTAAGTAAGGAGGAGAAAACGTAAAATGCAAAGAATAGGCGTATTTGTATGTTGGTGCGGAAGTAACATTGCGGCTACTGTTGACGTACATAAGGTTGCTGAAACACTTAAAAATGAACCGGGTGTAGTTTTCTCTGTTGACTATCAGTACATGTGTTCTGAAGCAGGTCAGAATATGATTAAGGATGCCATTAAGGAACATAACCTTACAGGTATCGTTGTTTGCTCATGTTCACCCCGTATGCACGAGGCTACATTCCGTAAGACTGCTCAGGCGGCAGGCTTAAACCCATATATGGTTGAAATTGCAAACATCCGTGAACAGTGCTCATGGATTCACAAGGACATGGAAACTGCTACAGAAAAGGCGGTTATCCTTGGCAGAGCTGCTATCGCTAAGGTACAGCTTAACACACCACTTACAGCAGGTGAAAGCCCTGTTACAAAGAGAGCTCTGGTTATTGGTGGCGGTATTGCAGGTATTCAGACTGCTCTTGACATTGCAGAAGCAGGCTTTGAGGTTGATATTGTTGAGAAGAAGCCTACAATCGGCGGTAAAATGGCGCAGATTGACAAGACTTTCCCAACACTTGACTGTGCGGCTTGTATTCTAACACCTAAAATGGTTGACGTTGCACAAAATGAAAAAATTAACATTTTCTCGTACAGTGAAGTTGAGGATGTTAAGGGCTTCGTAGGTAACTTTAATGTTACAATACGTAAAAAAGCACGTTATGTAAATGAAGATTTGTGTACAGGTTGTGGCGTATGTACTGAAAAATGTCCACAGAAGAATGTTCCTAACGACTTTAATATGGGTATGGATAAAAAACGTGCAATATATATTCCTTTTGCACAGGCTGTACCTAAGGTTGCTACAATTGACCCCAACTACTGCACAATGCTTAAAACAGGTAAGTGCGGTGTATGTTCTAAAGTCTGCGGTGCTAAGGCTATTGACTACACTCAAAAGGATGAATTTGTGGAAAGAGAATACGGTGCAATTGTTGTTGCAACAGGCTTTAACACAATTAATCTTGATAAATATGAGGAATTTGCATACAATCAGAGTCCTGACGTAGTTACATCACTTGAATACGAAAGACTTATGAATGCTGCAGGTCCTACAAACGGTACATTGCTTCGACCTTCTGACGGTGAACATCCACACACTATTGTTTTCGTACAGTGCGTAGGTTCTCGTGATACTTCAGGTTGCGGTAAGCCATACTGTTCAAAGGTTTGCTGTATGTACACAGCAAAACACGCAATGCTTACGAGAGAAAAATATCCTGATACTGACGTATATGTATTCTACATTGACGTACGTACTCCGGGTAAAAACTTTGATGAATTCTATCGTCGTGCTGTTGAAGAATACGGTGTACACTACATCAAGGGTATGGTTGGTAAGGTTGTGCCTTCTAACGGCAAACTTGAGGTTCAGGCTTCTGACCTTATTTCCAACGAACAGCTACACATCAGTGCAGATATGGTAGTTTTGGCTGCTGCTATTGAGCCTGATGAAACGGCTCGTCCTCTTGCTACAAAATTAACAGCAAGTATGGATACAAATGACTTCTTCACAGAAGCTCATCCAAAGCTTCGTCCTGTAGAAAGCCCAACAGCAGGTGTATTCCTTTCAGGTATGTGTCAGGGTCCTAAGGATATTCCTGAAACAGTATCTCAGGCTTCTGCCGCTGCTGCAAAGGTTATAGGCTTGCTTGTAAAAGATAAGCTTACATGTAATCCTTGCGTTTCTCAGTCAAACGAAATGCTTTGTAACGGTTGCTCACAGTGTGAAAAGGTATGTCCTTACGGTGCTATTACTTATGCTGATAAGGAATTCAGAATTCCGGGTGGCGTTGAAGTAAGACGTGTTGCTCAGGTTAATGAAGCAGTATGTCAGGGCTGCGGTGCTTGTACAGTAGCTTGTCCTTCAGGTGCTATGGACCTTAAGGGATTCTCTAACAGACAAATCATGGCGGAGGTGGATGCAATATGCAAATAGAAAATAAAGAATTCAAACCGTTAATTGTTGCATTCTGCTGTAACTGGTGCAGTTACGCCGGTGCTGACCTTGCAGGTACAAACAGACTTAACTATCCTGCAAACGTAAAGGTTATCCGTGTACCTTGCTCTTGCCGTGTTAACCCAATGTTTATACTTCGTGCATTCCAAAAGGGTGCAGACGGTGTTATACTTTGCGGTTGTCATCCCGGTGACTGTCACTACACAACAGGTAACTACTACACAAGAAGAAGAATGACATTGCTATTCAGTATGCTTGACTTTTTGGGCATTGAAAGAGACCGTACTCGTGTTGAATGGGTTTCTGCCGCTGAAGGTGCAAAGTTTGCTGATACAATGAACGACTTCGCAAAGAAAATCCACGAATTAGGTGAAAATAAGAGATTGGAGGATTTGAGATGCAAAGAATTTTCGATTTAATGAAGGAAAAAGCAGAAAAATCACTTGCAGACGGTACAGTTGACAAAGTACTTGCCTGGAAACAGGGCGAATTCTTCTATGACCCTACACCTGCTTTGTTTACTAAAGACGACAGCCTTGAAGGTTTTACATACGACAGCTTTTGCGGAAGCAACCTTACAAAGTATTTAGTACGTGAAACCAAGGGTGATGAAAAGATTCTTGCTTTCTTAAAGCCGTGTGATACATACAGTATTAACCAGCTTATAAAAGAGCATAGAATTAAGAGAGAAAATATTACAATCGTTGGTATCCCTTGCCAGGGTAAGCTTGATATCGAAAAGATTAAGGCAAAGGGCATAAAGGGTATAGAAAAGATTGAAGACGACGGTAAGACACTTAAAATTACCACACTTTACGGTGACAAGGAGCTTGACAGAAACGAAGTTTTGCTTGACAAGTGTCTTTGCTGTAAAGGTAAAAAGCACGTTGCTGCTGATGAGGTAATTGGTGAAGAATACGAAACTCCGTCAATAGACCGTTTTGAAATGGTTGAAAAGCTTGAAAATATGACTTCAGAAGAAAGATTTAACTTCTGGAGAGAACAGCTTTCAAAATGTATCAGATGTAATGCCTGCAGAAATGCCTGCCCTGCATGTACATGTACAACTTGCGTGTTTGATAATGCAAATTCAGGTGTAGCAAGCAAGGCTAACCCTGACACATTTGAAGAAAATATGTTCCACATTATAAGAGCTTTCCACGTTTGCGGACGTTGTACAGACTGCGGCGAATGCTCAAGAGTTTGCCCACAGAATATTCCTCTTCATTTGCTTAACCGTAAGTTCATTAAGGATATTAATGAATTTTACGGCGAATATCAGGCAGGAGCAGACCTTGAAACAGTACCTCCTCTTACAAGCTTTACTAAAGAAGATGTAGAGCCTGACATAGTTAAAGAAAGGGGTGCTGAGTAATGTTTAAGATTTCACTTAACGACGTTGATAAATTGTTTGCGGCTTTTGCCAAGGAAAATGCAGTTTATGCACCCATTAAGCAGGATGATAACAGCTCTAACTACAAAATGTGGAAGGAAGGTATGGAGGTTTGTCTTACAAACCTTAATACCATAAAATCTCCTAAGGACATTTTCTTCCCACAGACTGAAAACCTTGTTGCTTTCAAAACAGGTGACAAAACTGTGGAGGTTGTTGAAAACCGTGACCCAAGTGAACCTACTGTTCTTTTTGGTGTACGCGGATGTGATTTGAAGGGCTTTGAAATTCTTGACAAGGTATTCCTTGCTGAGCCTGTTGACAGCTTTTATGCTGAAAGAAGAGAAAAGGTTGTTATCGTTGCACTTGCCTGCGGCGAGCCTGAAGAAACATGCTTCTGCACAACCTTCGGTATTGACCCTGCAAATCCTGTTGCAGATGCAACTGCATGGATTGTAGACGGTGAACTTTATATCAAGGCTAACAATGAAAAAGGTGAGAAGGCTTTAGCACTTGCTAAAGACGTACTTGCAGAAGCCGATGATGCAAAGGTTACTGCACAGCAGGAAAGCATCAAAAAGATTTTAGACAAGCTTCCTCTAAAGGACCTTTGTCTTGAGGGCTTTGACGAAGAGCATATGATGGAAAAATTCAATTCGCCTTTGTGGAAAGAACTTTCCGCTTCATGTTTAGGTTGCGGTACATGTACTTTTGTATGTCCTACATGTCAGTGCTACGACATCCGTGACTACGATACAGGCCACGGCATACAGAGATACAGATGCTGGGATTCATGTATGTATTCCGACTTTACAAAAATGGCACACGGTAACAACCGTAACAGTCAGGTAGAACGCTTCAGACAGAGATTTATGCACAAGCTTGTATACTTCCCTGCTAATAATGATGGTGTTTATGGCTGCGTAGGCTGCGGCAGATGTCTGCAGAAGTGCCCTGTTTCTATGAATATAGTTAAAGTTATTAAGGCTTTGGGGGTGAATAAATAATGAGAGAAGATGTTTTAATTCCAAAGGTTGGTATCGTTACAGATATCAGAACAGATACTCCTGATGTTAAAACCTTCAGAGTAGAGGCACCGGAAGGCGGCGTTTTGTTCAAGCATATGCCGGGACAGTGTGCATTCCTTTCAATGCCCGGTGTAGGTGAAGCATTGTTCTCAATTACTTCTTCACCAACACAGACTAACTATATGGAATTTTCTATTAAAAGATGTGGCTGTGTAACAGAATGGCTTCACGCTATGGAGGTTGGTCAGCAGATTACTGTACGTGGTCCTTACGGTAACGGTTTCCCTGTTGAAACTGATCTTAAGGGCAAGGATCTTCTGTTCATTGCAGGTGGTATTGGTCTTGCACCCCTACGCTCTGTTATCAACTACTGCCGTGACAACCGTGCAAACTACGGTACTATTGATATTATCTACGGTTCACGTTCTAAGGAAGATTTAGTTGACTATAACGAAATAGTTAACGAATGGATGAAGGAGGACGGCATCAACGTTCACCTTACAATCGACCGTGAACAGGACAACTGGGACGGTCACGTTGGCTTTGTTCCTAATTACGTTAAGGAAGTTAACCCTGATCTTAGCAAGACAGTTTTGATGTGCGGTCCGCCAATTATGATTAAGTTTACGTTGGGCGCACTTAAGGAGCTTGGCTTTAAGGAAACACAGGTTTACACAACTATGGAGCTTAAGATGAAATGTGCTGTGGGTAAATGCGGCAGATGTAACATCGGTTCTAAGTATGTATGCAAGGATGGTCCGGTTTTCCGTTTCGACCAGCTGGATGCCTTGCCGGATGAATATTAATAGATAGAAAGGACAAAGACAATGGAAAAATTTGTTAACATTTATTTATATGGTAAAAAATATTCCGTTCCATCAGAGCTTACAATTATGACTGCTATGGAATATGCAGGTTATCAGTTGGTTCGTGGTTGCGGATGTCGTAACGGTTTCTGCGGTGCTTGTGCAACAATTTACCGCATTAAGGGCGACAAGGAGCTTAAGGCTTGTCTTGCCTGCCAGACTAAGGTTGAGGACAATATGTATATTGCAACTCTACCTTTCTTCCCTCTTGTTAAGCAGGGCTATGATATTGAAAAAATCCCTGTAACAGAGGCTGTTATGATGCAGCTTTATCCTGAAATTTACGCTTGTATCGGCTGTAATGCTTGTACAAAGGCTTGTACTCAGGAGCTTAACGTTATGCAGTACATTGCTTATGCTCAGCGTGGCGAATTTGAAAAATGTGCAGAAGAATCATTTGACTGCGTAATGTGCGGTGTATGTTCTTCACGTTGCCCTGCAGGTATTTCTCATCCTCAGGTTGCAATGCATGCAAGAAGAATCAACGGTAAATATTTAGCTCCCGGATGCGGTCACCTTGAAGATCGTGTTAAAGAAATTGAAAACGGTGACTTTAAAGAACTTATTGAAGCTCTTATGGATAAGCCTATCGAAGAGATGAAAGAACTTTACAACAACCGTGAAATAGAAAAGTAAGGAGGAAAACAATATGTATTCGGAAAATTTTCAGAAATCAATTGCAGCTGTTGAAGCAGCAAGAGAAAAAAATATCGCTTTGGAACCGGATCGTATGACTGCCAAGCAGAAGGAAGATTTGCTTGCGGCTTTCCATCCGGACTATAAGCAGGAAGAATTTGATGTACTTAAAATCGGTCCTAACAAGGGTGAAAAAGTTCCTACTGAACTTGCTGAAATTTTGCAGGCTCACAGCCGTATAGCAAAAGACAGCATCGACCTTGAAAATCCTGATTACGATACAGACGTTCTTATTATCGGTGGCGGCGGTGCAGGTACATCTGCAGCTATCGAGGCTCATGAAGCAGGCGCAAATGTTATGATTGTAACAAAGCTAAGAATGGGCGATGCAAACACAATGATGGCTGAAGGTGGTATTCAGGCTGCTGATAAGCCAAACGATTCACCTGCTCAGCATTTTATCGATGCTTTCGGTGGTGGACATTTTGCCGCTAAAAAAGAGCTTTTGTCAAAGCTTGTTTGTGATGCTCCTGAAGCTATTTTGTGGCTTTCTAACCTTGGTGTTGAATTCGATAAGGAAGCTGACGGCACAATGGTTACAACACACGGTGGCGGTACTTCAAGAAAGAGAATGCACGCTGCAAAGGACTATTCAGGTGCTGAAATAATGCGTACACTTCGTGACGAAGTTCTAAACAGAGATATTCCTGTTGTTGACTTTACAGCAGCTATTGAACTTATTCTTGATGATAAGGGCAATGCTGCAGGTGCTGTTCTTATGAATATGGAAACAAAGGAAATCCTTGTTGCAAAGGCTAAAACAGTTGTTATTGCAACAGGTGGTGCAGGTCGTATGCACTATCAGGGCTTCCCTACATCTAACCACTACGGTGCTACAGCAGACGGTCTTGTTTTGGGTTACCGTGCAGGTGCAAAACTTTTGTATGCTGAAACATTGCAGTATCACCCAACAGGTGTTGCTTATCCTGAACAGATTTTCGGTGCTTTGGTTACTGAAAAAGTACGTTCACTTGGTGCAAAGCTTATCAACGTAAACGGTGAAGCATTTATGCATCCGTTGGAAACACGTGACGTTTCTGCTGCTTCTATCATCCGTGAATGCTCTGAAAGAGACAACGGTGTAGATACAGGAAACGGCAAGGGCGTATGGCTTGACACACCAATGATTGAAAAAATCGGCGGTGAAGGTACTATCATGAAGAGAATCCCTGCTATGTGGAGAATGTTTGCTAAGTATGGTATTGATATTCGTAAAGAACCCATATTGGTTTATCCTACACTTCATTATCAGAATGGTGGTCTTGACATTACCGCAGACTGTATGACAACTAATGTTGAAAACTTGTTTGTAGCAGGTGAGGCTGTTGGCGGAATTCACGGTAAAAACAGACTTATGGGTAACTCACTTCTTGATATTATCGTATTTGGTAGAAGTGCAGGTAAAAATGCTGCAGCTAAGGCTAAAAATGTAGAGGTTGGCACACTTTCACTTGCTCACGTTGACAAGTTTGAAAAGGAAATTGCCGATGCAGGCATTGATACAGCAGTTGTATCACCTAAGTTGTTGCCTGATTATACTCGCAGAAAATAAGAAAACTTACGGGGCGAATGCAAATTCGCCCTTGTAGTATGTTTAGAAAGGAAGAATTTTAAATGGAATTTTTGGGCGGAGTTATTTCGATTAAAGCTATTTATACTTTGCTTCTTGTAGTTTTTAGTGTTCTTTTTTGTGGATATGCTTTGGGCAGAATCAAGGTTAAGGGTGTATCATTAGGTGATGCCGGTGTTTTTGTTATTGCATTGATTTTCGGAGCACTATTCTTTACTGTAAATGAAAGTCAAGAACTTTTGTTTTTTGCATCATCCGAGCATTATGATTTTACAACAGGGTTTTCAATTGTTGAAGCTTTAGGACTTGTACTTTTTGTAACATCAGTTGGCTTTATAGCAGGTCCTAAATTCTTTGGTAATTTTAAAAGAAACTTTAAATCATATGTATTACTTGGTCTTATTATAATACTTGCAGGCGGTCTTGCTGCTGTTGGTTGTATTTATATGGGAGAAGTAGTAGGATATGGTTCAACAATTAAGGAACAAGACGGATTTGTTGCTATGATAGTAGGTTTGCTTTCAGGCTCACTTACTTCAACACCTGCATTTTCTGCTGCTAAAGATACAGTTGCAGAATGTTACAGGGGCTATGTAACAGTAGGTCACGGTATTGCTTACATATTCGGTGTTGTTGGTGTTGTGCTGTTTGTTCAGATTATTCCTAAACTTACAAAGGCTAATATGGCAGAAGAAAGAGCAAAGATAGCAATAAAAGATGAAAAACCAGAAGGTAAAAACAGTATTGTGAAAAAACTTTTACACCTTGATGGACATGGTTTTGCGGCATTTTCACTTGCAGCAGTTATTGGTGTGTTTGTTGGTTCAATCAAGGTACCCGGTACAGCATTTTCACTTACAACAACAGGCGGTTGTTTGTTAGTTTCTCTTGTTCTTGGTCATTTTGGAAGAATCGGCAAACTTAATATAATGCCTGACGGACACACATTAAAACTTTTAAGAGAACTTGGTCTTGTACTGTTCCTTGTAGGTGCAGGTATACCGGGTGGTGCAGAATTTGTTGATGCATTTGACCTTATGTACTTTGTATATGGTGTAATTATGACGATTGTACCGCTTATTATCGGTTACTTGTTTGCTAAGTATGTATTGAAGCTTAGCCTTCTTAACAACCTTGGTTCAATTACAGGCGGTATGACAAGTACTCCTGCTCTTGGTACACTTATCGGTGTAGCAGAAACTGAAGATGTTGCAGCAGCGTATGCGGCTACATATCCTATTGCCCTTATAGCGGTAGTTTTGGTATCTCAGTTCATAGTAAATTTATTTTAATTAAAAAAGGCAAAGCACAGCTTTGCCTTTTTCTCTAAAGAGAGGAGGCAGATTATGATACAAGAAGTATTGGATAAAGTTGGTTTTATATGTGATATGGACGGTGTTATATATCACGGCAACAAGGTTTTAGATGGTGTTACTGATTTTATAAACTGGATGATAGATAACAACAAAAAGTTTGTGTTTTTAACAAACAGTCCGGAACGAACGCCTCATGAGCTAAGTATGAAGCTTGAAAGAATGGGGCTTAATGTGTCTGCCGACCATTTTTATACAAGTGCTATGGCTACAGCGGCTTTTCTGGACAGTCAGAATCCCGGTTGCACAGCCTACGTTATTGGTGAAGCGGCTTTAACAAAGGCACTTTACGATAAAAACATTTATATGAATGATGTAAACCCCGACTACGTTGTGGTTGGTGAAACAAGAACATACAGCTTTGAAAAGATCGAAAAGGCAATTGAGCTTGTTAACAAGGGGGCGAAGCTTATAGGTACAAACCCTGATGTTACAGGACCTACCGAACGTGGTGTTATGCCTGCAACGGGGTCACTTATTGCACCCATTGAAATTGCAACAGGCAAAAAGGCATACTTTGTAGGTAAGCCAAATCCGTTGATGCTTCGTCACGGTATGAAAAAGCTTGACTGTCACAGTAATGAAATTGCATTTATCGGTGATAGAATGGATACCGACATCATTGCAGGTATAGAATCCAATGTTGATACAGTGCTTGTGCTAAGCGGTGTAACATCTATGGAGGATATTGATTTGTTCCCATACAGACCAAAGTTTATAGCCAAGGGTGTTGGGGATTTAATTAAATAAAAAATGGAGTGATTAAGAGGTGTACTCAAAAGGATAGTAATTTTAAAAGGCTGAACGATTGATTTCGTTCAGCCTTTTGTCGTAGGGAATGACCCGTGTGTCATTTCGCTTTATAAGGTTTTAGGATTATCCTAAATTATTGGAAGAGATGCAATACATCTTCCCTGCTTGTTACTGTAGCGGACAAAATATTTTCTACTTTATCTCCTGTTCTAAATTATCAAACTCTTCGGTTGAAAAGAATTCACCTAAAGTTATTTCAAGACCATCACAAAATTTTTTAATTGTCCTTATTGAAACATCTCTACGTGATTTATCCATCATACTATATGCAGTTGATGGTGTTACACCTGATATATTTGCAAGTTCATTTATTCTGATATTTCTTTTTGTACAAAGTTCATTAAATCTTTTTACTATTAAATCTTTAACATCCATTTTAAAACACCTCACAAAGATATTTTAAAATAATCTACATTTTTGCGTATACGCACTTGCGTATTTTGTAAATATATGTTATACTTATCTTCTAAATAATATACATAAAATAAAATTTGGAGGTAAAACAAATGAAAAAAATTTTATTATTGGTACTATGCCTTTCAATTATAAGTAGTATGAATGTCAGTGCTTTAGGATGGACTCAGACGATTACTCCATATTTTAATTCATTGACTCTTTATGTTAACGGCAAAGAACTTCCCGGAGATACGATTCTTTATCAGGGGACAACGTATATTCCCATCCGTGCTGCTGCAACATCACTCGGTGGAGATGTTCAGTGGGATGAAAGTACGAGAAGCGCATATATTACAACAAAAAGAACAGATTATATTGCGGATGTAATAAAATGGTGTGATAACGGTGAACAGTTTATGAATGATCTGACTCAGCTTGCGGATTGTACGTTGGAGTATTGTTATTCAGAAGAACAAAGAGCTACCTATCACGAGCTTATGAAGAGTTGGCTGAATTATGCTAAAGAGGATTTCCTGTATATGGCTTCAGATACGGAATTGTATTTAAAGCTCAAATATATCGGTGTTGATATTAACAGCGAGGGAGCAAAAGCTATCCTTGACAATATGAGCAGATACCTAAATGAATTTGAATCATATACTGAAAAAACAATTGAGCTTTCAGGAAATGCACCCGGGATTTATGACCTCATGGCAGATAAATTATCAGATTTACGTGAATACTCCTCTGAATATATAATCGGGTGGAAAACACTTGCATTAAGCAGGCTTTATTAAAATAAAAAAATTTGTAAAAAACTGTTGACAAATAAAAACAACGGATGTATAATTATACACAACTTAATAAGAAACCTAAAGGCTGTGAAGGGAAATAGTAGTTTTTATGATGCCGTAAAGAGAGCTGCCGGTAGCTGCAAGGCA
>JAZQIO010000049.1:0-8077 GCA_045541135.1 Clostridia bacterium
CGAGAATTCCGCTCCATTGCTTGCTTTTTGCCAATTTGAACTCTACCGTACCCTCGTACGCCGACGAATTCAAATTGTCAAAATATAACTTCCTTTTTCGCACTCTGCCAGCGTGTCGATACTTTATCGACACGCTGAAGCCTCAGGAATAACCCCGAGGCTTTATTTTATTTGCATAATTCTATAAAGTACTTAAAAATGGTTGCTCCGTCAGCAGTATCTTTTGCACCGCATATTCTTTCAGGATGAAACTGCACACCGAAAACAGGCAAAAATTCATGCTGAAAGGCTTCTATGACATTGTCACACATTGCGGTAACCTTAAGATTTTCGCCAAGTCTTGCAACTGCCTGATGATGAACACTGTTTACCAAAATTTCATCATTTCTATAAAGCTTTTTCAATATAGAATCTTCTTTTAAGGTTATATTATGAACACGGTCGGGTTTAGTTTCGCTTCTGTGGGAATCAGTATTTTCAAGATGCTGAATAAGACTTCCGCCAAACAAAACATTTAAAAGCTGATATCCTCTGCAGATTCCAAGCACAGGTTTTTCAGCGTCAATAAAAGCCTTTGCAAGCTTTATTTCTGCTTCATCCCGTTTATAGTCGATATCAACCGAACCGGCTATATCCTCTCCGTAAAGAGCCGGATTAATATCGTTGCCACCGCACAGAACAAGCCCATCGTATTCATCTGAAAATTCAGGGCAATATTTGGCTGTTGCAATTCCTCCGACAAGCTCTACAGCAGCTATATAATCCATTTCTGCTCCCGGCTTTGGAGAGAGCAGAATTTTAGGTTTCGCCATTATTTATACTCCTTAGCAAGCTTTTCAAAAGCAGGCAGGGATTTTTCAATCATTTCTGTGGATACGCAGTAAGAAATTCTCACATAACCCGGATAACCGAAGCTGTCACCTGCAACAAGCAAAAGCTCGTGTTTCTTTGCTTTTTCGCAAAACTCATGAGAATCTTCCTCAAGAGCCTTAACAAACAGATAAAACGCACCGTCGGGCTGTGCAACCTTGTAGCCGTATTTGCCCAAGGCATCACACAAAATGTCACGGTTCTTTTTATATACAGAAATATCCGAAGTTTTTCCAATACATTTTGGCACAATTTTCTGGAAAAGGCTGGGCGCACAAACGAATCCCAAAGATCTTCCCGCACCGCAAACCGCAAAATAAATATTCTGCCATTCGTTTGCAGTATTGGGAACTAAAACGTAACCAATTCTTTCACCCGGAAGGGAAAGTGATTTGCTGAAGGAATAACAAACAATTGTGTTGTTGTAGTAATTGGGAATAAAGGGAACTGCAACGCCATCGGTGTAAACAAGCTCACGGTAAGGCTCGTCAGCTATAATGTAGATGTCCTTATTGTATTTTTTCTTCGCATCTGAAAGTACTGCAGCAAGCTTTTTGATTGTGTCCTCAGACAACACAACACCTGAAGGGTTATTAGGTGAATTTACGATTATTGCCTTGGTATTTTCATTGATTGCACTGTTCAGCAAATCAAAATCAATCTGGAAATCTTCTTCACGGCATTTAACAACCTTAGGTGTCATGCCCGCCTGATTGATAAATACTGTGTATTCAGGGAAGAAGGGGGCAAGCACAATAACCTCTCCCTTTTCTTCTGAAATTGCTGTAAGGGAAATGGTAAGAGATGCTGCAGCACCAACTGTCATATAAAAATTATCGCCTGTGTAATTTGTACCAAAATTTGCATTAACGTAGTCTGCACAGCTCTTTCTTACATCGGGAGCACCCTGTGCCGAGGTATAGCCGTGAAGAGCAACGGGGTCTGTGTTCAAAACAAGGTCTGCCAAAGCTTCCTTTACGCAATCGGGCGCAGGAACGCTGGGGTTACCTAAACTGAAATCAAACACATTTTCAACACCGATTTCAGCCTTTCTCTTAAGACCGTACTCAAAAAGCTCTCTTATTTCACTTCTTTTACTGCCAAGCTCATACATCTTTTGTGATACCATAGTTTTATCCTCCTGTTATTTCATATTAAATTCGTTTCTTAACGCAGTAACAACATGCATTCCAATCTCCGGCACATCGCAGCTGTTATAAATACTGCATATTTCCTTATCATCAAGCTCAGAATTATTTAAAATAAGATGTCTGATTTTATTAAGCGGTTCGATACACAATTCAAAGCATTTTCCCACCTCATCTTTTCCGCAGAATCTGTATCCGTGCGGATGATAGTCATGAGCCGTAAGAATGCATTCAATATCCATTTTCTTAAGCTTTTCAATTGCCTGTTCATGTTTTTTCGGCAAAATAATGTTTGCGCCCCACTTGCCGCTTCCGAAAAGACCGTACATCTGCAGACTGTCACCACTTATTAAGGTTTTTGTACGGGTATCTAAAACTGCCATTGAATCCAAAGTATGTCCCGGAATTTTTACCACCTTTAGCACGCCTAAAAACGTTTCACCGTCACCCGGATTCAAAAACGAATAATTTTTGTACTCTTCTTCAAGCTTTGCACTTGCAGATACCACAACACATTCAGGATACTTTTTCAAAATCGCTTTCAGTCCTCCTGCATGGTCCTCGTGGCTGTGAGATAAAAACACATATTTAAGTTCAGCTTCCGAAATGCCGATTTCTGTAAGGAATGGCAATGTATACTTTTCAAAATCCTCGTCATATGTTGCCGTATCAAACAGCATTGCACCGTCTTTTGTACGGATAGCATATACCGACGTGAAAACGTCAGCATACGGCACCGTTAGTCTGTATATGTCATTATTAATCTTTGTTAAATTCTTCATTTCTAAGTTTCCTTGTTCAATTAAGCGTTGCTGACTCTTTCATGCGTTGTCACAAACTATTACCGTGTTATCAGCACATAACACGTCTAAAACCCATTTATAGTATTATAACACACACACGAGCAAAACACAATATATAATTAACAAAAATTCCGCTTAAACGGTTGACACGAAAGGGATATACGTGGTAAAATAAGATATTGAAAGGACTGATAATTATGGCATTTATGCGAGCAGATATTCTTCTCCCGAAATTTTTAAGTAATGCGGAGAAAATGAAAAAATGGAGTGTTGTAGCATGCGACCAGTATACATCAGAACCCGAATACTGGAATGAAGTAACCAATCTTACAAAAAACGAAAACTCCACTTTATACTTAACCGTTCCCGAGATTTATTTAAACGATAAAGATATTGACGAACGAATTAAAAACACCAACAAAACCATGAACGAATATATGGAAAATGATGTTTTTGACGAATATAAAAATTCTTATATATTTGTCGAAAGAACTTTGAGAAACGGCGTTAAGCGTCTTGGAATTGTGGGTATGGTTGACCTTGATGAGTATGATTACAACAAAGGCTCAAAAACAAAAATCAGAGCAACAGAAGGAACTGTTGTGTCTAGAATACCGCCAAGATTAAAGGTAAGAAACGATGCTTTAATAGAGCTTCCCCACATCATGCTTTTAATCGATGATGATAAGTGTGATATCATTGAATCAAACGAAAAAATCGCAGACAGTTTTCATAAGGTGTACGACTTTGAGCTTATGCAGAATTCAGGTCATATAACAGGCTACAGAATGTCGGACGAAGCGGCAGACGAGCTTGACAAAAAGCTAACCGCTCTGTCAAACCTTGAAAGCTTTAACGAAAAGTACGGAGTAAACGAAAATTCCCCCCTAGTGTATGCAATGGGCGACGGAAACCATTCGCTTGCAACCGCCAAGGCTTACTATGAAAACCTAAAGAAGGAAATCGGTGAAGAAAAGGCGAAAAACAGTCCTGCAAGATACGCACTTTGCGAGCTTGTTAATCTTCACGACAAGTCCCTTGTTTTTGAAGCGATTCACAGAGTTGTGTTCAATGCAAACGGAGAAGAATTTTTAAAGACTCTGGAAAAAGAATACAGCGTAAGCTATGACGAAAACGCACAAGGCCAGTCATTTATACTGGTTAATTGCGGTAAAAAGCAAAAGGTTACCGTTACCAACCCCAAGGAATATTTAACGGTTGCTACAGTTCAGAAAGCGCTTGATGAATTTTCTGAAAACTACGGCGGAGAAATTGACTATATTCACGGTGAAGATGTTGTGATTAATCTTTGCAAGGATAATACATCTTTCGGAATAATACTTGATGCAATGGATAAATCTGACCTCTATAAATCAGTAATTTTAGACGGTGCATTGCCGCGCAAGACGTTTTCAATGGGTGATGCATGTGACAAGAGATTCTATACAGAAGCAAGAAAAATCAAATAAGAAAATGAGCTGAACTTTCTGTTCAGCTCATTTCACAATCTTTAGAATTTGCTTAAAATCTCCAGGTTTGTACCGTAAAAGATGTCAGGTTGACCCGATATCATTTTGCAGAATTCATCAAACTGCTCCCAGCGTTCGGGATAAATGTCAAATTCATAGGAATGTCCCCATATATAGAAAACTTTAGGGGTGTCAGCTTTAAGCTCCAGGAACTTTTTGCCCATATCAAAAATCGAATCCCAATCTGCATTATGATACAAAGTTCCTTTATACTGGTACAAATCATCATACGGCTCAAAGCTTCCCGTAACGTCAATTGTGCGTGCATATTTTATCACTGTGTTATTTTTTATAATATCTGCAACTCTGTCATCACAGTTTTTGCCGCCGCAAGGATAAGCCATGCCCAGAACCTCGTATCCTGCAAGCTCCGAAAGGTTTAGTCTGTCCTGCTCAACCTGACGCAGAACCTCACCATCATCTTCAATCTGAACCAGATTAGGGTGTGTCAGAGTGTGAACCGCAATTTCATGTCCGTCATAAATATACTTCACATCCTCAGGCTTGTTTTTGTTGTGATTAACCTCAACACCACAGCAGGTAAGAGTTCTTTCTTTTCCCAAAAGCTCTGAATTTAAGTTAAAAGTCGCCTTGAGATTATACTTATTAAAAATCTCTATAAGACGAATGTCCTGAGTCACTCCATCATCATAACTGAAAGTAATAGCCTTATTTTTTCCGTTAAACATATTTTTCACTCCTATTTATAGTAATCAAACACAATATATAAAAGCCGCAATTCTTTTTGCAGACTCAGCAAGAGATGCAAGCCTTATATACTCATTTACCGAATGAATATTTCCGCCCTCTGTTCCTAAGTTGTCAATGCACGGAATGCCGCAATCTGTTACGTATGCCGCATCCGACCCGCTTAAGCAAATTCGTCCTTTCAGAACAGGAAGTCCGTTCTCTTTATAAATTTTATTCATTTTCTCAAGCAACTCAACATTTTTGTTGCTGTAAACCATAGCCGGTCTGAAGCTTATTTCTTCCGTTTCGCAAAAACAACCATCAACAGTTGTTGTATCCGCAATTTCAAAAACTTTCTCTCGTGCTTTTTCAAGCTCATCTGTAGTTGCAAAACGTATATCTGCAAGGAAACTGCAGTTATCTGCAACAGTATTTGCGGCAGTTCCTCCGCTTATTACACCACAGTTGCATGTAAGACCGTCTGTATCTTTCATTTTTTCAAGCTCAATAATTTTATGTGCTGCTTCCGCTATAGCATTTGATGCCTCTGCACAGCGTGATGAATGCAAAGATTTTCCGTGTACCGTAAAGTGGTATCTTATTATTCCCTTTCGTTGCAAAACAGCCGTATTCCCTTTAATTCCTTCAAGATTCAAAAACGCCTCTGCGCCTTCTGACTTTTTACATATGTATTCGATCGTTTTTTTATGGCTTGTCGCACTTCCGTTTTCTTCGTCGGATTGTAATAACAAATGAATCGGGCGAGAGTGAAAGCCGCACTTTTCAAGTGCATCCATTGCCATTACAGCCGCAACAATACCGCCTTTGCAATCCATAACGCCCGGGCCGTACATGTTTTCCTCATCACGTTTTACAGCAGGAGTCCCGAACAAACCGACAGGATGCACCGTATCCATGTGCCCCGAAACACATATAGGCATCGCCTTAGCATCAGGATTCATGGTAATACAAACAGCATCGCCCGATATTTCCTGCTTAAAAATCTCAACCTTCCAGTTATGCTTTTTTGCAATATCAATAAAATATGCCCCAACCCTGTCAACACCTTGCTTAAAATTTGTAGGGCTCTCAATATTGCAAACCTCCTCCAACATATCAAGATATCTATCTTCAAGTCCTTCAATTGTTTCAAACAATCGATCACAAACCATAATAAAATCCCCCTTACCCTTCTTACTATAAAGTTGTTTCTTATGTATTAAGGTTTAATCAAAATTCAGCGTATAGAAGCTTTTACGAATTTGATTGGTACATCCATTCTTTCGGCTACTTGTTCCGGTGTCATGCCACTATCTAAGAACCGTTTACAAACCACCTTCATATTTTCGCCAATCTCAATGATATGTTTATCCGGGTCATAAATTCTTATCACTCGCTGACCCCAAGAATGCTCTTTAACAGGATGAATAAATTCCACATCACAATTTTTCAATTTTTCAGCAAAGCTGTCAAAATCGTCCTCTTCAAAATAGATTTCAGAGCTGTTACAACCAAACGAAATATCCTCTGTCCCAATAAACTCTTTCCAGCTTTCAATGGTCTGTAATACCAAACCGCCTGTTAAAGTTTTATTGGCACCAAAGTCCATAATCACGTGTAGGCCAAATACCTTTTCATAAAATTCTACTGACTTATTAATATTTGTTACAACTAGCATAGGATTTTTAAATTTCATCAATTATGCCCCCATCATAATATTATTAATATGAAAAATCATATACTAACATTATTGTAACACAACAATTCAAGAAAAACAAGAGAAGTGAGATGAAAAAGAACTCAAACACAAGTTCAAGTTCTTAAATTACGCAAGCACGGATACTCTTCGCCAATGAACCATAACAGCATGTCGTCAGACTTTGATGCACCATTAATTATATCCAACATATTTAAATATTTATCTGTTAAAGATGTAATACAAATTTCATTATTTTCACGCATAATAAGGTCATTTGCCAGTCTACCATATATTGTCTTAGCAATAACAACAAACAGAATATCATTGGTTCGTTCATACATCTCAATCGCCAATTCACCATACTTTTTAACCTGATTAATTATTTCATCTGACGATAGATTTATATTGTAAAAAATTGATTTAACCAATTTATCAGCTGTAAAGCTCGCAAGTTCATATAAATTTTTTCGTACACAATTCATAAATTTTTCTGTATCTTTTGGAAACAATTGTTCAATTTTCTGCCCCGATGTCTGATACCAATTCGGGAAATTATCTTTGTAGAGTGTTACTGCTTCATCAGTCTTACCTTCTGCCCATAATAGTTTTGCCTGCATGTTGATTGCATCTAAGCGTATTCTATTATCATTGCATCCTTGTAAAATTTTCTTACAAATGTTGGAAAATTCCTCTTTGTGTTCAAGCAAAACCATTTTATCATTATCTGCATAATCACCGGCCAAATTCCACATATAGCAATCCATAACACGAAAATCATTTGGAAAGTCAACTCTCGCTTTTGTGATTATTTTATAGGCTTCCTCCGGATTAACAGAATAAAGCTCATAATAACGTTTCAATATGCAATCTATCTCTTGTTCAACTTTTGATGAATCATATCCCATAATTTCATCAATTGTTACACCAAAATAATATGCCAGTGGCTGTAAAAGCGTAATATCCGGATATGAATCCGCTCTTTCCCATTTACTAACCGATGCACAACTTACATTCATAGCTTCCGCAAGTTCCGCCTGCGTTATATTTTTTAAATTTCTTAATCTCTTAATATTTTCTCCAATCATAGGTTTCATATTAAACTCTCCTTTCTAATTACAACTTAATTATACCAAAAATTAAGTTTAAGTAAAGATATTAATACGAAAGAAGTACTCAACCATCAGTAAAATTCGGCACAAAAAAAGAACTCAAACGTTAGTCTGAGTTCTTCATATTAAATTGTTCCGGCGATGTGTCGCTTTCCCGGGCCGTCTCCAGCCAAGTATTATAACCGCTAAGGAGCTTAACTTCTGTGTTCGGAATGGGAACAGGTGGGAC
>JAZQIO010000050.1:0-3959 GCA_045541135.1 Clostridia bacterium
GATTTTCATATTGACCTCCTATGTCTTTAATGCTTGTGGTTGGCAGACCTCTTGCATTATACCATAGGAGCTTATTTTTTTACTCATCGGCAAAAGCCTCTTTGGAACCACACGCTTAGCGTGTGGTTTTCATTATACAAAAAGAGAAATACCGCATAACGTGCGGTATTTCAACTTTAATTCATCTTATATAATACTAAAAATTGCCTTTTGTGTTCCGGAGCATTTTTACACTCCATACGGAGTAAAAAAAATAGATGCAGAATGGACAAACCGAGCCAAAGGTGTATATAGATACTCCGCAGGCGAGTGTTTGTTCATAGCAAAAAAATCCCAAAAAAAAGAAAAGCCGAAACAAGTCGGCTTTTCTACACCATAATAGTTTTACTTATAATTTTATTTTTTGCGGTCTGCGCTATTTTTGCACTCCGTAGAGATTATCGCTGAACGCGAGCACCTTTACCCCCAATAATATTTTCAACTTCCTTAAGGCTAGCCATTGATGTATCACCGGGAGTTGTCATTGCAAGTGCACCATGAGCAATACCGTAGTTTACAGCTTCTGAAGCAGGCTTACCGCTCATCAAACCGTAAATCAAACCTGATGCAAAGCTGTCACCACCGCCAACACGGTCCATAATTTCAAGACCGGGTAGTTCAATACCCTTGTGAACCTTACCGTCAGCGTAGCAAATTGCGCTCCAGTCATTGATTGTAGCAGTTTTAACTGTTCTTAAAGTTGTAGCAACAACCTTAAAGTTAGGATATGCCTTTGTAGCAGCTTCAATCATCTTGTAGTAACCGTCAAGGTTTAGTTCCTTAAGGTTTTCGTCATTACCCTCTACTTCCAGACCAAGGCAAGCTGTAAAGTCTTCTTCATTACCAATCATAACATCTATGTACTTAGCAATTTCCTTGTTAACTTCCTGAGCCTTAGCCTCTCCGCCGATATCCTTCCAAAGTGACGGACGGTAGTTAAGGTCGTAAGATACGATTGTACCGTATTTTTTAGCAGCCTTAACTGCTTCAATAACAACCTGAGCTGTTGTTTCGCTAAGTGCAGCAAAAATACCGCCTGTGTGCAACCAACGAACACCAAGTGTACCGAAGATGTAATCCCAGTCTATATCACCGGGCTGTAGTTTGGAAGCAGCTGTATTACCACGGTCAGATACACCTACAGCACCTCTTACACCAAAGCCTCTTTCAGTAAAGTTAATACCGTTACGAACAGTTCTTCCGATACCGTCATATTTCATCCATTTAATAAGAGATGTATCTACGCCGCCCTGAAGGATAAAGTCTTCCATAAGATAACCAAGTTCATTTTCAGCAAAAGCTGTAACAACTGCAGTTTTCATTTTAAAGCAACGTCTCAAACCTCTGGCAACATTATATTCACCGCCACCTTCCCAAGCTGTGAAGGATCTTGCAGTTTTGATTCTGCCTTCACCCGGGTCAAGTCTAAGCATAATTTCGCCAAGAGATATTTCGTCGAACATACACTCTTCCTTTGGTCTCAATTTAAGTTCCATTTTAAATTCCTCCAATATCCTGAAAAATATTAATATTGTATAACTTGGTATATTATAACATATTATACATAAGTTTTCAACATAAAATTTGATTTTTTATGAGGATGTTTTTTGAGTTTCATAAAAAATTCCTTTTTTATTTTAATTTTCTTCATCCGAAACTACATATTCAACATCAATAAATTCATCATTTTTTCTGTTTGTTCTCTTGAAATTCCTGATTGCCACCAACTGTAAAACAAACAAAACAATATTTCCTGCAAAAGCGGCACTTGCAATGTAATATGCAAAATCACAAAGTATATTATTTTTGATTATACCGAAGAAAAAATACAATCCTCCAACGTCACCGCCATCAGGCAAAAATACGTAAAACATCAGATATGTAAGCATAAAAAACAGGTTGATAATTTTGATTTTTGCTGATTTATCAACATATTTTACTGTACTGAAAACTGTAATAAGGAAAAGTATTGCATGTGCAAAGGGAATAAGCAAAAATGTCATAATAAATCTTAACCAACCCATATTAAACACCCAAGATATCCCTGCAATAACCACGCAAAAAAGTGATGCGACTATTGTACAACGCTGTGCAAAAGACTTATTTTTCACCATCAAAAGCACAATTCCCAAAACTGCAACTGCCAACGCCAAAATGGCTGTGAAAGGTAATAAAAGTGAAAAAATTCCTCTCGGTATAACCGATAACATATACACTACCTCCTAAAAACGCTTGAATCCAATTCTTTGTCAAGACTGTTTAAAAAGTCATCTGCCTGCGCCCTTGATTTAAAAATTGTAATTTTCCTGCCTTCCTTGTATTTGTCCAAAAGCTCATAAATATCGGGCAAAACATCTTTGGAAAAGTTTTCTATTGCCTTTTTAAAATCCGTATCAAGCTCTGTTTCAATCCAGGGCAGGTCATATCTTCCTTTTCCTATTCTTTCCGTTGCTCCCTGTATGCAAACCTCTGTTGGCAAATCAAAAAGAAATACCGTATCACAATTTTGAAGTCGCATCTCAATAGTTCTTTTGTAATTGCCGTCTATAATCCAATTATCGTCTTTGAATATTTCAGCTATTCTTTCGTCAAAATCTTCTCTTGAAATATGTGTTTTATCGGGCTTGTGCCATATGGCATCCAGATAATACAACGGCAATCCCGTAGCTTTATTCAGTTTTTCCGCAAAAGTTGTCTTACCTGAACCGGGACACCCGATTACTATTGCCCTTTTCACTTTATCACCGGACTTTCGTACTGCTTAAAGTTTTTTTATTGTATCACATTCTTTATAAAACGTCAATCTTTACAGCTTCTCACAAAATTAATAATTGTATTTTTTTAAAAAATCTATAGACAAATTTATAAAAAAGTGAGATAATGTATTCATAGTTTGCAGGGTTTATATTCTGTATAATTCCGGCAAAGCTAAATAATATTCACGGAGTGTGACTTTTATGAAACTTATCATTAAAAACAATTATGACGAAATGAGCGCATGGGCAGCACAGCACATTGCCGATGCCATTAACAATCACAAAGAAAACCGTCCGTTTATTCTTGGACTTCCTACAGGCTCTTCACCTCTTGGCGTTTACAAAAAGCTTATTGAAATGAACAAGGCAGGTAAAGTAAGCTTTAAAAACGTAGTTACCTTTAATATGGATGAATACGTTGGCTTACCTCGTGAGCACGACCAAAGCTATTGGTACTTTATGCACGATAATTTCTTTAACCACATTGATATTCCTGCAGAAAACATCAACATATTAAACGGTATGGCAGATGACCTTGAAGCAGAATGTCAGCGTTATGAAGAAAAAATTGCAGCCTTTGGCGGTATTGACCTGTTCCTTGGCGGTAGTGGTGTAGACGGACACATTGCATTTAACGAACCCTTTACATCCCTTACATCCCGCACAGGTGTACGTGCACTTACAGAGGATACTCTTATAGCAAACTCACGTTTCTTTGACAACGACCCTAACAAAGTTCCAAAAACTGCACTTTCTGTTGGTGTTGGTACAGTTTGTGATTCTAAACAGGTGCTTCTTCTTATCAGCGGTCACAACAAAGCACGTGCACTTCGCCACTGCGTAGAAGGCGGCGTTGACCATGCATGGACAATCAGCGCACTACAGCTTCACAAAGACGGCATTATCGCTTGTGATGAAGCTGCTTGCGGTGAACTTAAAGTAGATACATACAAATACTTTAAGGAAATATATAAAAACGAAAAATAAAGCCAAAAAAGAGCGAACTGTAAAAACAGTTCGCTTCAGACCGTCGAAAAAGTTGTTCTACCGCAAGAGAGTTAATAATTATGTTTGAATGTAGGGCAAGGGCTTGCTATAGCCGTAATGAAATTCAAATGTATAAAATCCCAAGGAAAACATCGAATTTTCCTTGGGATTACTTGC
>JAZQIO010000051.1:0-153022 GCA_045541135.1 Clostridia bacterium
ATAAATGATACATACGATTATCTTAATGACGGTATTGTAGGTGCTACAAAGCTTGCAAATGACCAGGCTTATGAAAAAGATTTTGAATCCAACAAGCTTTACGATTTTATTGAATACGTGTGTGACGGTTATTCAACTGCACAGACTATGCAGAGAAGTGTAACGTTCATGAAGGAACAGAAGTTCTGGATTATTTCAGACTATGCTGTACCTAAAGATCCTTCGATAGAGAATCTGTTTGCACAGCATTGGCATTTGTATCCGGGTTCAAATCCGACACATGATGAAAAGTACACTATCCGAACAAACTTTGATGACGTAAACGTAATGGTTGTTCCTTTGGAATTTAATGAAATTGATGACCTTCAGTATGTTGACAGACTGTACAGTGAACGTGCAGGTATGAAAATTACTGATAAAAAGGCTATGATTACAAAGTCTAAAACAGGCGATGCCAAGTTTACAACTCTTATCATTCCTGTTAACATTGGTGAGGATTTTAAAGTTACATCAAGAGTTATTGAAAATACAAACGAAGGTATTGATGATGACCTTCTTAATATGGCATACTTTAAAATTACCGATACAGTAAAGGGAGAAGAAAACTTCTATTATTACTATCATATTAATGACGCATCTAAAAAACCTGAAGGCGGAGTTAAATTCGCTAACTTTGTAACTGATGCTACAACATTGGTAATTCAGCAGAATAAAAATGATGAATTTGTTTCTGTCCTTGTAACTGACGGTTCTTACGTAAAGCGTGTAAGTCAGACAGGCGAAGAAGAAATTATCTTTAAAGCAATTGATGAAACTACTGCGGCTTATACAAAGAACGGATACTTCGTAAATATAGTATCTGCAGGTTATGACAGTCCTGAAGACCTTAAGGACATGCAGATTTATATGGAAAATATAAAGGCTGCACGTTTTGACGGAGAGGATGTATCGGTTGATGTAGATGGCAATTTAGTTACATTTGCCGGTTCATACGGTAGCAGTAACATTACATCCGGCGGAGGTAATTCCGGAGGTGGTGGATCCGGTGGTTCTGGTGGTTCAGGAGCAATCACCCCTGATATACCAAAAGATCCCGTTGTACCCGATGTACCTGTAAATCCATCAATTCCTGTTGATCCCACGATCCCTGATGTACCTTCATACGGAGATATTTTTAAGGTTGACTGGTTCTATGACAGTGTTGAAGAATTAACAGATTTAGGTGTTATCTCAGGCGACGGAACAGGTAATTTCAATCCTAATGATAATGTAACAAGAGAACAGTTCTTAAAGATGCTGATTGAGGCTACTGATATCGATACTGATGAAGCAGAAAATACTTTCGATGATGTGGTATCTGATGCATGGTATAAACCATATGTACTAAAGGCTAAAAACTTTGGTATAGTAAATGGTATTTCAGATACAGAGTTTGGTATAGGTTCTAACATAACACGTCAGGATATGGCAGTTATGATAAGCCGTGCAATTGAAAAACTTGGTATTCAAATTGCTGGTGGAGAAGTTGAAGTATTTGCTGACGATTCAAAGGTTTCAGATTATGCAAAGGATGCTGTAATCTTTATGAAGTCCATTGGATTGATTGAAGGTTATAATAATGAATTCAGACCTCTTGACAATTTAACAAGAGCAGAAGCAGCAAAGGTTGTTTCAGAACTTTTAAAGCTTATTGAAAAATAATAACATAAATAAAAACGCTATGGATAAAATCCATAGCGTTTTTTGTGTTAAGTTTTAGTGATCAACTGCGCCCTTGCTTACATTTTGAGTACGCTGTACAAAGAACATACTTAGAAGTAAAGCAACAACGTAAAGTGCAACTGTTACGTAAAGCACTGCTTGATATCCTGTTGGGTTAACTTCAATGCCGTTAATAATTTCAGGTTTGCCAAACTTAGTTACAATAAAGTTAGCCAACTGATTACCTGACAAACCTGCAAATGCCCATGCAGAAAGTGTAATACCGTGAATAGCACTGATATTGCTCATACCGTAATGGTCGGAAAGTAGTGTAGGCACATTTGAGAAACCACCGCCGTAGCCTGCATTTACCATCATAATTAGTGCAAGTACGAGTATAATTAACATTATGTTGCCATTACCATTCTGAATACCGCCTGTTACAATTACAAGCGCTGTAAGAACAATAGAAATTATAAATATCATCTTGTAAATGGTATTTCTGTCTTTCATCTTATCGCCCCATGCGGAGAAGCCTAAACGACCACCTGCATTAAATACGGCAGATATTGTTGAAATTATACCTACTGCACCGGCAAGACCAAGACATTTAACAATCATCTTTTCCTGAGAAATAAGTGCAAGACCGCAAGTAATGTTAATGTAGAACATCAACCAGATACCAATGTAGTTTTTAATTGGTTTTGACTTAATAACTGACATAATGCTGTTGGTTTTTTCAGCACCTTGAGGTTCGTGCCAATCATCTGGCTTTTTAAGCAACAAGTGACCAACAAACATCATTACAAAATATACAGCGGCAAGAATAAAGAACATTTTGTATATACCGCCATCGCCAAGGTTACCAAGCATCCATTCCATAATTGGACTTGCTATAGCTTTAGCAGCACCAAAACCTGCAACTGCAAGACCTGTTGCAAGACCTTTTCTGTCCTTAAACCAAAGCATCAGGGTTTTAACCGGTGAAAGGTAGCCTGTACCAAGACCAATACCCATTATAAAACCGTAGCAAACATAAATACCAACCAAAGCAACTACACTACCCGGATTTTGTCCGCCGTACCATATAAAACCGCCTGTGCCTGCCATACCAAGTGCAAAGCATATTGCGGCAATAAGTGAAGATTTATGTATGTCTTTTTCTACTATGTTTCCCAAGAAAGCTGCTGACATTCCAAGGAAGAAGATTGCTAAGCTGAATGCCCATTCTGTTGCACTTTTTGAAAAACCGATATGTTCACCGATTTGTTCACTGAAAAGCGACCAACAATAAACTGTACCTATACTGCAATGTAGAAGCAATGCAGGAATTGCGGCTCTTATCCATTTGTTAGTGCGCCAGCCGCTTTTTTCTTTTACATTATTCATTTTTAAGACCCTTTCTTTTCTATATGTGTTTTATAAACAAACCACTATATATATTAACATAAAAAAATTTAAAAATCAAGATAATTGTATAAATTTGTATTAAAAAAAGAGCCTTAATTTCAAGGCTCTCAAAAAATGGTGCAGGTGGTGGGAGTCGAACCCACACGGTATCACTACCACAGGATTTTGAGTCCAGCGCGTCTGCCAGTTCCACCACACCTGCACATATTTATAGCTGCCATAATCAGCAACATTGTTATTATACAACAGTTTTTTGAAAAAATCAATAGTTTTTTCAAAAAAAATGAATTTTTTTCATATTATTTTAATGTTGACTTTACATATTGCAACAAGTATAATAATAAATGAATTGGTTATGTTGTTTTAGAAATAAAAAATGAGGTTTTTATATGTTGGATAATTTGTTTAGCTTGTATGAAAGTATAATTGTTCTGGATACCGAAACAACAGGTCTGGACTTTAAAAATGACAAAATTATTGAATTGTCGGCGGTGCGTATTGTTTCTGAAGGTGGAAATATAAGGGTTACCGATGAGCTTGATGAGTTTATAAAGCTGCCTACAGGAAAGCTTGTTCCTCCGGAAATTGAAAAACTTACCGGCATTACAAATGAAATATTGAATACACAGGGGAATACTTCGGCTTTTGTATGCAATAAGTTTGCTGAACTGTTTAAAGATAATAAGATTTTGGTAATTGCATATAACGCCCAGTTTGATATGAATTTTATTTTTTATTTTTTGGCTGAAAACAATCTTGTGCAAGTATTGAAAAAAATAAATATGCTTGATGCCTATACTATATACAAAGATAGATATGAATATCCTCATAAGCTCGAAAATGCAATACATAAGTACAACCTTCAGGATAAGGTTGTAAACAGCCACAGAGCTATTGATGACACTTTGGCTTTAATTGAAGTTTTAAAGGCAATGGCGGAAGAGTGTAATGATTTACATAAGTATATTAATTTGTTTGGGTATAATCCGAAATACGGTGTCAGCGGACAAAAAATTTCATCGGTTACATACAAACCACAACCTTACAATTCTGCAATAAAACTATATGGAGAAGCAAAATGAGTAATTTTATAATTCAAAAGGTAAAATCCTCTTTAAACTATATAAAAACATTTATCAAATGGTGCTTTATCGCGGTTATTGTAGGTGTGGTTAGCGGACTTGTAGGAACCGCTTTTCATAAAAGTGTTGATTATGTTACAGAAATCAGACATATGACACCGTGGCTTGTGTTTTTTCTTCCCGTTGGCGGAATAGCTATAGTTGCACTGTATAAGTTGTGTAAAATGAACGCAGGGACAAACAGAGTTATAGAATCTGTACGTACAGATAAAAAGGTTCCTATTCTTATGGCACCGCTTATTTTTATAAGCACTGTTATAACTCACTTGCTTGGCGGCTCAGCAGGAAGAGAGGGTGCGGCATTGCAGCTTGGTGGTAGCATTGGGTATCAGTTTGGTAAAATATTTAAACTTGACGAAAAAGATATGCATCTTATAGTAATGCTTGGTATGAGCGGTGTATTTGCAGCTTTATTCGGCACACCTTTAACAGCAACTTTTTTCGCACTTGAAGTTATAAGTGTTGGAGTTATCTACTATGTTGCATTGGTGCCCTGTGTTTTTTCATCTGTTGTTGCATATAATATTGCATTGGCTTTTGGAGTTAGTCCCGTAAGATTTGATAATATAGTTATACCGAATGTTGATTTGATGTTTTTGATTAAAGTTATTATTCTTGCAATACTATGTGCCCTGGTAAGTATAGCTTTTTGTTCTGCTATTAAATTTTTTGACAAATTTGCAGAAAAAAAGTTTCCCAATGCATATGTAAGAGCTACCATCGGTGGATGTGCGATAATTGTACTTACGTTTGCGGTCAGAAGTTATGATTATAACGGTGCAGGTATGGATGTTATTTCCCGGGCAATGGAAGGGGAAGCTGTGCCTTATGCCTTTATTTTAAAAATTATATTTACTGTTATTACAATCAGTGCCGGATTTAAAGGAGGAGAAATTGTTCCTACATTCTTTATAGGTTCAACATTTGGTTGCATTGTAGGAGGTCTTTTAGGAATTGATCCGGGTTTTGGTGCGGCAATAGGTTTTGTGGCACTATTCTGTGGAGTAGTAAATTGCCCTGTTGCTTCAATTATGCTTGCACTTGAAGTTTTTGGCTCCGGCTCAATTTTGATATTTGCAATTGTTTGCGGTGTCAGCTATATGATGTCCGGATACTACGGATTGTACAGCAGTCAAAAAATAATGTATTCAAAGCTTGAAGCAACATACATAAACATAAATACAAAATGAAAGAGCTGTAGCAAAATAAAATTATTTTGCTACAGCTCCTTAACTTTAAAGAACAATTATATTAAATTTTGTTAAAATTCCTATAACAAGTAACGCTATTATAATTACAGGAAGAACATATGTCATATATATACGCATCCAGTTGGCAATTTTCATACCCTTACCCTCATTCGCTTCTTTGGTAAAGTTTTTCCATCCCCAACCGTAACGTGTTACGCAGAATAAAATAAAAATCAATGCACCGATAGGTAATAAAAGATTACTTACAATAAAGTCTTCCAAATCAAGTATTGCAGACCCTGCGCCGAATGGTTGGAACCAACTGAGAATATTGTATCCGAATATACATGGCAATGACAGTATAAACATCGCTATACAATTAACAAAACAGGATTTTTTTCTGCTCCAATTTGTAATGTCCATTGTACATGAAATTATATTTTCAAATACCGCAAAAACTGTTGAAAAAGCAGCAAATGACATAAATATAAAGAATAATGTTCCCCAGAATTGGCCGCCGGGAAGATTGTTGAATACGTTTGGTAATGTTACAAATATCAACGGTGGACCACTGTTTACAGGCACATTATATGCATAACATGCCGGGAAGATTATAAGACCGGAACAAATTGCAACGAATGTATCCAATAATGCTATATTTACCGATTCACCTAAAAGAGAACGTTCTTTTCCAAGGTAGCTGCCGAATATAGCCATAGAACCTATACCGATGCTAAGTGTAAAAAATGCTTGATTCATAGCGGCAACTATAACTTCTAAAATTCCTACCTTTTGCATTTTTGCAATATCGGGTACAAGATAAAATTCAAGGCCTTCTCTGCCTCCGGGAAGGAATATACTGTTTATAGCAAGTACAACCATTATTGCAAGCAGGGCAATCATCATCCATTTTGTTATACGCTCAAGACTTTTTTGCACGCCTCCAGAGCATACAAGAAACCCTATTATTATAACAATAAATGTATAGATTATCATTATTGTTGGATTTGAAAGCATCCCGTTAAATTTATCAGCTATGCCGTCAGGGTTCAATCCAACAAATTTTCCTGTCATTGTGGATACACAGTATTGCAACATCCAACCTGAAACAATGGTGTAAAACATCATAAGAATATAGTTTCCTGCAACTGCAATGTAACTGTGCCAATGCCATTTTTGACCGGGTTTTTCAAGTTGGTGATATATTTTTGCAGGGCTTTTTTGGGCAGCACGTCCTACTGCAAATTCCATAGTCATTGCGGGAACACCCATAAAAAGCAAAAACAAAAGATATATTAATACAAATATACCTCCGCCATATTCACCGGCTATATATGGAAACTTCCACACGTTACCTATACCTATGGCACATCCTGCACTCAGCAAAATAAAACCCAGGCGACTTCCTAGTTTTTCTCTGTTAGCCATTTTAAATTTCCTCCAAATGTATATTTACTCTTAAACAATTATATCACCTAAAAGCTATTATGTCAAAGAAAAAAGCCCTGAAAAACAGGGCTTTTTATTATTATTTGCTTGAAACTGTTGTGCTATCTTTTTTGAATATTGCCCACAGCGGACTTGCAATAAAGATAGAAGAATAAGTACCAACTACTATACCAATAATTATTGGCAATGCAAATTCTTTAATTGAAGTTACACCTATAATGTACAATACAACAATTGTAAGAAGTGTTGTTACAGATGTGTTGATTGAACGTGTAAGTGTTTCGCTAACACCTCTGTTTGCTATTTCAGAAAATGGAGTTTTTCTTACTTTGCGACCAATTTCACGAATTCTGTCAAAAGTAACGATTGTATCGTTAATAGAGTAACCTACTATTGTAAGAATAGCAGCAATGAAAGTTGTGTTGATGTTCAACTGGAATATTGAGTAAATTGATAACAAAATAAACACATTATGTGCAAGAGACAAAACTGCTGCAATACCTGAGCCGAGTTCGAATCTTATTGTAATGTAAACAAGCATTAATACTAAAGCAATCAAACAACACAATACAGCGCTTTGCTTAAGTTCCTTACCTATTGTTGGATCGATACTGTCAAAGCTTGGAGCGTTTTCTTCCGAAAGTGAATATGCAGTTTTAATAGCTGCAAATATGCTTTCTCTTTGTTCACCCGGAAGAGCTTTTCCGTCAGGAGTGCTGATATTAATAAGAACATCATTATCGGATTTCTGTACGTTTGATGCCTTAAATCCTACAGTATCTTCTATTGTTTTTTCTATATCAGCTACAGTAAAAGCTTTGCCTTCCATATCTATTGTGATTGTTGTACCACCGGTAAAGTCAATGTCGAGGTTAAATCCCTGTATAAAAAAGCTTACAACACCGGCAAGAATTATTACCAATGAAATACCAAGGCAAATCCATTTTGATTTAATAACATTAAGCATTGTTTTTGCCTCCTTTCATTGAAGCACCGTAAAGTTTAGGGTTTCTGATGTTAAGACCTATAATTGATTTTAACAGGAATCTTGTTACAACAACAGCTGTAAACAAGCTGATTATAATACCCAAACCTAATGTAACTGCAAAGCCTTTTATTGTGCCTGTTCCAAGTAAGAATAGAATTACAGCAACAATAAATGTTGTAACATTACCATCAAGGATAGCTGTAAAGGCTCTTTTGAATCCGGCTTCTGTTGAAGCACCTACTGTTTTTCCTAAAGAAAGCTCATCTTTAATTCTTTCGAAAATAATTATGTTGGCATCAACAGCCATACCTACACCAAGTACTATACCTGCAATACCCGGAAGTGAAAGGTTAATTACTGAACCTGTTATTGCTTCAAATTCACACATAACAATCATAATAATTGAAATGTATGCAACTAATGCAAGGTCTGCAATAAAACCGGGTAATCTGTAGAATATAAGCATAAACAGCATTACTAAAAGAATACCGATACCACAAGCCATCATACTTGTAGACATTGCTTCTTCACCAAGTGATGGGGTAACACTGCTTGTAGATACTGTGATCAATTCAAAAGGCATCTGACCTTCTTTTATAGTGTTTGCAAGCCAAGAAGCATCTTCAGGGGTGAAGTCACCTCTTATGATACAAGTGTTGCTGTTAATTACCTCTTCAACCATCGGTGCAGACTGCATCACACCGTCAAGTGCAATTATAAGTTGTGAACCTACAGTAGCAGAAGTAGCCTGAGCAAATGCATCTTTACCTTTATCTGTAAATTCAAGTTGTACAAAGTTACCGTTTGTTGCATCGTACTGTGAAGTAGCATTTTTAATGTACTCAGATGTACCTTCCATCAATACTTTGCCTGATGTGTCACAGAAAGTAAGCTTACCCGGTGTACCTAATTTTTCTGCAGCAGCTTCCACAGATTCTCCGGGGATTTCAATTCTGATTCTTTTTTCACCCTGCTTTGCAACAGTTGCCTCGGTGTAACCAAGGTTTGATAATCTTGTTGATAACATATTGATAGCGGTATCCATTTCTGCATCTGTTACACTGGCTGTATTAGCCTCATATGTAATAACAGAACCGCCGCTTAAATCGAAACCGAGTTTAATACCTGAAGCGTTGTAAGCTTCTTCAGTACCCGGCTTCTGGAAGTTAAGAGCACCGCCGACATAGCTGCCGCCAATTTGTACTCCGAAAAAAGCTACATAAGCCAAAAGTGCAATAACAAGTACTGCAAGAATCAGCTTAGTGAGACTTTTAGTCTTTGATGTCATTTGTGATTCCTCCTTAAAAAATACATAAATATATTATATAACTTTTCTTGTAAATAGTCAAGTATTTTGTTGCTTTGCAGTATCTGAACACAATATTTTGTAATTTGATTGTTTAATAAAACAAAACTCCTGTGCATGAAACAGATACACAGGAGAAAAAATCAATGTCTTGTTTTATGTGTTTTTTTATTATTTATTCCTATTATACTACCGGCAATACCTGATATGGTACCTGCTATTATCAAAATTATACCGCTTGAGCTTATGAAAGGACTTTTAAATATGATGCAACCTACTATATAGAGGATAAACATATATGAAAAACCGGTTATACATCCTGTAAGCCATCCCTTTTCACTACTTTTACGTCCGTTTGATATGCTTGCAACCAAAATACTTAAAAGAGTTATTACAACACTTACCGGTGTAATAATAGAGTAGGATACCGAGGTGTATGTAATAACGAAAGAAAAAATCAAAAATAATATCATCGAAAGTAAATAGCTAAAAATTATGCTTTTTAATACAGATGCTATCGGACAAGATATAAAAATCCGATGTTTAGAAACAATTTTACATTCCATAGTCGATTCTCCTTAAATTTTTATAGTTAATTATATGTGTAAACTATGAAATAATTGACATATAGTAGTAAAATATTATCACCTTTTTTTGTACGTATTGACTTTTGAATTTTGATTTTTTAAAATAAATTCAAAAGAAATACAGGAGGTATTTTATGTCGAAAAAGAGTTATTTTATCGGTGTGGATTCTGATGGAACAGCATTTAACAGTATGATTCCGAAGCATAAAGATGCCTTTATTCCTGCCACGATTAAAGTTTGGAATTTGCAGCAATATACGGATACAGTGTTCGAAATTGAAGAACGTATAAATTTGTATTCAAAACAGCGCGGTGTTAATCGATTCCCCGGACAACTTATGTTGTTTGAGGAATTAAAGGAAAAAGGTATAGATGTTGGAGACTTTTCAGCTTTTAAGAAGTATGTTGAAAAATCTTCGAATTATTCAAACACTTCATTAAAAGAGTATATGAAGGAAAACCCGGATCCGTTTCTTGATAAAGTTATGGAATGGAGCACACTTGGTGACAAACTTTTCTTTGAAGCAGCAAACGGTATGCCACCGTTTAATGGTGTTAAAGAAGCTTTGGCAGAAGTAAGTAAATTTGCAGATGTCGTTGTTGTATCATCTGCATCGGCAAAAGGTTTGATTGAAGATTGGACCGCCGGTGGAATTGTCGAGTATACATATAAAATAATGGGTCAGGAAAACGGAACAAAAAAGCAACAACTTAAAACAGCTGTAGACGGTAAATATTCTGAGGGTTGTGTACTTATGATTGGCGATGCTATCGGAGATTACGAAGCGGCAAAAAGTGTAAATGCTTTGTTTTATCCTATTTTGCCGGGCAAAGAGGAAGAATCATGGAAAAACTTTCTTGAAACTGGAACTAAAAAGTTTTTAGAAGGTACTTTCGAAGGTGAGTATCAGGAAAGCCTGCTTAATGAGTTTTTAAAAATATTATCATAAAGGAGAATTGTAATGAATATTGAAAAAATCATTTCACAGATGACATTGGAAGAAAAAGTTGGCCAAATTTGTGTGCCTATTTTGCAAAAAGATTCAATTACAGAAGATTTAAAATATTATATAGAAGAAAGACATATTGGCGTTTTAAGATATTGTCCAAATGCAGAGTTTGACAATGCAAGTGTTGTTGTAGGAAAGCCTAATAAATATTTTTCAGCATCAGAAATGGCTGAATTTTTGAATTCTGTTCAAAAGCTTTCAATTGATTCAACAGGAGTTCCTCTTTTTATTTCTGTTGACCAGGAAGGAAGTATAAGAAATGATATAAACCGTGCAGGTGCTTTTGCATACAGCGGTCATATGGCTTTTGGTGCAGCGGCCGATACTGAGCTTACATATGAAATTGCAAAAGCTACAGCAAAAGAATTCCGTTCAATGGGTATTAACCATGTGCAGTCACCAATATGCGATGTTTTAAGATACCAGGGAAGAAAAACTATGAAGGCATCCGTATTTGCTGAAGATCAGCAGATGGTTACAGATCATGCTTTTGCTATGATGAAAGGTTTGCAGGATGGTGGAGTAAGTTCAATGTGTAAACATTTCCCGGGTTATGGCTCGTTGGCAACAGATGCCCATAAGGGTGTTGCAGAAATTACCAAAGACCTTGAAACATTGGAAAAGGAAGATTTAGTGCCATTTATGAAACTTTGTACAAATGGTGTTAACGGTATAATGATCGGACACGTTATTACTCGCTGTATAGATGACGTAGTTGCAACTGTGTCACCAAAGGTTGTCAACGGATACTTGAGAGGTAAAATAGGCTTTGATGGTATTATAATGACAGATGCTATGCGTATGCATGCTATTCAGGATGTATATGGCACAGGTTCTGCATCAGTAATGGCTGTTCAGGCAGGTTGTGACCTCGTACTTCTCAGGGGAAGCAGAGAACATTTTGATGAGGGATATAATGCAATACTTTCAGCAGCTAAAGACGGAACATTGGCTATTGAAGATATTGAAGCTTCAATCAGACGAGTACTTAAACAGAAAGAAAGAGTGGGTGTTCTTGATAATCCTTATGCCGACCCTAAAGTTGCGGAAAAAACTGTAGGATGCGCAGAGCATAAAGCTTTATCTAAAAAATTGGCAGCAAGTTCAATTACTACACTCAAGAAAAAATTGATTCCGCTTAAGGATGAAGGACAAAGAGTTCTTGCAGTCAGTGTTGAACCTCAAAAAATTGCAGCTGCAATGGATGATATTCAAAGTGTAAATATGCTACCGCGTGCAGTAGGTTATGATTTTAAGAATACAGAAGAGTTAATGCTTCCTCTTGATCCGACAGAGGAACAAATAGTTGGTTGTATTGAAAAGGCAAAAAATGCAGATTTGATAGTTTATGGTATGTGTGATGCTATTTTGTATGATGGTCAGGTGAAATTGGCGGAAGAACTGAATAAACTTGGCAAGAATGTGGTAGTTGTAGCTATGGATTCACCTTTTGATGTGGAATTAGTACCGTTTTTTGGTGATGTTGTTGCAACATATGGTGTTGCTAACGATTCAATGCTTGCGGCAATGGATGTTATATGCGGAAGAAAAGAAGGGGATGCAGTTTCTCCTGTTAAAATTCCTAATATATAAATGAAAAACTTTTTTAAAAAAACTATTGACAAACATTATTTGTTGTGTTAAAATATGTCTTGTGCTTGAGAAAAGCACAAGATGTCCGCACCATTAGCTCAGTTGGTAGAGCACCTGACTCTTAATCAGGGTGTCCCGGGTTCGAATCCCTGATGGTGCACCAAAAACCGATGAAATTGCGATTTCATCGGTTTTATTTTATTTGAATTTTATTGTGGAGATATAATGATTATGAAAAAATTTGAAGGGATACTTTTTATTACTGACCTTGACGGCACATTGTTAAAAGATGACAAAACTATTTCAAAGAAAAATCTTGATGCAATAAAATATTTTATGTCAGAGGGCGGTGTTTTTACTTTTTTTACCGGACGTATTCCTGCAGGAGCTCAGATGGTTTATGATGTTGTAATGCCAAATGCTCCCTGCGGATGTATAAATGGAGGAGGGATATACGATTTCAGGACAAAGAAACTTTTATGGCATAAAAGTATTTCACGGGATGTTCTGGAATTGGTAGAATATATTGATAAAGAAGTACCTGATATGGGTATTGAAATAAATTTGTTTGATAAGATTTGTTTTTGTAAAAAGAATGCCGCTACTGAAAAGCATAGAACAGATGAAAACATGAATGATTTCAGTTGTCATTACGCTGAAGTAAAAGAACCTTTTGCCAAAATACTGTTTGTGGATTTCAATGAAGATAATATGGCAAAAACCATTGATTTAATTCATAATCATCCTAAATCCTCCGACTTTGATTTTGTTCGTTCTGATGCAGCATTTTATGAATGCTTGCCTAAAGGAGTAAGTAAAGGTGATCTTATAATTAAGCTTACAGAAATTTTGAATATTGATAAGAAGAAAACTATTGCAGTAGGAGATAATGACAATGATGCATCGATGCTAAAAACAGCTCATATCGGCATTGCGGTTTCAAATGCTTCTGAAAAAGCAAAAGCTTCAGCAGATTACATTACTGTAAGTAATGAGGATGATGCTATTTCAAAAATTATAGAAGAGCTTGATAAAGGTATATTGTTTATATAGAAAGGACGGTTACAAATTGTAACCGTCTTTTCATACTGACCGTAGGTTTATTCCTCAATTTCATTTTGAATTTCTTTTTTTTCTTCTTCAATATTTTCTGATCCCTGAATTGTTACAGGAAGTTTTATTATAACCTCTGTGCCCACGTTATATTCACTGTTGATTATAATGTTACCTCCATGGAGTTTCACTATTTCGTATGCAATTGCAAGACCAAGACCTGTGCCGCCTTTATCTCTTGAACGTGCTTTGTCAACGCGATAAAATCTTTCGAAAATACGTGGCAAATCTTTTTCGGGGATTCCTACGCCGGTATCCTTTATTTTTATGTAAGCTTCATTATATATATATCCTGTAAATACATCAATTTTACCACCTTCGGCAGTGTACTTTATAGCGTTGGAAATGATATTTGTTATTACCTGCTCAATTCTGTCAATATCTGCATTTACATCAGGACATTTAATAAGAGGAGTATATGAAAGAGTGAGCTTGTCATTTTCAGCCTGGAATTTCATTTTTGTCACTACATCGTTAACTAAATCTTCTAATGAAAAATCAGTTTTCATTATAGTAAGCTTATTGCTGTCAAAACTGCTTAGTGTAAGCAATTCTTTTACTATACGTGTCATTCTGTCTACTTCTCTTATTATTACATTCAAAAATCTTTGTTCATCCTGGTCTTCAGAACTGTCTGAAAGTGTTTCTGCATACGTTTTTATAGTAGTAAGAGGTGTTCGCAGTTCGTGAGAAACATTTGCAACAAATTCCCTTCGTGCTATTTCAAGTCTTTCACTTTCGGTTATATCCTGTATAACAACTACAACACCGTCGGTTTTTTCATCATCAACCTTGAATGATGCAAAGAACGCTTTGAAATACTGACCATTTACTGTAATGTTTTTGCTTATTGTTTCAAAATGGTCAAGGTATAATATTTCTGCAAGACAAACAGCAACATCATATTGATTAAAATATTCATCAAAAAATATATTGTCTACATCATCATCTGTAATGCCAAGCATTGTTTTTGCTTCAGGATTAATAAACATAATGCGTTGGTCCGTACCAAAAGCTATGACACCGTCATTCATATTGCGAAGAACAGTTTCTAACTTGATTTTTTCCTGATCAATTTCTTCCATAGAGGATTTAATCACCGAGGACATATAGTTGAATGCGTGTGCAAGTTTACCAATTTCGTCTCTTGAATTTACAGAGATTTTAGTGTCAAATCGTCCTTTAGCCAAAGCTTCGGCTTTTTTTGTAATGTTTTTTATTGGCTTTGTTATGGTTTTTGACATCATAAAACCTAAGACTATTGATATGACAATACCTATAAATAACGCTTGTGCAACAATAAGCATCATAGATTGCGTAATATCCAGTACTTCGGTTTTACTGTCACGTATATAAATGATGTAATTTTGTGTGGGATATGCGTAGTCTATATAGCTCGTTTTATTGGTGACTTTGTTTCCTGTTTTTCCTGACATAGCCGAGATTATATTTTCGGTTTTTTCAATTGTATACAAATTGTTGTCGGAATTGTACAAAGCATTACCTGTTTTTATATCAAGAATATGGTAACTTCTGTTTGAATTTATACCCATTCGTCCGGAATATGTGTTAAGTAATGATTTTACAGCCTCCAGAGGAACATCTGTAGTTTCGGCATCAAGTAATTGGGTTGTAAGTTCATCGGAAAAAGCTATTGAAATTTCTTCTTCAAATCTGTTTAAATAAAAATTTGAAACCTGATCTTTCATTACTATACCAAACACCATAATAATTGACAAAACAACAAGCAGAAACATTGTAACTATTTTCCATTGTACTGAAGATTTAAACATTTTATCAATCCTTTATATTCTGTAACTTTTCTTTTATTAAACGTAAAGCCTTTGAACGGTGACTTATTTTATTTTTTTCTTCAGCACTTATTTCTGCAGATGTCATACCGTATTCGGGCAGATAGAACAAAACGTCGTATCCAAATCCACCGGTGCCTTTCATTTCGTAGTCTATTAAACCGTGAAACTCACCTTCAACATTAATTATTTTTCCGTCGGGAAAAGCTAAAGACATAGCACATACAAATTTTGCTTTTCGGTTTTCTATATTTTCCATATTTTTAAGGAGTAACAAGTTATTTTGTAAATCATCACCATGTTCTCCTGCGTATCTGGCCGAATAAACACCCGGTGCACCGTTTAGTGCTTCAACAACAAGACCACTGTCATCTGCAAGTGTAATTTCGTTACAGATTTTCATAATTTCAACAGCTTTTTTTGTTGCATTTCCGGTAAATGAATTTGCATTTTCTTCAACTTCAACATCTATTCCTAAATCACTCATAGATAATATTTCATATTTTTCATCGGATAATATTGCTTTTATTTCTTTCAGTTTACCTTGATTTTTGGTTGCCACTACAATTTTCATTTTGCATTCTCCTTTGAATTAAGTGCATTTAAGGCTTCTGTAATATTTTTTACCGGTATAATATTGATAGAAGAGGAAGTTGTTCTGTTTCCATAGGGTACTATAATTTTTTTGAATCCTAATTTTTCCGCCTCTGTTATTCTTTTATCCATAGCTGTTACTGAGCGTATTTCACCGGTTAAGCCTATTTCGCCAATTGCTACAGTGTCGGATGGAATAATAAAATCACCCAAGCTTGATGCTATTGCTGCTGCAATACTTAAATCTATTGCAGGCTCAGCAAGTTTCATACCACCTGCTACATTAACATATATATCTTGTGTAGAAAGTTTTAATTTTGTATGTTTTTCCAATACAGCAATGATAAGTGCCATCTTATTGTAGTCAATACCTGAAGCGGTACGTTTTGGTGAAGGATAATTTGTTTTTGTAGTAAGTGCCTGAATTTCCGCGAGTATAGGTCGTGTACCTTCAAGTGTGCAAGTTACCGTTGTTCCACTTACACCTGCGGGTGTTTCGGAAAGTAACATTTTAGAAGGGTTTTCTATTTCTTTTAAGCCTTCTGTAGACATTTCAAACACACCGATTTCGTTTGTTGAGCCAAAACGGTTTTTAACACCTCTTAATATTCTGTGAAACTGATGACTTTCACCTTCAAAATACAGTACACAGTCGACCATATGTTCAAGTATTTTAGGACCTGCAATAGCCCCTTCTTTGGTTACGTGTCCTACAAGGAATATGGAAATGTTATTTGTTTTTGCAATTCTCATTAGGTTAAGTGTTACTTCTCTGATTTGAGATACACTTCCGGGGGTACTGTCTATATTAGGACAAAAAACAGTTTGTACCGAGTCTATAATTAAAAAATCCGGTTTTGAGTTTGTAATTGCATTTTCTATTTCAAGCATATTTGTTTCGGAAAGAAATAGAAGATTTGGATTTGTAACCTTTAAACGGTCTGCTCTGAGTTTAACCTGCTTTTGTGATTCTTCACCGGAAGCATAAAGAATTGTCGATTCCGTTTTTATTGTCTGACACATTTGTAAAAGAAGTGTGGATTTTCCGATACCGGGGTCACCGCCTACAAGAACAAGTGAACCTTTTACAATACCTCCGCCAAGAACACGGTCAAATTCGACAATTCCGGTTGATGTTCTTTCGTCGTCTGTTATTTCTATTTCAGATAGTTTTTTTGGCTTTGATATATTTGCGGATGAAAGAGAAACCTGACTTGAGGATGATTTAACCACCTTTTGCTCAATCATAGTATTCCACGCACCGCATGACATACATTTGCCTGTCCATTTAGAAGATTCGTTTCCGCATTCACTACAGAAAAAAACAGTTTTGTTTTTCATTTTTACAACCTCTTAATGTATAATACATATATTTTACACCATTTTTGTTTTTTTGTCTATCATTATAAAAATTTTTTGAAAAAAAGAAAAATTTGATTGACATTTTTGTAAATATGGTGTATATTATTTCTGGTGTGCTATTTGCACTAAATTTTTATTGAATATTTGGATAAATGTAATAAAATTATTATTATGTTTTCTGAGAGGGGAATTACATGGCTAGCGTATTAATTTGGGTTGGTTATATTATTCAGGGATTGTTCCTGCTTTTGGGTGCATACTATTTCAGTATATCTATTTTTTCTTTTTTGCCAAAAAGGGACAGACCGATTGTCGATGACAGAGATTATGATTTTGCTCTTGTAGTGGCAGCACATAATGAGGAACAAGTTATTGAACATATGGTTGAAAGCTTGACAAAGCTTAATTATCCTAAAGATAAATACAGTATTTTTGTTATTGCTGACAATTGTACCGACAAAACTGCCAAAATAGCAAGAAATGCCGGTGCTGAGGTTTTTGAACGTTATAATGAAACCGAAAAAGGAAAAGGTTTTGCGTTAGAATGGATGTTTGATAAAATATATAATATGGAAAGAAAATATGATTCCGTTGTTATATTTGACGCAGACAATATTGTTGATAAGGACTTTTTGTATCATATTAATGAACAACATAAACGTGGGTTCAAAGTTGTACAGGGATATATAGACAGTAAAAATCCTGATGATTCATGGGTTTCTTATTCTTATTCTTTGGGCTTTTGGTCAACCAACAAGCTTTTCCAGGTTTCAAGATATAAGCTTGGTTTGGGTTGTCAGCTTTGCGGAACCGGTTTTTCTGTAGATTTGGATATATTGCGTGAAATAGGTTGGGGTGCTACATGTCTTACTGAAGATATGGAATTTACCATGAAACTTTGTATGAACAATATAAGAGTTGCCTTTGCTTATGATGCAATAGTTTATGATGAAAAACCAATTACGTTCAAGCAGTCATGGAATCAGCGTATCAGATGGATGCAGGGACATGCAGATGTTTTCTGTCGTTTCTTTACAAAGTGTATTAAAAAAGCTTTTAAAGAACATTCTATTTTTCCGTTGGATTGTGCATTGTATTTGTTTATGCCAATAAGAATTATCACAATGGGTGTAATTACAGCTATCGGTTATTTGCAGGTGTTTTGTAATAATCCATATGTACTTGGTAGTGCATTACACTTACCGGATTGGTTTGTTATAGCTTTTGCTATATGCCAGTATTTGTGGTTACCGTTTGTTATGCTTGTTGAAAAAAGAATTTCTAAGAGAACGATTTGGGGTTATATAACATATATTGTATATTCCTTTACATGGATTCCTATTGCTGTTATTGGCTTTATCAGAAAAAATCAGCATGAATGGTATCACACTCAGCATACAAGACAGATTAAAATTAATGAAATGAAATAAAATAAAAAAGTCATAGAGTAAAACTCTATGACTTTTTTAAAATTGATTATTGTTCGTCTTTTGGTATAACACCTTTAATTGCGTTTCTTTCGAACTCAATTGGTGTTTTATCGGCACCTGTTTCAATAACAACAAAATCGTCTTTGATTTTGCGGATTTTACCTCTGATACCGCCAATTGAAATAACTTCGTCGCCTACTTTCAATGCGGCAAGCATTTCTCTCATTTTCTTTTCCTGCTTTTTCTGTGGTCTGATAAGTAAGAAATAGAAAACAGCGATAATGACTACAAAGTAAATAATCATTCCCATTGATCCCTGTGGCATAATATTCTCCTTTACAAAAATGATTTATAAAGGTATTATATACCAAATTTGAAATAAATGCAACATTATTTTTGTAAAGTTATAAATTTTTTATAATTCATATATATTTATTATGAGGTGGTAATATGAATTGTAAATTTTTAATAATAAGGCTTAAAACTTTAATAATAACAGTTTTTTTGTTATTGATGCTTTTGTATGTCGCCTATGTTTGTTATTCGGTTTTTTTTGCGGAAAACGGAGGAATATTTATATAAATACGGAGGAATAAATGAAAATAATAGTAGATGCAGATGCATGTCCGGTAAAAGAAATAATAAAAAGTACTGCAATTAAATACAGTATTCCTGTTATTATGGTATGTGATACATCACACATTTTAAATGATGATTACTGTAAGGTTATTACCGTTGATAAATTTGCCGACAGTGCAGATATTTATCTTATAAATGTTGCAGAAAAAGGTGATTTGGTAATAACTCAGGATTATGGGGTTGCTGCGCTTGCAATAGGAAAAAAAGCATATGCTCTCAGCAATAACGGTATGGAGTATAATGACGATAATATGGACAAACTTCTGTTTGAAAGGTTTTTGGGCAAAAAATCACGCCGAGCAGGTAAAAGAACTAAGGGACCGTCAAAAAGAACAGAAGATGATGATAAAAATTTTCTTTCCGGTTTACTCAAAATTCTTGATAGTATAGGTATTGACAACAAATAAGTATTGTGATAGTATAAATAAAGATATTTTTTTAGGAGAAATAACAATGAGCAATAATTCGGTTTTGAACAACTTGTATTATTACTTTGCTACTTACTTTGCGTACGTAGCTTATTTTCGTTGTTCAAAAATGAATATTACTGTATGTTAGTTCTTGAATTTTATTTATAACTTATTAATGCATTTGGAGCAGCTTACATACAGTAGGCTGCTTTTTCTTTTGCATTTAATACATTGGAGGATTTAAAATGATTATTGTAACAAAAAACGATGTATCCGAACAGCAAATAGAGTCTATTGCTCATGAACTTTCGGAAAAAGGACTCATTTTACAGGTTAATCGCGGTAAACAATCATGTATAATCGGTCTTTGTGGAGATGTATCAGCATTAGACCCGGGTTCAATTACAAGCAAGTATCCTTTTGTAGAGCAGGTTTTAAAGGTAAGTGAACCCTACAAAAAGGCAAACAGACGTTTTAAGCCAGAAGATACTGTTATAAAAGTAGGTAACTTTGAAATAGGTAATCCTCATAAATTGGCTATTATTGCAGGTCCTTGCTCCGTAGAATCCGAAGAACAGATTTGTGATATTGCTGAAGGTGTAAAATCCTTGGGTGCAAAAATGCTCAGAGGTGGTGCATATAAACCACGTACATCACCTTATTCTTTCCAGGGTATGGAAACAGAGGGATTGTATTTGCTTAAAGAAGCTAATGAAAAAACAGGTATGCCTGTTATTTCTGAAATTACAAGTCCCACACATATTGAAAAGTTTCTTAACTACGTAGATGTATTCCAGGTTGGAGCAAGAAATATGCAAAATTTTGAGCTTTTGAAGGAGCTTGGAAAAACAGATAAGCCGGTACTTATTAAACGCGGACTTGCAAATACAATGGAAGAACTGCTTATGTCTGCAGAATATGTTATGAACGGTGGAAATGAACAGGTTATTCTTTGTGAAAGAGGTATAAGAACATTCGAGGATGCCACACGCAACACGCTTGATATAAGTGCTGTACCTATGCTTAAAAAGATGACACATCTTCCTGTTGTTGTTGATCCATCCCATGCATCCGGTATTGCATGGATGGTAGAACCACTTGCAAAGGCGGCAGTTGCAGCCGGTGCAGACGGACTTATGATAGAAGTACACAACAACCCTGCAGCAGCACTGTGTGACGGTAAGCAGTCTATTACGGTAGAACAGTTTGGTACTTTGGTTGAAAAATTGAGAGTTATAGCAGCAGTAGAGGGTAGAACAATATGAAAATAGAAGTAAAAAACATAGGGATTGTTGGGTATGGTCTTATAGGTGGTTCCCTTGGTCTTGCACTGAAAAAGTATACCGATAACTATGTAATTGCTATAGATAAGAATAAAGAAACTTTGGATTATATTCAGAAAAACAATCTTGCCGATGAAGTATCTGAGGTTAATAGCGAAATATTGAAAAAATGCGATGTTGTTTTTGTCGGTTTATATCCCGAGGATATTCTGGACTTTATGGATAAACATTCATCAGGCTTCAAAAATGACGCTATTGTGGTGGATTTGTGTGGTATTAAGCAATTTGTTGTAAGCAGATACGGTAATATTAAAAATGCTCACTTTAAGTTTATAGGTGCTCATCCTATGGCAGGTAAGGAAAAAAACGGTATTACTGTTGCAGATGCCGACTTGTACAAGGGAGCTTCATTTTTGCTTACTCCAACAGAATGTGTTGACAGTGAAACTTTGGAATATGTAAAATATCTTGCAAAAAAAGTCGGGTTTGAAAAAATAGTGGTTACAACTGATGAAAATCATGATAAAATGATTACATATACTTCACAGCTTCCCCATATAATGTCTGTTGCATATATACTTCAGGATGCACACAATAAATGTGACGGCTACTACGCGGGTAGCTTTAAGGATATGACACGTGTTGCAGATATTAACTCTGCACTTTGGACACAGCTTTTTAAGAATAACAAAGAAATCTTGACAAATCAGATTGACGAGTACATAGAAAGTCTTGAACTTATTAAAAAATACATTAATTCTGATAGTGAAGAGCTTAAGAAATTACTTGCAAAATCAAAGAAACTTAAGGAGTGGCAGGATGAAAACTATAAATATTAATGTTTCTTCAAAAAATTATAATATATACATCGGTAAAAATACTCTGTCGCAAGCAGGGGAGATTATAAGAGGTCTTGGATTTTCAGGCAAACTTTTGATAGTTACGGATGATAATGTTGCACCGCTTTATCTTGAAACAGTAGAAAATTCTATAAATAAAAGCGGTCTTGAAGCATATCACGTAATACTTCCAAACGGTGAAGAACACAAAAATATGGACTCAATAATGAAGATTTATGAGGCTGCCGCAAAAAACAATCTTAACCGTAAGGATATGTTTGTAGCTCTTGGTGGTGGTGTTATAGGAGATATGACGGGCTTTGCCGCTGCTACATTTTTGCGCGGTGTAAAGTATGTACAAATTCCTACAACGCTTCTTGCACAAGTAGATTCTTCAATTGGAGGTAAAACAGGTATAGACTTGCCTTTCGGCAAAAATCTTGTTGGAGCATTTTGCCAGCCGGAGGCCGTAATTGCAGATTCATCGGTAATAAAAACACTTACAGATGAACATATAGCAAGCGGTATGGCGGAGGTAATTAAATCTGCCTTTATAAGAAAAAGAGATTTTGTTGATTTGTTGCTTAGCTCTACAGATTTTGAGGAAGATGTAGAAGAGTTTATTATACGTTCAATGAACGTAAAAAAAGAAGTAGTAGAAATAGATGAATTTGAAAAGTATGAGAGAATGATGCTTAATTTTGGTCATACTCTCGGTCATTCTATTGAAAAGCTTATGAACTTTACAGGCATTTCACATGGACAGGCGGTTGCCATAGGTATGTCATTGATTACCAAAAACACTGAAGTCAAAGATGTTTTGGACAAGATATTACATAAATATAACTTGAAAACAGAAATTGATATTCCTGTAAGTAAACTGATAGATGCTGCTAAAAACGATAAAAAGACAGTTAGTGACGGTATTAATATTGTTGTGGTAGATAAAATTGGTGAGGCAGAAATTAAGAAAATTACATTTGAGGAGTTTTACGGTATATATGAATAGTATAATTTTAAAACCCGGATATGTTAAAGGTAGTGTAGCAGTACCTTCTTCAAAAAGTGTTGCTCATCGTGCATTGATTGCGGCAGCATTCAGTGAAAAACCAATTAAGGTTAAGAAAATCGACTTTTCAAAAGATATTTACGCTACAATGGATGCTCTAAGACAGCTTGGTGTAACAATAAAAGAAGAAAAGGATTATATTCTTGTTGATGGCAGTACAATTATCAAAGACAGTGAAGTAAGTATTGATGCCAATGAATCAGGCTCTACGCTTCGTTTTATGATTCCTATGGCTATATTGCTTGAAAGAACAGTAACGTTTGACGGTAAAGGAAGATTACCGGAACGTCCTCTTAATGACTATTTTGAAATATTTGATAAGTGCGGAATAGAACATTCATATCCGGAAGGAAAATATCTTCCCCTTAAGGTAAGCGGGAATATTGAATTCAGTGAAGTTGATGTAAAAGGTAATACAAGCTCACAGTTTATAACAGGTCTTATATTCTGCGGCCTTGTTAATCCTGTTAAAGTTAATATTACCACTGAATTGCAGTCAAAGCCATATGTGGATATTACGGTAGATGTTCTTAGAAAGTTCGGTTGTGACGTTGATGAAAACGGTAATAGTTATGAAATAAAGAAAACACCAACTCTAATTAACGAATACAGCGTAGAACGTGATTGGTCACAGGCGGCATTTTTTATGTGTGCTGCGGCAATAAACGGATGCATTACATTAAAGGATATGAATATGGATTCTGCACAAGGTGATATGGAGATAATTTCGCTATTGAAAAAATTCGGTGCAAATGTTAAAATTGATGGTAATACCATGATTGTTGAAAAATCAGATTTAAAAGGTATAGATATAGACGTGGGTGATATTCCTGACCTTGTACCGACACTTTCTGTATTGGCTTGTTACGCAAAGGGAAAAACTAAGATTTATAATGCTGCAAGACTTAGAATTAAAGAAAGTGACAGACTTCAGGCAATGTATGAAGAACTTTCAAAGCTTGGAGCAGATGTAGAAATAGGAGAAGATTATTTAATAATCAACGGTGGTAAGTCCTTACACGGTGCCGAGGTTGATTCCCATAACGACCACAGAATAGCTATGGCTATGGCAGTAGCTTCTGTAGGATGTGAAGGGAATATAATACTTAGCGGTTATGGTGCTGTAAGTAAATCTTATCCACACTTTTTTGAAGATTGGAGTAATTTAAATGAGTAGTATTTCACTAAAGAATATAAGCTTTAATGTTTTCGGTGAATCTCACGGAAAATGTATTGGTGCAGTGATAACAGGGTTTCCGGCAGGAGTAGAGATTGACTTTGATGCAATAAGAAAGGATATGGACAGAAGAAAACCCGGTAAAGATAAGCTTTCAACACCGAGAAAGGAAGCGGATGAATTTGAATTTGTAAGCGGGGTTCAGGACGGTATTACAACCGGTGCCCCTATATGCGTTATGATATACAATACATCACAACATTCTTCGGATTATTCCAAACTTAAAACTACACCGAGACCGTCTCATGCTGACTATGCAGCGTATGTGAAATATAACGGATTTAATGATATAAGAGGCGGAGGTCATTTTTCAGGACGACTTACTGCACCTATCGTATGTATAGGTAGTTTATGTAAACAATATCTTGCAAAAAGTAATATAGCGGTAAATGCTTTCGTTGAAAGTATCGGAGGTATTAAAAATACAGTTTCCGAGTATGTTTGTGAAGAAATTCAGGAACTTATTACTTCAAAAGCTCACGAGGGAGATTCTGTGGGCGGTAAAGTTCTTTGTTCTGCAACAGGTATACCTGTTGGCATAGGCGGTCCGTTATTTGAAGGTATTGAAGGCAAGCTTTCGCAATTATTGTTCGGCATTCCTGCAGTAAAAGCAGTAGAATTCGGATTGGGTGAAGAATATTCTGTTTCCACAGGAAGTGAAGTGAATGATCAATACAGAATAGAAAGCGGGGATGTTGTAATAACATCTAATAACAATGGTGGTATTACGGGTGGCATAACAAATGGCAATCCAATTGATGTAAAAGTTACTTTTAAACCTACACCGTCGATATTTAAAAAACAACAAAGTGTAGACCTTGTAAACAAAGAAAATTGCGATTTGCAGATTCAGGGCAGACACGACCCATGTATAGTCATACGTGCAGTGCCTGTTGTTGAGGCTGTAATGGCAATTGGAATTTTGGATATGGTGATGTAATATGAGAGATTTAAAGGATATAAGATTAGACATAAATAAAGTTGACGAGGAGCTAAAAAAGCTTTTTTTAGAGCGTATGAGCTATGTTGAGCAAGTGCGTGAATATAAGGCGGCAACAAACACTCCCGTAAAGAATAAATCACGTGAAGCTGATATTTTGAAAAGTAAACTTGAGGGTGTTGACGAATTTGTATCTGAAACAAGTGAGTTTTTCAAAAGTATGATTGAAATAAGCTGTAATTATCAGGATGAACGTCTTTCTAAACTAAAGTTAGATAAAAATTTTACAGATATAGACGAAGAAGAATTTTTCAAAAACGTAAAGACAGTTTGCCATCAGGGGATTGTTGGATCGTATTCTTATGAGGTTGCTGAAAAATATTTTTCTGATAAAGAGATCATTAGTGTTGAAACTTTTAAAGATGTATTTGACAATGTTGTAAACGGTGTATGCGACATAGGTGTTTTACCTTTTGAAAACTTGTGTCAGGGCAGTGTAAATGAAGTTTATGACTTAATCAACAAGTATGATGTTACAGTTACGCATAATACGGATTTGTCAATAAGCCATTGTATTGCCGGTATCGGTAAAAAGGAAGATGTGAAAACTGTAATATCACATCCTCAGGCATTAGGGCAGTGCAGTGATTACATAACAGGCGGAAATTTTACGAAAAAAGAAGCGATAAATACTGCTGTAGCTGCTCAATATGTTGCCGATTGTAAAGATGCTTCTGTTGCCGCAATTTGTAGCTCATTGGCAGCTGGAAAATATGGGCTTACTGTATATGATTGTGATATTGCAAATATTAAAAATAACAAGACGAAATTTATCTTTATAACCAAAGATAGTATAAAGACAAATGATGCCGGTAAAGTAAGTATAGTGTTTACATTACCCCATGAATCAGGTACACTTTCAAGAGTACTTAATGATTTTGCTAAAAATGATATTAATATGACTAAAATTGAATCCCGTCCTTCAAATGACGGCGAATGGAAATATGTATTTTACGTAGATACAGAACTTCCTGAATTTGATATTTGTAAATATTTTTCAAAAATCCGTTATATGTTTGAGGATTTTAAAATTTTAGGTATACATAAAACTTTGGAGTGATTTTTTTGAAATTTGGTTTAACAGGTAATCCTTTGGGGCATAGCTTATCAAAGGTTATACATACGGAACTTTTTAAGTTGAAAAATGTAGATTATACATATGAGCTTTATCCTGATGAAAGTTTAGAAAATGTATTTAAAAATACTCTTTCCGAATTAGATGGCTTTAATATAACAATACCTTATAAAACTGATATTATTAAATTTGCAGATGAAACGGATGATAAGGTAAAGCTTTATAATTCCTGTAACACGGTGGTTAATAAAGGCGGTAAATATTACGGTTACAATACAGATGTTTACGGTTTTTTAAATTCACTTAAAAGATGTAACGTGGATTTGAAAGATAAAAAGGTTTTGGTTCTTGGTTCAGGTGGAGTTTCAAGAATGATGGCTTTTGAATGTGCATTAAATGGAAGTGAAGTATACATAACATCAAGAAATTTTCAAAAATGTTGTGATATAAAATGTGAAATTGAGGAACGTCTCGGTAAAAAAATTACCGTAATTTCACAGGAAGATGTTAACAATAATTTTGATATTGTGTTAAACGGTACACCTTGCGGTATGTACCCTAAGGAAATTAATTTACCTATACCATTCAGCAGAATAAAAAAAGTTCCTTTTATATTTGATACTATATATAATCCAAAAGAAACCTTACTTACAATAATGGCGAAATATATGGGACATAAAGCAGAAAATGGCTTGTTTATGCTTGTGGAACAGGGTGCCGTGGCACAAACACATTTTTGTGGTATTCAATATAGTTTTAAAGAGGTAGAAAGTGTTACTGATAAAATAGACGTTAATCCTATAAATATTAATAAAAATATTGTATTGATAGGTCCACCGGGAAGCGGTAAGACCACAATAGGCAGAGAGCTTGCAAAAATTTTTAATCTTAAATTAGTTGACCTCGATGCAGAAATAGAGCGTGAATACGGTAATATTTCAAATATTTTTGATACAAAAGGAGAAACATATTTCAGAAGAATAGAAAGTGAAACTTTGCTTAATTTTGCAGATAAAACAAATCTCTTAATCAGCACAGGCGGTGGAATTGTCGAAACATCTGTTGCTGTTGAAAAACTATGTGAGGATAAAAATAATATTGTTGTATTTATAAACCCTACTTTCGACATTCTTGTTGAGAGAACATCAAGAAATGATAAAAGACCTCTCCTTAGGGGAAATGTGTCAGAAAAGCTTAAAATTTTGCTTAATAGACGTTTGCCTTTATATGAAAAATACTGTAATGTAAAACTTGATGTTCTAAAAGAACAGCCAGTTAAAATAACGGCAGTTCAATGTGTTGATGCAATTGTTGAATATGCAAACACTTTATATTTATAAAAATTAAAAAAATGAGGAAATTTCTTTTCGTAATTTGTTTATAGTTATTGAATAGATGTTTTACGTATGATAAAATATAAATGTAAAACAATTTAATAACGTAAGGAGGCAATGATATGAAAAGAAATTTTTTTAGGTTAATTTTAGTCTTTGGAGTTTTTGTTTGTTTACTTTTAATTCCACAAGTAGCAAGTGCAGAGGTTAGTGGTATTTTTGGTGAAAACATTCAGTGGAGTATTGATGATATAGGTGTTTTAGCTATAAGCGGTACGGGGGATATGCCTGAGGTGGTTTCGACTTTGGATGTTCCATGGAGTAATTATACAAATCATGTAATTATAGTGAATATTGATGAGGGTGTAACAAGTATATCAGATCATGCCTTTAATGGGTTTAAGGAACTGGAATATATAAGTATGCCTGATAGTCTTAAGTCTATTGGATATATGTCATTCAGAGGATGTATAAGTCTTGATGAGATTACGTTTTCTGACGGTATAGAGAATATAGAAAATTACGCATTTTATTCATGTTCTTTTCTTAAAGATGTAGAAATGCCTGAAAATTTGAAAAGAATTGGTAATTGTGCATTTGCTCATTGTACGAGTTTGGAAAAAATAGTGATTCCTGACACTGTTACATATATAGGTGAAGATGCTTTTAATTCATGTTCATCATTAAGAGAAATTTCAATACCTTTTGTTGGTGTTGAATTGAATACTCAAAATGATAATGATAAAAAATTTCATGTGATTTTTGACAGAACGCTTTCTGAAAATTCTTATTATAACTTTGATGTTCCGCAAACACTTAAAAAGGTAACTGTAACAAATCAGGAGGTTATACCGTATAGTGCATTTTCAAGATGCAGATATATTGAAGAAATTATTATTGGCGATAAGACTAATGAAATTTTAGATTCAGCCTTTAGTTCTTGTGAGAGTTTAAAGTCTGTCATGTTGAAAAATGACGCTTGTAAATTGGGAAATGGCCTGTTTTCGGGTTGTAAATCTCTTGTGGACTTTGAATTTCCTGTGGGGATTGATAAGATAGGAGATCATATGTTCAGTGGTTGTACATCGCTTACTGATATAGTAATTCCGGATACTGTTACTGCTATTGGTAATTCTGCTTTTCGTAATTGCACAGGTTTAAGGAATATAACTTTTTCGGATGACATCAAAACAATAGGTGAATATGCTTTTTATAGTTGTACCGAAATTGATGAAATACAAATTCCTGATAAGGTTACTGATATTGGAGATTATGCCTTTGCAAATTTGACAAAGCTTGAAATTGTTACAGTTCCTGATAACGTTAATACAATAGGAAAGGGCGCATTTCAAGGATGTAATAGTATTGTTGAATTTACTTTGCCTTTTGTGGGACAAAGTGATGAAGCAACAGGAGAGGGCGCAGTTTTCGGTTACATATTTGGTTTTAGTAATGAATATTTAAATGAAAATTGTGCACAGCAGTTTTATTCCCCTTCTGAGTATCATTGTTATTTTGTACCAGACAGTATAAAAAAGGTTACAATCACAAATGATACCGGTTTGCATTACGGAGCATTTGATGACTGTGAAAAAATAAAAGAAATTAAATTGCCTGATACTTTAAAGAATATAGCTGACTATGCTTTTTATAACTGTGACGGACTTGAAAAAATATCATTTCCTGAAAGTGTTATAAGTGTGGGAAATAATCTGTTTGAACACTGTGATAATATAAGTGAAGTTACTTTTTATTCTAAGGAAATTGATATTTCTGATAATTTTTTAAATGGAAGTAATATAACTAAAATTAACGGTTATTATAATTCTGATGCAGAGAGTTTTGCCAATGAAAATAATATTGAATTTTACCCATTGGAAACTTTACCTGATAATGAAAAGAAAACGCAAAATGTTTTGGTTTCCGAACTTTCGAGTGCAACTTACGGTGATGATTCGTTAACTGTAACAGTAATACCTGACAGCATATCACAGCTTATGGATTTTACATTTGAAAGCAGCAACACAAATGTAGCAGAAATTTCTGCCGAAGGTGTAATTACAATTAAAGCCACAGGTGAAACCAATATTATGGTAAAACAGGCGGGAAATGACAAGTATTTGCCATTTGAAAACGTTCAAAAACTTGTTGTTGATAAAAAGAATATTACAGTTACATCTGTTGATTTGTTGATGAAAACAGCAGTTTTAGATGGTGTTCTTAGTTGTGATACAGAAGTGATTCTTGATTTTGATAAGGTTAAAATTGAGATTACAGAACCGAGTGATGAAACCACATCAAAAGTTAACGTTACAAATCTTAATTTAAAAGGTGAAAAATCTGAAAATTATATAATAGTAACAGAAAGCATAGAAAGTACAATTACAACGGATAACATTGTTGTTCTTGCGATCACTGCAACAAACGGTACTACAACAGGTGCAGGGACATACTTAAAAGGAAGCAATTTGACGGTGACGGCAACACCTGACAGCGGTTATAAGTTCGGTGGTTGGTATATGGATAATAAATCGGTTTCCAAAAATATTTCTTATACATTTGTATTGAATTCGGATACAGAATTAAAGGCAGAATTTTTAAAAAAATCCTCCGGCGGTGGCGGAGGTGGTGGAGGCAGTACCTATAAGCCCTCAACATCTTTGGAGACGGAAAAACCGATAGAACAAGAAAAAGAAGAACAACCCGATATAAAGCCTGAAGAAAATGAAAAACCTGTTGCTTCCGTTAAATTCAATGATGTTTCCGAAAATGACTGGTATTATGAATATGTAAATGAATTAACAGATATGGGTATTATAAGCGGTTATGAAGACGGAAATTTTTATCCCGATAATCTTGTTAAAAGAGAAGAATTTGTTAAAATGCTTATCAGTGCAGTAGGTTTTGAAGAGGTATCTCCTACTGATGAATTTGTAGATGTTAATGCACAAGATTGGTTTGCAACTTATGTTTACGCAGCAAAGGCGAATGGAGTAATTAACGGTATAAATGAAACTACATTTGGAGTTGGTCAACCAATCTTAAGACAGGATATGGCGGTTATGATATATAATATACTTCCGTCAAAAAATCCTGAATTTACTGTTAATTCATTGTTTGAAGACAACAGTGATATTTCCGATTATGCTTCAAATGCAGTATACACAATAAGAGAAAATAAAATTATTAACGGATATGAGGACGGAACATTTAAGCCTAAAGCAAGTCTTACAAGGGCAGAAACTGCAAAGATTATGTGTGAATTAATAAAAATATTGTAAATACAGTATAAATAAAATGAGTTCGGTATTGTACCGAACTCGTTTTGCTATGTTTAAAATAAAGTAACTATGTTATTTTCATAAAGTAAATTATTTGTTTCCACTGTTGACAAATTGTGTGAAAGAGAATATATTATTATGCTGTCGCATTTAGCGACAGCCATTTTATATATATTTACGCATATTATTAAGTGCGGATTTTTCAAGTCTTGAAACCTGTGCCTGAGATATAGATATTTCTTCAGCAACTTCCATTTGAGTTTTTCCCTGAAAAAATCTCATATTTAAAATTTGTTTTTCTCTTTTATTCAATTTTTTTAATGCTTCTTTTAGTGCTATATGTTCTAACCATGTTTCATCGGTATTTTTGTCATCTTTTACCTGGTCTACAACAAATACTGCGTCACCACCGTCATGATATATTGGCTCAAATAGTGAAATGGGGTCTTGGATTGCGTCAAGCGCCATAACGACTTCTTCTTTTGGAACATCTATTTCTTTTGCTATATCGTTAATAGTAGGCTCTTTGAAATTTTTTGTTGAAAGCCTTTCCTTGGCAGACAATGCCTTGTATGCAGTATCACGTATGGAACGGCTTACACGAATGGAATTGTTATCCCTCAGGTATCTGCGTATTTCGCCTATTATCATAGGTACAGCATAGGTACTGAATTGCACTCCTTGAGTCACATCAAAATTGTCAATTGCTTTTATAAGTCCCACGCATCCGATCTGGAAAAGGTCATCGGGATTTTCTTTTCGGTTATTGAATTTTCTTATGACGCTAAGAACTAATTTTAAATTACCGTTAATGTATTCTTCGCGAGCTTTTTTGTCGCCTTGCTGAATTCTTTTGAATAATTCATCTTTTTGTGCCCTTGTGAGAACAGGCAGTTTTGAAGTATTTACACCGCATATTTCTACTTTGTTATTCATTTTCTCACACTCCGTAATTTTGACTATTATAAATTATTGCCAAAAGAACGGTTTATATGCAAAAAAGCTCTGTGAAAATCACAGAGCTTTAAAATTTAATTTGAGCGGACAATATTTCTCCAGTCAAGGTCGCCTCTTTCCAGACCGTGTATTAAAACTTCAGCTGTTGCAACATTTGTTGCAATAGGAATGTTATGTACATCACAAAGCTTTAAAAGCGCGGAAATATCAGGCTCATGAGGCATAGGAGTAAGAGGGTCTCTGAAAAATAAAACAAGGTCAATTTCATTATATGCAATTCTTGCACCGATTTGCTGATCTCCACCTTGCGGACCTGTTAAAAATTTTTGTATCTTTAGTCCCGTAGCTTCTGATACTAAAGAACCTGTTGTACCTGTTGCTACTAAATTATGTTTTGATAGTATTCCGGAATATGCAATACAAAACTCTACCATTAGTTCTTTCTTTTTGTCGTGTGCAATTAGTGCTACGTTCATTTTTATCATCTCCTTATATTATCTTTTGCGTCTGAATCCAAAGAAACGTTTCTTTTCATCTGCCAAAATCGGCACTTTGATTCCGGTGAGACGTTTAGCTATATTTGCATATGCCATACCCGCACGGGAACGTGATTTTAATATTACCGGTTTGCCGATATTATTAGAGTGAATTACATCTTTTTCATCCGGGATTGCTCCAATAAGCGGTACGGCAACAATGTTGATTACATCATCTACAGACATCATCTCACCTGATTTTACCATTTCAACACTTACCTTATTTATTATAAGATAAATTTCGTCAAAATGCAAGCCCTCAAGTTTAGAAACTGTCATATCAGCATCTCTTACAGAAATAAGTTCGGGAGTTGTGACGATTAAAGCTTTTTTTGCTTTCGATGACATAAGCAAAAATCCTTCGTGTATTCCTGCGGGACAGTCAATAAGAATGTAATCGTAATATGGGCTTAATTTTTCTATTAAATTATTTAGCTGTTCGTTGTCTATATCAGATATGTCTGTATTTTGAGGAGCAGGAAGAAGGTGCAACCCGGGGTATTTTTCATCAGCTAAAATGGCTTGCTCTGTGGTGCATCTGTTACATATGATATCATTAAAATCATATGCTACGGCATTCTGCATTCCTAAAATCAAATCAAGATTACGCAAGCCGATGTCGCCATCAATCATAAGTACTTTCTTGCCCATCATGGCAAATGCAGTTCCTAAATTCGCGGTTGTAGTGGATTTGCCTACGCCGCCTTTTCCTGATGCTATTGCTATTATTTCTGCCATATTATTATCCTTTCTACGGTATTAGCGTATTTTTTGGTGTTGGCACATCGTTAGTTGCGTCAAGCTGCATATAATAAGATATTATATTCTTGGCAATTGGTGCAACATAGTTACCATGGCCACCATGTTCTACAACTATTGCTATAGCTATTTGAGGATTATCAAGAGGTGCTACAGCAACAAATAAAGCGTTTGCTGTTCCGTTCGGAACAGATGCAGTACCTGTCTTTCCACCTACCGGTATTGGATATCCGGCAAAAACATTACTTGCTGTACCTGTTTCGGAAACTGCTTGCATTCCCTCTATAATTGCTTTGTAATTTTTTTCGCTTATTTCTATTTGGTCTACTACTTTCGGTTCGTATTTGTACAGCGTTTTTGAGTTTACACCACTTTTGATTTCTTTAATCAGGTGTAGTTTGTATCGTGTACCACCATTAGCAAGAGTTGCAACATAGTTAGCAAGCTGTATGGGAGTAAACAGATGGTCAGACTGACCGATAGATGCCTGCAGTGTATCACCGGGATACCATACAGAATCTATTTTTTCTCTGTATGCTCTTGAAGCAAAAATTCCTTTGGATTCACCGGAAAGTTCTATTCCGGTATATTCACCTAATCCGAATTTTTGACCGTATTCCGCAAGTTTATCAATTCCCATTCGTCTTCCAACTTCATAAAAATAGTAGTTACACGAATTTTCGATAGCTTGTACAACCGTCTGGTTACCGTGCGTACGTCCGGTATCCGTATAAATCCAACATTTTGGAGTGTAGTTAGAAGATTCATAATATCTGTACACGCCGAGGTCGTTGATAACTTCTGTTGTTGTTGTTACTCCGGATTCCAATGCTGCTACCGCTGTGAGCATTTTGAATGTTGAGCCGGGAGCATAAGTTCCTGAAATCGCTCTGTTCCACATTGGTTTTGCATCGTTTTCCAACAATTCCTTATAGTCTTCATTGAATGTGTTTTGATTAAAGGTGGGATAGGAAGCTATTGCAAGTACTTCTCCGTTGTTTACATCTACAACTGCAACCGCTCCGGCACTTGCTCCGTAGCTTTCGGGATTTGTACTCATATTTTGTATAGTTTCCGCCAATGATTTTTCTGCAATTTTCTGTAGTTCTAAGTCAATGGTAAGAATTACGTTGTTGCCCGGTATGGCTTCTTGAGTTTCCAAAATTTTCATTGTACGACCATCAAGGCTTTGTTCAATACTTTGTATACCGTCTGTTCCCTTTAAAAAATCTTCCATGATTTTTTCTATACCGTCTTTACCCAGTATATCGTTCATTCCATAGCCTTTTGTTTTCAGAACATCGTATTCCTCTTTGTATATACGACCTACCCTGCCTAAAATATGTGAGGCAATAGAGCCGTTTACATTTACACGGATTGGTTCAACAGAAACATCTATTCCACTGAAACGGTTACCTTGTTCACGTATAAATGATACAACCTCAATAGGTACGTCAGTAGCTATTGTATATGGTGTGCTGGAATTGAACGATCTTAATTCCATTTCAAATCTGATTCCGGCAATTTTTCTTTTTTCTGAGGCAGTGTATTTATCGTCTATTGCGTATCTTTCGAACAGTTCGTTTAATATTTCTCTGGCAGTCATTTTGTCATGAAATTCATTTTCTTTTTTGAAATCTGATTCAACACTGTAGTCCGGTGTATCAAAAATGAACTCGCCTGTTTCAGATATAGGAAGAGTATCATAGTACGGAGCACCATACTGTTCCAATATATTTACTGTATCAAGTATAAGTTGATTTAAATTTTCATCTTCAATATATTCTTTGTATGCTATAAGGTCAAAACCCATTCGGCTGGTTACCAGAGGTCTGCCGAATCTGTCGGTTATTTCACCTCTTGTTGCTGTTATTGTATGAGAACGCAAAAGCCTCTTTTCGGATTGCTCTCTGTATGTAACTCCATTTACCACCTGTAAATTAAAAAGCTTCGCAAATATAACGGCAGTAAGAAGAACAACAAGCACTGAAATAATATAATATCTGCTTAATTTGTTTTTTTTCAAACTTTACTATGCCTCCCTGCCTTTTGAATTAAAAAGTTTATTTGTGATATAAAAAATTGGAATTGTATAAATTAATGTATATAATGCTATTAACAGTATTGGGTTGGCAATTGCAATAAATAAATTAGAAGAGCCCCAAATTGCAAAATGAACAAAATGAATACAAGATTCACAAAGTAATATGCCGATAAATGTAAACAGCATAACAACACCGGCATTTTTGCGAAAATAATTTATATTCAGCACACCGGCTATAACTGCAAGATACATATATGTAAGACTGTTTATTATAGTGGTTCCGCTGCTTAATGCATCCATAAATATTCCACATACCAGACCAACTATACCGCCTGTAACAGGTCCGTTTATAATGGCAACTGATACAACAAACGGGATTACAAGATTAGGTTTTATATTTCCAATAGCTATATAATTGCATATTGATACTTGTAAAGTGTTTATTATAATTATAGCTATGGTATATTTAAGTATTTTCAAATACTTCACATCCTAATCTCCTTTCACAATTAATTTGTTATAACGAAAACTTCGTATATACTATTGAAATCTACAGATGGCTCAATTTCTGCATACTGTGATACCCCTTTGTTTTCGGGATGAATTTTTGTTATTTTTCCAACGTTGATGCCCTTGGGATAAACACCGCCCAGACCGGAAGTTTTGACCATATCCCCAACTGTTACAGTTGAATCTTTTGAAATGTATGTCATTTTACAAAGTCCCTGTGCAGATAGGTCGATATCTCCATCAACCGTAGCAAAATCCTCTGTGCGTTCTACCATAACGGCAACTGTGCTTTGTGAATCAAGAATAGTGGTTATCATTGCCCAGTCACTTCCAATGTCTGTTACATGTCCTACAAGACCATACGGTGTTATTACAGTGTCGGTCATTTTTATACCGTCATTTGTTCCTTTGTCTATGGTAAAAGACAAAAACCATGTGCTGGAATCTCTTCCTGTTATGTTAGCGGAAACAAGATAAAACTCTTTGTAGGTATCTTTTAAATCGAGCATCTTTCTTAGCCGTTCATTTTCTTTTTTGTATTCAATGTTTCTTTGATTTTGAGATTCTAATTGCTGTATTTTTGCATTCAGTTTTTCATTTTCTTGCTTTAAAGAAGAAATATCACCAAAGTACGAAAAGAAGCCTCTGATATTATCTGTAACACCTGCAAAAAACTTTTGAACAGGCATTGTTATTTTTATTATTATATTGTCACTTGCTGTTGTTTCGTAAGAACGGTTCATTGTAAAAATCATTCCGACGATAAGTAATATTGTAACGATAAGCAATATTACAAAATATTTGTTGTTGAAAAGCTTTCTTATCATCTCTTCGAAGTTAACAACACCTTTCTTAAAGAGTTTATTTCATCCAATACATGGGCTGTGCCTAAAGTTACACAATCCAGAGGATTTTCTGCAATGTGTGTTTTTATTCCTGTTTCTTCGGTAATTAACGTATCTATTCCGCGTAACATTGCCCCACCTCCCGTAATCATTATTCCGCGTTCCATAATATCGGCTGATAACTCCGGAGGAGTCTTTTCCAGTGTGTTTTTAATACAATCAACAATTAACATAATTGGTTCGGATAAAGCATCACGAATTTGTTCGGATGTAACGACAATTTTCTTTGGTAATCCCGTTAACAGATGTCTGCCGTTAATTTCCATTGCTTTTTCTTCGTCCATTGAATAAACTGAGCCTATTTGTATTTTTATTTGTTCTGCAGTTCTGTCACCAATCATAATGTTTTGAGAACGCTTAATGTATTGAACAATTGTATTGTCAAAATAATCTCCTGCAACACGTAAAGATACACTTGTTACAATACCGCCAAGGGATATAACAGCAACTTCTGAAGTGCCGCCTCCAATATCCACAATCATGGTTCCGACAGGATCTTCAACTGCAAGTCCGGCACCCATAGATGCGGCCATAGGTTCTTCGATAAGATATGCTTCTTTTGCACCTGCCTGCATAACAGAGTCTTCAATTGCTCTTTTCTCTACTTCGGTTATACATGAAGGTATGCATACTATAATTTTGGGTTTGATGAAACCTTTATTTCCGCAAGCTTTTTGTATAAAGTACTTCAACATATGCTGAGTATATGTGTAATCAGCAATGACTCCGTCTTTCATAGGACGAATTGCAACGATGTTACCCGGCGTTCTTCCAAGCATAAGCTTTGCTTCGTCACCAACAGCTAAAACTTCATTTGTATCTTTGTTAACAGCAATTACAGATGGTTCTCTTACGACAATTCCTTTGCCTTTAACGTATACAAGAGTATTTGCTGTACCTAAGTCAATTCCTAAATCTTTGCCGAGACCTTTCATTATTTTAATTTGCTCCTTTTATATTGAATGTATTATATAAATATTTACTTAGTTTGTATATGGGCAGTCCGACCACATTGTTATAATCTCCATCAAGTTTTTCAACAAAGGAGGAGGCTATTCCCTGAATACTGTATGCTCCGGCTTTGTCTAAAGGGTCTTTTGTGTTTACGTAGTCGATGATTTCTTTCTCTGTTAATTCTTTGAATTTTACATTTGTTTTTTCATAGTCTGTAACAGTTGTGTTATCCGATGTGTTAATTATTGTGAATCCGGTATATACACTGTGTGTTTTTCCGCTTAAAAGCTTTAACATTCTTATTGCATCTTCGACATCTTGGGGTTTGCCCAATATTTCGTTTCCATATGATACCACGGTATCTGCACCTATTACTAAGCAGTTGTTATTTAATGTTTCGGCAACTGCATATGCCTTTTGTGCGGAAAGAGACATAACTATGTTTTCAACCGAGTTGTTTGTGTCAATATGTTCTTCGCAATCACTTATTTTTATTTCGAATTCAAGACCTAGAACATCCATAAGGCTTTTACGTCTTGGTGATGCTGATGCTAAAATTAGTTTCATATGTTTACTTTCTTTCTGTCTTTGTATTTGTGTATGATTATTGTTGAACAAAATCCGGTAAAATATCCGCTAATTATTGATAAAATCAATAATGGTGGAAGATATGTGTAAATATATATGTTTGAATATAAAATAACGGCAATGGTTGTTTGTGCAAAATTATGAGCAACAGCACCTGATATTGAAACTCCCATATAGCTGAAATTGTTTTTCCCTTTCATCATTAAAACCATTATTGCAAATGACAGTATGCTACCCGAAAGACCATATAAGAGTTGAATTAAACCACCGTATATTAAACACGCAATTACGGGTCTTAAAACACTTATTATAAACGATGTTTTTGTATCAAACAAGTATATACATAATATTGTAATTATATTCGTAAAGCCTATTTTTCCTCCCGGTATGCCGGGAATTAAAGGTAATGAATTTTCCGTGATTTGAATTATAATAATTATTGTAAGCAAAACAGAAATTAATGTTATTTTTCTTGTTTTCATACCTTCTCCTAATAAGACACAGTATCAATGGAATTTTGACCTGTGATTTGTACTGTAAGTCTGTGTGGCAAACAAATAAGAATCTGATTTGTTTTACTTATTGTACCGGATTTTATTTCGGTTTTGTCCAAACAATCTGTTTCAACACATTTTATTTTTTTGTTTTCGTATAAAAATTTATTGTATCCATACTCGGTTTTGATTTCTATATACTCGCCATCTTTTAAATCAGAAAATAAATATGCGGAATGTAATTTCCCATCAATACGTATTTCAAATCCATTTGCGTCTCCCTGAGTATGAAAAATCATTAACAAAATTAAAATAACCGAGAACAGTATTATACCTGCAATTAATATAATATCAGCTTTTGTAAGTTTATTTACCGGTAGAGCCAAAGCCGCCATCACCTCTGTCTGTAGAAGGAAGCTCGCTTACTACTTCTATGTCAGGAATACATACCGGAGTAATAACAAGCTGTGCTATTCTGTCACCGGGGTTGACCGTAAAGTCTTTGTCTGAAAGATTTGCAAGAGAAACTTTAATTTCACCTCTGTAATCACTGTCAATTACACCTACTGAGTTTGAAAGTGTAACACCTTTTTTAAAGCCTAATGAACTTCGTACATACACCAATGCAACATATTCATTTGATGGTAGTGCAATTGATATTCCTGTAGGAATAATCTGATGCTTTCCGGCAGGTATTGTTATACTTTCGTCTATGCAGGCAGCAAGATCCATTCCTGCAGCACCATTACTTGCATAATACGGTGCGGGTATAGAATTTCCGATTTTATCTGATTCGAATTTGATTTTTAATTCCATTTTGTTAAACTCCTTTATAAAATTTACCTCTTGTAAACTCGTTTTGTATTTTTGTACCGTTTTTGTAACAATTATATATTCTTACGCAATCTTCAGGTGATTCATCAATAAAATTCAATCTGCCGTAAGTTATTCCTGAAAATTTGACATCATCCATTTTATCAGACATTATTATTGGTTTTGAATTATATATTTCATTTCTACAGTCAGGCAGGCATTTGATTAAAAATTTCTCGTTTGTTCTGTCGGAAATATAACCACCGTGTTTGCATCCTACAGATGATTTGATTATACAATTTTCAGTAATCATCATAGGTATTTTGCCGTATATGATACTTTCACAGTTACATATGCTTGTAAGTGGTTTTATTTGTTTTAATGTTAGCTCTGTTGAAAGTGTGATAATATCTATGTTTGATTTCCTGTAAAACTCACATGAATATGAGTTGAAAATATTCATTGTTAAATCCAACTGTATTTTTTTGTTGTGACGCTTTGCAATTTCTATTTGACCAATATTGCGCACTAAAAGAGTTTTGCTTTTTGAATTTGAAATTAAGTATTCAAGGTTTTGGGGAGATATTCTCGGCAAAACAGCAATTTCATTTTCAGTTATGCCATCAATTTCAATTGGTACATATATTCTTTTACAGTCAGTCTTGCGTATAGCGTTAAGTTGATTGTTGTCTGAAACAAATACCGATAAATCAAAATTGCCTTTTGATATACTTTTTGTATCGGATGTGTATTTAAGACTACTTTCATTTCGCTTATATGAATTAATTATTAATTTTTCAAGCTGATGCGTAATTTCTCTTCGCGCTTTATTGATTTCAGATGTGGGTATAAAAACATCTTTGTCAATATTCACCTCAATATTTTCGGCATAAAAAATTGTATCGCCAAGTTTGTCAAGGTTGTTTCTGATTTTTTCAACACTGGCGGAGGAGGAATTAGCCTTTTCCAAAAAACTTTCTGATGTATATTTGACTGAATTACCATATTCATCTACAGCTGACAGTATGAGATTTTTATTTATCTCACCGTTAAAGAACATATAAATTCCTGTTTTTTTATAGTTATCAATCAATTTGAAATTGTTTTTTTGAAGCAGGTACGGATTATCGGGTTTTGTGTGGCAAAACATTTCTTTACCTTTTTTGCTTTTGAAGTATCCGTCAGAAAAACCTCCTCTAAAAAAAACTGTTTCCAATTTCTCATAGTCTTCATCAGTTACCTGTGTTTCACTGTCAAGATATTTTCTGTATGTTGACACAACAGTCCCAACGTATTCCGGTCCTTTCATTCTACCTTCAATTTTAAGAGATGCTACTCCGCATGCTTCAATCTCTTTAAGGTGATTAATGAGGCACATATCTTTAAGACTCATTAAAAAACCTTTTTTGTTGTTTAGTGTATATTCCAACCTGCAGGGTTGGGCACATTTTCCCCGATTACCGCTTCTGCCACCGATTATACTTGACATAAGACACTGTCCGGAATAGCAAAAACACATAGCCCCATGAACAAAAATCTCTGTTTCTACACCTGATTCAAAAGAAATTTGCTTAATTTTTTCTGCGGACAGCTCACGTGCAAGAACAACTCTGCTGAATCCGATATTTTTTAAAAACTTTGCACCTTCGACATCATAAATGGTCATTTGGGTACTCGCATGCAATTTGAGTTCGGGAGCAATTTGTTTTATATACATTGCGACACCTATATCCTGAACAATAACTGCATCAACACCTATACGGTTTATTGTACGTATAAAGTTATCTAATTCCTCGAATTCTTTGTCTGAAATCAGAATATTTACAGTTACATACACTTTGACTTTGTGCAAATGACAAAAATCAACGGCATTTTCAAGTTCTTCGTTATTAAAATTGGTTGCAGAAGCTCTTGCGTTAAAAAGACTGCCTCCAAGATATACGGCATCTGTACCACTTAAAACCGCTGATTTTAAAGCTTCGTAACTGCCGGCAGGAGCCAATAGTTCACAGTTTATCATATTATCTGTCCTTTAGTGCTTTTATTTCAGCCTTCAAACGTGCAATCTCAGTTTCTAACTGACTGTTTTTAAATGATGCTGCAGATGCTTCGTCTATGTATTGTTTGATTTGTGAACGAAGATTATCAGCAGTTTCTTCACTTTTGAAATAATCGTCGGCAACGTTTATTGCAGCAAGTATGGAGGTATCCTGAATTGTAAGACTGCCACCGCTTGCAAATGTAATTTCACCGATTTTCTTATCAATATATTCAGCTACCATTTCCATATGCTCTTTTGTATCTGCTGATACGAGAGTGTAGTCTCTGTTATTGATAGTTATTGTAATTTTGTTTTTTTCCATACCTGAATCATTTCCTTTCTTGCAAAAAAATCATACTTATTTTTATTATAACTTATTTCCGGTAAAAATGCAATGAATTTTAAAAAAATAAACACACTTTTTTGTGATGTTAAGTGTGCTTATTTTCTATCATGTTATAAAGTGCGGAAAGTGCATCGTATATGCCACCCACAGAGTCAATTAAACCGCATTTTACAGCTTCTTCACCGAAGAGTATTGTTCCTACATCATTTGCTATTATTCCCGTTGCAAGCATAAGCGAAAGTAAATTTTCCTTCGAAATGTTACTGTTTTTTGATACAAACGACACAACTCTGTCCTGAACTTTATTGAAATATTCGTATGTTTGTATGGCGCCTATTACCAGTCCGTTTGTTCTTATTGGGTGTATTGTCATTGTTGCACTGGGTACAATAAAAGATTTTTTGGATGAAACAGCAAGCGGTACACCAATACTGTGACCACCACCCAAAACAATAGATACTGTAGGTTTTGACATTCCTGATATTAACTCTGCAATGGCAAGTCCGGCTTCTACATCTCCACCTACAGTGTTCAACAAAATGAGCAAACCTTCAATGTCTTTATTTTCTTCGATGTTTATCAAAGTAGGAAGAACATCTTCATATTTGGTTGTTTTATTGTTTTGTGGAAGAATGTTATGTCCTTCAATTTGCCCTATTATATTTAAGCAATGAATGTTATGGGGTGCATTGATAATTGGAGTTGTGGCTATATTTTTATTTTCGGATTGCTCTTTTTTTTCATTTTCACTCATAAAATCACCTCGTATATATTATGTCTTTTTATTTGAGTATAATACTCTATATTGTATTTTGATTGGTGTTTTTTACTAAAAAACCACAGAATATCATTTTTTTGAACAATAAAACACAGTGTTTTTTTATTAAAAATAACTAAATTTTATTAAAATTCCCAAAATCCTATTGTATTTATTTTGTTGAAGTGGTACAATTAATATGACTTAAGAATAAACATGCATTTTGCATGCGATAAATTTTAGGAGGTAAAAATAATGAAAAGAACAGAATTAGTTGCAGCTATCGCAGAGAAAGCTTCAATGACAAAGAAGGATGCTGATTTGGCTTTGAACGCTACAATCGAAGCTATAACAGAAGCTCTAAAAGCAGGTGATAAGGTACAGTTGGTTGGTTTTGGTACATTTGAAGTACGTAGTAAGGCTGCTCGTACAGGTAGAAACCCACAGACAGGTAAAGAAATCAAAATTGCTGCTTCAAAGGCTCCTGCATTCAAGGCTGGTAAAGCTTTCAAAGACGCTATAAAATAATTTCTTTAAATGAAAAGCTTCCGTTTCACGGAAGCTTTTTTAATTGTCTTCTTGACAAATTTATTATTTTTATATATAATATATTCGTTGCTGATATAACTCAGGCGGTAGAGTACCACCTTGGTAAGGTGGAAGTCGTGGGTTCAAGTCCCATTATCAGCTCCAAAAGCTTGCTTTATGCAAGCTTTTTTGTCTTTAAATGAAAAAGTCAGGGGATTTTCCCTTGACTTTTTATATTGTGAGATTGTATTTGATTTTATTGAACTTTGAATCGCCTATACCTTCAACGTTTTTTAATTCATCTACAGATTCAAACCCATCAATAGAATCTCTGTATTCTATTATTCTTTCGGCGATTTTTTCGCCGATACCCGGAAGTTTGCAAAGTTCGTCTACGGAAGCGGTGTTAATATTTACAATTCCCTGAAAATCATTTTCCGGATCAGGTATGTTTTCTTCCTCGAGTTTTTCTCCTTGTTGCTTTGTAAGTACATATATGTATTGCCCATCTGAAAGCTTCTGGGCAAGATTAATATTGTCTGTGTATGAGTTTTCCGTAAAACCTCCGGCTTTTTCAATTACATCATCAACTCTGTCGTCTGTTGTCATTTCATACATATCAGGATTAACAACTTCACCTGCTACGGTAACATATATTTTATTGACTGTTAAATCTGTATATTCATTTTCTTTTGTTTCGGACTCTATTTTATTGCCATTAACCATACTGTCTATTATTGGATATATTGCTATTGCTGCGGCAAATATCAAAATAACGATAATACTAAGCATATTTTTGTTGTTTTTAAAAAAGGCAATCAGTTTTATTGAAAATTCATATATGGCAGTTGAACGAAAGAATTCAACTATTTTAGGGATTTTTTTCTTCAATGTGTTCACCTCACTGACTAAGATATCATAAACATATCAAAAAATCAACTTTTATTTAGCAAATACGTGTTTTCCTATAGTGGTGATAACTTCTCTTGAGTAAATCCATTTGCTTGTTGTCTTAGCAGGATTATAGTAATAAATTGCTCCGCCGGTTGGGTCCCAACCGTTAAGAGCATCCTGGGCAGCTTTATATGAACTTTCGTACATAGCGGCATCCCATTGTCCGTCAATTATTGCTGTGAATGCTCCCTCTTGAAATATTACACCGGCAATTGTATTGGGAAAAGAAGGGTGTGCAACTCTGTTTAGAACCACTGCTCCTACTGATACCTGACCTACGTACGATTCTCCCCTTGCTTCGGCATTTATAATTCTTGCCAAAAGCTTTAAATCATTTTCGTAGCTGTAATTTGATGATGTCTGTATGCCTAAAGCTTCAAGCGTTTTTTTGCCGGATATTCCGTCAACTTTCAATCCGTTTTTTTGTTGGAATTTTTCTACTGCATTTTTGGTTTTGCTTCCGTATATACCATCTATTTCACCATTATAATATCCCCAGTTTTTTAACTTTTTTTGTATTTGTATTACCTCGTTTCCTGTTGAACCTTTTTTTGATAACACATTTTCAGTTTTGTTTATATGCATACCAAATATTGTAATTATCACAGTCAATATCAATAAAAAAGCTGTTTTTTTCATGAACGAATCCTCCTGAAAATATTTATTTATATCTTTTCTTGAAAACAAACATTTATTCATAATGCAGATATTTGTTTTTAGTAATAAATTACTGCAAAAGTTTTGCAAAAAAGGTTGAAATATTCGTAAAAAAATAGTATAATATTCTGATAAGTAGTGTAATGTCACTATACTAATGCATTGTTGGCAAAGAATGAGGTGAATTAATTGTCAGATATTAAAAATAAAAGAACTATTACTAAAAAGATGATTTTACCTTTGTTACCTCTCAGGGGTTTAAGTGTATTTCCATATATGACCATACATTTTGATGTTGGAAGAGAAAAGTCAATAAAAGCTGTTGAAGAAGCTATGAATAATGAACAATTGATTTTTCTTACATCTCAAAAGGATATAAAAGTAGATGAACCTAAGCCGGATGATGTTTATGATTTTGGTACAGTTTCCAGAATCAAGCAGATTATGAAGCTTCAAAACGGAAATGTCAGAATTCTTGTTGAAGGTATTGCAAGAGGAAAAATTTCAAAAGTGACAGACGAAGAAGGTTACTATGTTGCAGAACTCAGAAAATATCCTTTATACAGCGGAGATAATGATGATAGATTAGAGGCGTTTGTTCGTACCGTAAAAAATATGATAGATGATTATCTTAAGTTTTTACCAAAAATGCCGGATGAAGTTATTGCTACAATCATGAACATTAATAACCCGGAAGAGTTTATTGATGTTGTTGCCGGTAATTTATTGATTAAAATTGAGGATAAGATTAAAATCCTTTCGGAAACAGATATCTATAAGAGAATCGAAAAACTTATTGATATTCTGAATAATGAAGCTCAGATAATTAAAATGGAATTTGATATTGCTGCCCGTGTGAAAGAAGAAATGGACAAGCATCAGAAAGAATATTATCTGCGTGAACAGATTAAGGCAATAAATGAAGAACTTGGAGATAAAGACGGCTTACAGAGTGATTGTGCTGAATATCGTGAAAAAATCACAAAACTTAACGTTTCTGATGATATAAAAGAAAAGTTGCTTAAGGATGTTGACAGACTTTCAAAAATGACAACAATGTCTGCTGACAGCACCGTTATGCGTAATTATCTTGATGCGGTTTTAGAACTGCCGTGGGGTGTTTATACAAAGGACAGAATATCGGTAAAACAGGCTAAATCTATTCTTGATGCAGAACATTACGGTTTAGAAGAAGTAAAAGAAAGAATATTGGAATATTTGGCCGTAAAGCAAATTTCCAAGGAATATAAGGGGACAATTCTTTGTCTTGTTGGACCTCCGGGCGTGGGAAAAACATCCATTGCCAAAAGCATAGCAAAATCTATGAATCGTAATTATGTACGTATTTCACTTGGAGGTATCAGAGATGAAGCTGAAATAAGAGGTCATCGTAAAACATATGTTGGTGCTATGCCGGGCAGGATTGTTAATGCAATTAAACAGGCAAAAAGTATGAATGCCTTTGTTTTGCTTGATGAAATTGATAAGTTGAGCTCTGATTATAAAGGAGATCCTTCTTCGGCTTTGCTTGAGGTTTTGGATTCTGAACAGAATTTTTCTTTTCGAGATAATTTTCTTGAAATTCCAATGGATTTGTCAGATGTCGTATTTGTAACAACAGCAAACTCACTTGATACAATATCCAGACCATTACTTGACAGAATGGAGATAATTAATGTTTCAAGTTATACATTACCGGAAAAGATAGAAATAGCTATGAATCATCTTATTCCGAAACAGCGTACAAAGCATGGACTTGATGCAAAAAAAGTTCGTGTTACCCGCGATGCGGTCAGAGATGTTGTTAATTATTATACAAGAGAATCCGGTGTCAGAAATCTGGAACGTACAATTGCAGAAATTTGCCGTAAAACAGCTAAAAGCATTGTTGAAAATGATGTTAAATCTGTTACGGTTACGCCTATAAATCTTGAAAAATACCTTGGTAAAAGAAAATATCTGATATCAGATATTGAACAAAAGGATACAGTCGGTGTTGCTAACGGCCTTGCATGGACGAGTGTCGGAGGAGATACACTTGAAATAGAAACAAACGTAGTTCCCGGTTCCGGTAAAATTGAACTTACCGGTAAACTCGGAGACGTTATGAAAGAATCCGCTGTTGCGGCAATAAGTTATATCCGTGCAAATTGCAAAAAATTGGATGTAGATGAAGAATTTTATAAAAAATACGATATACACGTCCATGTTCCGGAGGGTGCAGTTCCAAAAGATGGCCCTTCGGCAGGAATAACCATTGCTACGTCTGTAATATCTGCTTTAACCAACAGATGCATAAAGCATGATGTTGCCATGACCGGTGAAATTACTATTCGTGGACGTGTGTTGGCAATAGGTGGTCTTAAAGAAAAAGCAATTGCAGCACATCGTGCAGGAATCAAAATGATAATAATACCGAAGCAAAATGAACCTGATATAACCGACATTCCTGAGTCTGTAAGAAAAGAACTGTCGTTTGTATGCGTAAGTGATTATGACGGTGTTTTTGATGTTGCTTTTTGTGAAAGAAACAAAAAGCATGAATACAAATTTGTCGATATTGATGCTACAAAAAATGAGGAGGCAGTTATAAAACAATGAATTTAAATAATGTTGAATTGATGCTTTCTGCCGTCAGCAAACGTCAGTATCCAAATACGGGTTTGCCTGAAATTGCTTTTGCAGGTCGTTCGAATGTTGGTAAGTCATCACTTATAAATAAACTTCTTAACAGGAAAAAATTGGCAAGAGTAAGCGCACAGCCTGGAAAAACTGCGACTATAAATTTTTATGATATAGACAAAACACTTATTTTTGTCGATTTGCCCGGATATGGATTTGCTAAAGTTTCAAAGCAGGAAAAAGAAAAATGGGGCAAAATGATTGAAGAGTATCTTAACGAAAGAGAACAGTTAATTCAGGTTGTTCTTTTGGTTGATATGCGTCATAAGCCTACAAATGATGATGTAATGATGTTTAATTGGATTGTTGAAAGCGGTTTTGAACCGGTTGTTATTGCCACAAAGAAAGATAAAGTAAAACCAAGTCAAAGAGAGGATGCTCTTAAACTTATTAAAAGTACACTGAATATTGATGAGGTTATTCCTTTTTCTTCTGAAAAAGGCGATGGCGTAGATGAAGTATGGGATTTGTTTAAAAATATGATTGGAGTTGAAGAACAATGATTACAAAAGCACCAAGGGGAACAAAAGACGTTATCCCTCAGGAAAGCTATAAATGGCAGTACGTTGAGGAAAAAATACGTGATATATGCAAAAATTATGGATACAAAGAAGTTCGTGTACCTGTTTTTGAACACACAGAACTTTTTGAGCGTGGTGTTGGTGATACTACTGATGTTGTACAAAAAGAAATGTATACTTTTGAAGACAAGGGTGGAAGAAGTATTACATTAAGACCGGAAGGAACAGCCGGAACTGTAAGGTGTTTTTTAGAAAATAATTTGTATGCTGAGGCTCAGCCTACAAAAATGTATTACATGTTATCATGCTACAGGTATGAAAAACCTCAGGCCGGAAGACTGAGAGAATTTCATCAGTTTGGTGTTGAGACTTTTGGAAGTCCTGATTCTTCGACAGATGCTGAGGTTATATCAATGGCATTTAATCTTTTAACATCTCTGGGAATCAAAAATTTGAAACTGTATGTTAACAGTATAGGTTGCCCTGATTGCAGAAGAGATTATAACGAAAAACTAAAAAAATATTTTTCGGAATATACCGATGAACTTTGTGAAACATGCAAAACAAGACTTGATAAAAATCCTATGAGAATTATTGACTGTAAAGTTCCTCACTGTGAAGAGATTGGTGCAAAGGCTCCTAAAATATTAAATGAACAGTGTGAAATGTGTACAGAACATTACAACAAGTTGTGTAAATACCTTGATGCAATGGGCATTGCTTATGAAATTGACGATACAATTGTAAGAGGTCTAGATTATTATACAACGACTGTATTTGAAATTAAATCGGAAGGCCTTGTTGTTTGCGGTGGTGGACGTTATAATGGCTTGGTTGAAGAACTGGGAGGAAAACCCACACCCGGTGTTGGATTTGGTCTTGGTTTGGAACGTCTTTTGATGGTATTGGAAACTCAAGGTTTACTTCCTGAAGCTAAAGCATCTGTTCAGTTATATGTTTCAAATATAGGTGAAGATGCAGATTTGTTTGCACAGAAGCTTGTTAATGAATTAAGACTTCAGGGTGTTGCAGCAGAAAAGGATCTTATGAGCAGAAGTTTAAAAGCTCAGATGAAATATGCTGATAAGATTGGTGCTGCATACACTACGGTTATAGGTGACGAAGAAATTCAAAAGGGTATTGTAACTGTAAAAAATATGAATACAGGTGAACAAAAAGAAATCAAAATATTTGATCTTAAGAAAACTGTGGTAGAAGGTTTTTGATTTTGTTGGTGGGGTGTTAATGTGATAGAACTGAAAAACGTGACCAAAAAGTTTGGTCTTAACACAGCTGTAGATAATATTTCTGCAAAAATTGAAGATGGTGAAATTATAGGCTTTTTGGGCCCTAACGGTGCAGGAAAAAGTACAACAATGAATATGATGACCGGTTATATTTCAACTACATCCGGGTCAATAGAAATTAATGGTTACGATGTTTTGAAGGAGGCAGAAAAGGCAAAGAGGCTTATTGGCTATTTGCCGGAAAATCCTCCGCTTTATGTGGATATGACTGTATTTGAATATCTTAATTTCGTATATGAGCTAAAAGCGGTAATTCCGGAAAAACAAACACAGAATGTAAAGGAATACCGCGAAAATCATATTAATGACGTAATGTCAAAAGTCAGAATAACCGGGGTAAAAAATCGTAAAATAAAAAATTTATCTAAGGGTTATAAACAAAGGGTTGGAATTGCCCAGGCTTTAATCGGAAATCCTAAGGTTCTTATTTTAGATGAACCCACAGTGGGTCTTGACCCTAACCAGATTCAAGATATGAGAAAGCTTATTATTGAGTTGGGTAAAAGCAGAACGGTTATTATAAGTTCTCACATCCTTTCGGAAATAACATCTGTTTGTACTAAAGTTCTTATTATAAATAATGGTAAACTGGTAGTTTATGATACAATTAAAAACATCAACCGCCAGCTTGTAAATCAGTCAGTTTTTGTAATTAAAATTATGGGAGATAAGGATAGCACAGAAAATTCCATAAAATCCATAAGTGATGTTCAGGATGTTACTACTTCAAAAACAGACGAACACAATGTATGGGAATATACTATAACACCTATTGAAGGACGTAGCATCAAAAATAAGTTGATTGAACTTATCTACAACAAAAAACTTGAATTGATATCATTTGAAACAAAAAAACTCACGTTGGAAGATATATTCCGCAAAGTAACAGAAACACGAAAAAAAGTTACAACAAAGAAGAAAGGAGATAATTGATATGAAAGCAGTGTTTAAAAGAGAAATGTTTGCTTATTTTACATCTCCTACCGGATATCTTGTACTTGCATTTTCCTTATTTATAAGCGGATTTTTGTTTGTAAAAACAAATATGAACAATGTTCCTGATGCGGGTGTAGCTGTATTTACAACCAATCTTGTTCAATTTTTTTCATTGGTTACATACGTTTTGTTGCTACTTGTACCTCTTATTACAATGCATTTATGGTCCGAAGAAAAGAAAAACAAGACTGATCAATTACTGTTGACATCAAGTGTTCCGGTAAGCTCTATTATACTTGGTAAATATTTTGCGTGTCTTAGTTTGTTCGCAATAAACGTTGTTATAATGTTGATTTATCCTTTTACAATGTCATTTTATGGTACTGTTGTATGGACTAATGTTTTGATGTTGTTTTTCGGCTATTTTCTTTTGGGAGCCGCTTTGCTTTCAGTTGGTCTATTTGTTTCTACACTTACGGAAAGTCAGTTTGTATCGGCTTTAATTACTTTTGTTATTGTTTTAACTATGTTTTTGTTTAAGGTTTTTACATCAACCGTAAATATCGGATTTGTTGCTGATGTTATTGAATGGTTTTCGCTATTTTCAAGATTTGATGTTTTTGTTTATGGTCTTATAGATATATCCACCATAATATATTATTTAAGCTTTGCCGGTCTTTTTGTTTTTCTTTCTGTAGTATTTATTCAGAAAAAACGCTGGAATTAAGGAGGAATCTACAGTGAAAAAAATAGATAAGAAAATAATTTACGGGACAGGCTCTGCAGCATTGATAGCTTTTGTATGTGTAGCTATTTTACTTTTGAATGTTTTGGCAGGTATTTTAAGTGAAAATTTTAATATGAAACTTGATGCAACGGAAACAGGACTTAATTTTTCAACGGAATTTAATGAGTTTGTTAAAGCGGTAGATAAGGAAATTAATGTTTATTATCTATGTAATCCCAATGAAATAACACGAATTTCCGGAAATAGTGATTTTACTGAAACTACCGGCCAGGTTGATAATTCAAATTACAGGGTTAGAATAAAGTATATGCTTGAACAAATCGAAAAAAATAATCCGAAAATTCATTTTGAAGTATTGGATCCTGACGGTAATCCGGATAAGGTTGGAAAATTCGGAAGTGTTCAAGTTGATGATGTTGTATTTGAATGCGGCAATATGATTAATTCATTTAATGTGAATGAAATTTTAAGCATTGATAATTACGGAAGGTATATTATCAATGCAGAACCTAAATTTGCTTCTATGATAAACTCGGTTATGAGAGATACAAAGGTAAGAATAGGTATTGTTGGTGGACACGGAGAAGGAGATACTTCTGAAATCAAAAGAATATTTGATGATGAAGGAATATTTTACAATGATTTTAATATTTTATCTGACGGAATTTCAAATGAATATGATATGATATTAGTATATGGTCCGACAGTAGATTTTTCATTATCAGAAATTAATATGATTGAAAATTACCTATCTTCAGGAAAAGATATGCAACTATACATTGACAAGGTAAATGAATGTCCACTTTTGGTTGAATATCTAAAAACCTTGGGTTTTGAACTTACTGCTGAATACATTAAAGAAACAAATCCTGCAAATCTTACTACAGTCAATAACGGAAAAACTTATATTATGCCTGATTGGTATGAAATATCACATCCTATTAAGCGTAATATTAATAATTCGTTGTATATACCTGATACTGTTGGTATAACAAAATTATGGGATTATAAAAACAGTATTGAAGTGTACGGATTGCTTAAAACTTCAAAATATTCGGGATTGTATTCGGACAGTAATGTGGAAAGTACATATGATATTGTAGCTGTTTCCAAAAGAGTTACTGAATCTATGTATTATTCCGATGTGTTGGTTTGCGGAAGTTCCCGCCTATATGATAATCAGATTATCAATACCAATAAAGCACTTTTAATTAACAGTGTTTTCTGGATGGGAAGAATAGATGAATCTACAGAATTTACGTCTGCAGTTATAACAAATGCACCTATGATGACCTCACAGAATCATCATAACATATTGCAATTTATTTTTGTTATTATAATTCCGTTTGCTATAATTGTAGTTGGCCTTTTGGTATGGTTGAAGAGGAGATATCTATGAAATTAAAAAATAAAATTATAATTCTTGTATCTGTAATAGTTTTATTGATTGCGGCAGTGATTGTTTTGACAGTTGTCTCAAGTAAATATCGGAAAAACGAGGAATACAATAAAGTAAATCCTGTGCAGATTACAAGTGTATCTTCGGCTGTTAAAAACTTTTGTGTCACAACTGAAGAAGAAAAATATACAGTGACTTGTGTAGAAAATGTATGGTTTTCTCCTGAAAATGCAAATGCTTTTTTGAATCAGGAATATGTTGCAAATGCATTTGCAACGGCTTGTTCACTTATGGCTATTCCGGTTGAAATGAATGTAGTTTCTCTTGAAAAATACGGGCTTGACGCTCCAAAGGTAAGCTTCGATTTTGCTGATGAAGCGGGAAATAAATATGTCTTGAAATTCGGAAATAGAGTTCCCACAGGCGTTGGTTATTATATAAGTGTTAATGACGAAAAAAATGTGTATATTGTATTGAATGAACAGTATGATATTATGTGCGGAGGGCTTGATTCGCTTCGTAATAAGCAGTTGATCAATATAAGCAGTGAAGATTTTTATAGTATTACAATTAAAAATGTTAACAGTGCTGTTACCGTAGGCCCGAAAACTACAAAAGATCCAAATGCCCACAGTTCAACTATATGGGAGATGACATACCCATATCAAAAGGATGTTGATAAATATGCTTTTGAAACTAAGGTTGTAAATGCATTGGATTTTACAATTTATGGTTTTGTTGACGATAATCCGTCTGATTACGGTAAATATGGTCTTGATAATCCCAAATATACAATTGTTCTTGAAATGTACAAGGGTTCTTTTACAATATTACTTGGAAACACTTTCTTTTCAGAAGACGGTTCGGATACAAAATTAATTTATATGCAGGTGGAAGGATTACCTAATGTTTTTTCAATAAAAGAAGAACAGGTTTCTTATAAGGATTTAAAACCTGTAGATTTGTTGGAGAGTCTTGTTTTTTCCAGAATAATCAGCTGTGTTGATACAATAAACTACAAAAATGCAGGAGTATCTCACGTTTTAAAAGTAGATGAACCAAAATTTTACTTTGATGACGTTGAGGTTGAAGAAGGAATATTCCGTGATGTATACAACAAAATTATTTTGCCGGTGATTCTTGGAGAAGTAACGGGCGAAGTTGGAAGTGAAATTTGCAGTTTTACATTTAATTATAATACGGATACACCGTCTGAAACTCTTACTTTTTATGAATATGGTGATTTGTATGCAGCAGCAGAAGTTAACGGTAACACGCATTTTTATGTAAAAAAATCTAATGTAGAAGATATGGTAAATGCGATAAATAATTTAGCAGAATAATAGAGGTAATATGAATAATAAGGTATGGGTATATAAAAATATTGACAATATAATAGTTAAAGATTTAATGAACCGTTACGGATTCAGTGAATTGTGCTCAGGTGTGCTGCATAATCGCCTTGAAATTGTTGGAGGTAAGCCGGATAACATTTTCAAACGTGTTCTTCATAATCTGCATAATCCCTTTTTGCTTGATGATATGGATATTGCAGTAGAAAGAATTGAAAAAGCGATTATGAGAAATGAAAGGATCACTGTTTTTGGTGATTACGACGCAGACGGTGTAACCAGTACAAGCATTTTGTATATGTTTTTGTGTGAAAATGGTGCAGATGTTAATTACTATATACCTAACAGATTTACGGATGGTTATGGTATGAATAAGGATGCCATAAGCAATATTGCAAAAAATAATACTAAACTTATTATTACGGTTGATAACGGCATTGCAGCTTATGATGAAGTAGAGTTTGCCAAATCATTAGGCATAGATGTGATTGTTACTGATCATCATGAATGTCCCGAAAAATTGCCGGATTGTTGTGCTGTAATTAACCCTAAAAGAAAAGACAGTAAATACCCGTTTTCTGAACTTGCCGGTGTTGGTGTGGCATTTAAGCTTATTTCTGCACTTAATAAGGACGGTTTAGAAAAGATAATTAAAAAATATATTCTCATTACTGCAATAGGTACGATTGCGGATATTGTTCCTTTAAATGATGAAAACAGAGCTATTGTTATTATGGGACTTAAAATGGTACCCTGTAATGCCAATCCCGGTGTTCAGGCACTTTTGGACGTAGTTAATATTGAGGGAGATGCAAAGGTTTCAGATTTTGCTTTTGGAATTGTTCCGCGAATTAATGCAGCAGGTCGCCTTGAAAATGCTTCTGTTTGTGTTGAAATGTTTTCCTCTGAAGATTACAACAAGTGTATGAATATAGCTAAACAGATTGACTTGTTGAATACTGAAAGACAAAATATTGAAAAGAATATTACAGATACTGTTTTTGATATTATAGAACGTGATAAACTGTATAAAGATAACGTTATAGTTGTGTACGGCGAAGGATGGAATAGTGGCGTTATAGGGATTGTTGCATCAAAAGTTTCTGAAAAATATTATAAACCGTGTATTGTTATTACCGATGACACAGATGATGTGGCAAAAGGTTCAGGAAGAAGTGTTTCTGATTTTGATTTATACGAGGCATTGTATCATTGCAAAGAAATACTCACAAAATTTGGAGGTCATTCTTTGGCGGCAGGTTTATCCTTGGAAAAAGCCAATATTGAAGAATTCAGGATTGTCATAAATAAATATGCTTCTGATGTATTGAAAGGCAAAAGTTTTGTACATAAAATTAATATTGATTATACTTTAAAAGAATCTTTTCTTAATGTCGATACAATTAATAGCTTGAATGTTTTGGAACCGTATGGTGTAGGGAATCCCAAGCCTGTATTTGCATTGTTGGAAGCGAAAGTTGTGCGTAAACAGCTTTTGTCCGAAGGAAAACACATAAAGCTTAGTCTTAATTACGACGGTGCTTATATTGATGCAATCGGTTTTTCTATGGGGGATTTTGCTCCGGTTATTACGGAAGGATGCACAATAGATGTTGCGGGAAGTTTGGAAGTAAATAGCTTTAGAGGTGTTTGCAATCCGCAATTAATAATAAAAGATATAAAAAGAATCAAACAGATGTAATTTTACTGCGAGGTGTTATTATGAGTGATGCAGTTGTATGTTTTGAAACTTTAAAAGAGAATATTGCCAAATATAATCCTAACAGCAATTTGGAATTTATAAAAAAAGCCGGTGATTATGCTACAAAGGCTCATGAAGGACAAAATCGTAAATCCGGAGAACCTTTTGTTATGCATCCGTATAATGTTGCTTTGATTCTTTCTGAGCTTGAAATGGATGATGAAGCAATAGTTGCAGGGCTTTTGCACGATACTGTTGAAGATACCTCCTGTACCATAAATGAAATAAAGGAAGAATTTGGAGAAAATGTTGCTTTGCTTGTAGAAGGTGTTACAAAACTTGGGAAAATACCATATAGTACCAAGCAGGAACAACAGGTTGAAAATCTTCGTAAAATGTTTCTTGCTATGGCAAAGGATATTCGTGTTATCATTATAAAATTGGCCGATAGACTTCATAATATGCGAACTTTAAAAAGTATGCCTGAAGAAAAACAGCTTTCAAAAGCACACGAAACTATGGAGGTTTTTGCTCCGTTGGCTAACCGTCTTGGTATGCAGAAGGTTAAGTGGGAGCTTGAAGATTTATCTTTGAAATATCTTGATCCTATTGCATATAAGGAAATATCTGACCACATAACACTAAAACGCGGTGAAAGAATAGAATATCTTGAAAATGTAAAATCAACATTACAGTCCAGACTTGATGAAATGGGTATAGAGGCCGGTATGAGCGGTCGCGCAAAACATTTTTACAGTATATATAAAAAAATGTATACAAATAACATTTCAATAGACGAAATATATGACCTTTTGGCTGTAAGGGTTATTGTAAATAATATTAATGAATGTTATGCTGTTTTAGGTATGGTTCATGAATTATACAAACCTATTCCGGGCAGATTTAAAGATTATATTGCGATGCCTAAAAAGAATATGTATCAGTCTTTGCATACATCCCTTATAGGACCTGGAGGAAGACCTTTTGAAGTACAGATTCGTACATGGGAAATGCATAAAATAGCAGAAGTTGGTATTGCGGCACACTGGAAATACAAGGAGGGAGTTTCAGGTGCTACTGATTTGGATAACAAGCTGGAATGGGTGCGTCAACTATTGGAAATTCATAGAGATATGAATGATGCCGAAGATTTTATCCATAATTTGAAGATTGATCTTTTTGAGGATGAAGTTTTTGTTTTTTCACCTAAAGGTGCAGTTATTAACCTTCCAAATGGTGCAGGGCCTATAGATTTTGCATATGCAATTCACAGTGCAATAGGCAACAGGACTGTGGGTGCTAAGGTAAATGGTAAGATAGTTACCTTAGACCACAAACTTACCAACGGTGATATTGTAGAAATTATTACTTCCTCAAATTCAAGAGGACCAAGCCGTGATTGGCTTAAGTTGGTAAAAACATCTCAGGCAAAAAAGAAGATTAACGACTGGTTTAAAAAAGAAAATCGAGAAGACAATATTTTAAAAGGGCGCGAGATGATTGAACGTGAACTGAGAAAGTCAGGTATACCGGTTTCTGTATTAAATGATAAAAAGTTTATGGAGCCTGTATGTAAAAAATTCACTCTTTCGACAACAGATGATTTACTTTCTACTGTTGGATTTGGAGGCATACCGTCGGCAAAAGCTTTTTCAAGAATAAAAGATCAGTACACAAAAATACATCTTGAACAGAATGATACGGATATGCTGGAGGAACTTGTTAATATTTCATCTGAAAAAATAAGTAAATCTAGTAATGGTATTATTGTAAAAGGTATAACAAATTGTCTTGTAAAAATATCCCATTGCTGTAATCCTGTTCCCGGAGACGATATAGTTGGATATATAACAAAGGGAAGAGGAGTATCAGTACACAGGACTGATTGTATAAATATGACAAATCTTAACGAAATAGATGCTCAGCGTTTTATAGAAGTAAAATGGTCTGATGATCAAAATTCAAGTTATACATCAGATTTGCAAATTATAGCAAACGACCGAAATGGTCTTATGGTTGATGTCATGAATACTGTTTCGGCTGCAAAATCTTCCATTAAAGCCGTAAATTCACGTGTCACAAAAGATAATCTTGCAATTATAAACGTTACTGCTGTTGTATCATCGCAAGAGCAAATTCAAAAATTAATGAAATCATTAAAAAATATAGAAAGTGTTACATCTGTAACAAGAGTAAAACACTAATAGGAGAAATTTATGATTGTTAAAAGGTATACGTTGGGAATGTATCAGACAAATTGCTATTTGTTAGTTGATGAAACATCTGGTGAATGTGCTGTAATAGATCCGGGATGCGTGTGTGATGATCTTGAAAATGAAATAGAATTTAAAAACTATGATGTAAAGTATATCATCCTTACACATGGGCATTTTGATCATATTGGCGGTCTTGAACACTACATGTCAAAATATGATAAAGCTACTGTTTTAATGCATAAATATGATGTGGATTCTGTTTTGGCTGAATATGACGTATTTAATGTAGCTATGAAAAATAAAGAAAATGTTGTAAAGAAAATTACTTTACAAATTGACGGAGATGTTTTTCTTTTAGGTAGTTGCGATTTAGAAATTATACATACCCCGGGACACTCAAGCGGCAGTGTATGTATTTTCGCAGACAGTATTTTGTTTTCGGGAGATACACTCTTTGAACTTTCAATTGGAAGAACAGATTTTGTGGATGGTAATTTTTCTGAAATTGAACAATCAATAAGAAAATTATATAAATTACCTGATGCTACAATAGTTTACCCCGGTCACGGTGAAACTACTACTATAGGGAAAGAAAAAATATCTAATCCGTTTGTGAGGTTATAAAATGAAAAATCCATGGGGTGAAGTAACCGGTATACGTCCTGTTAAAATTGCAAGAACTATGTTTGATGCAGGAAAAACCGAAGATGATTTTTGTAACAAATTTATAAATGAAATGAAAGTCAGTGAAGAGAAAACTCAGTTGACTTTGAATATTGCAGTAAGGGAAATTAATATTCTGAAAAACTTCGGTAAAAATGACATTTGTTTGTACATAGGAGTTCCTTTTTGCAAAACGAGATGTCTTTACTGTTCTTTTGTCACTAATTCTGCAGATAGAAACAGCAAATATATGCGTCCATTCATAAAGAATCTTATGAAGGAAATAGAGTATACCTCAGCACTGCTTAAAAAAACCAATTACAGAATTGTTGGGCTGTATTTTGGTGGAGGTACACCTACAACACTTTCTGCAATGGATCTAAAAGATATTATAACTAAATCCTATGAATGTTTTGATCTTTCTCATCTTGTGGAATTTACTGTTGAGGCAGGGAGACCTGACACAATAGATCGTGAAAAATTAGAAACATTAAAAAAGTGTGGTGTTACGAGAATAAGCATCAATCCTCAGACAATGAATGATAAAATACTGAAGGTTATCGGAAGGGCACATACTGTTGGAGATATATATGAAAGTTTCAAATTAGCAAGAGAATGTGGATTTGATAATATAAATATGGATTTGATTGCAGGTTTGCCCACAGAAACTTTGGATGAATTTATAAATTCGGTAAACCTTGTTACCGAGCTTTCACCTGAATGTGTTACTGTGCATACAATGAGTATAAAAAGAGGTTCTGTTTTACATGAAAAACTTGGTGATTACGCTCTTACTGATAGGGATGTTGTGTCACGTATGGTTGACTATTCTGTGAATAAGCTTATAAAATGTGATTATAATCCGTATTATCTTTACAGACAAAAGCATATGGTTGGAGATTTTGAAAATATAGGATATTCCAAGGTTGGCAAAGAATGTTTGTATAACATTATGATAATGGAAGAAACCAACAGTATTATATCAATGGGGTGTGGTGGAGTTTCGAAAATTGTTAATTTGCCAAATGATCGTATTGAACGTGTATTCAATGTTAAGGAAGTAAAAGATTATGTTGAACGTATAGATGAGATGATACATCGTAAAGATATTATATTAGATTGGCTAAATTTATAATTTTTTAACTGCATTTTCACATAAATATTAACAAATTTTTAAAATTATGTTGACTTTATCGAAAAAATTTAGTATTCTATTATTATATTAGATTATTCCTGTGGTATGAAGGAGAGATTAATTTTATGTTTTCAAAGGAAGTATTAGTTAGCAATCAAGTTGGTTTACATGCAAGACCGGCTACTTTTTTCATTCAGAAAGCTAACGAATTTAAATCCAGTATTTGGGTTGAAAAAGACGAAAGACGTGTTAATGCAAAAAGCTTATTGGGTGTTCTTTCGCTTGGAATCACAAGAGGTGTTAATATTAACATTATTGCTGATGGTGCAGATGAAGAACAGGCAGTTTTAGCTTTGGTTGAATTGATTTCTTCTAATTTTGCTGAATAAAATTTAAAAAATTAACAGGATAGTTCTGTGTTTTAGCAGAACTATTTTTTTCTTTATGGAGTTTTGATTATGACTATTGAAGAATCCGTTAGAAATTTACCTTCAAATCCCGGTGTGTACTTGATGTATGATAAAAATGAAGAGATTATTTATGTGGGTAAAGCTAAAAATTTGAAAAAAAGAGTTTCATCTTACTTTCGCAAAAATTCGTCACATACACCAAAAGTAATTGCTATGGTGGAGAATATTGTCAGATTTGAATATGTGATAGTAGGAAGTGAATTTGAAGCACTTGTTTTAGAGTGTAATCTTATTAAGCAACATCAACCATATTATAATATTTTGCTTAAAGATGACAAAACATATCCATATATAAAAGTGACCACGAATGAAGAATATCCGAGAATAATGCTTGCAAGAAAAGTTTTGCGCGATAAAGCTCAGTATTTTGGCCCGTATCTTAATTCCAATATAGTAAACGAAACAATTGATACCATAAAAACTGTTTTTAATGTTCGCTCATGTAACCGTACCTTACCTCGCGATATCGGAAAAGACCGTCCGTGTCTTAACTATCACATTGGTAAATGCTCTGCTCCGTGTGCAGGTAAAATAAGTCAATTGGAATATAAAAATCAGTTTTCAAAAATTGTAGATTTTCTTAATGGAAACTATAGTGATGTTATCAAATTTATGGAACAGTTAATGTATGAAGCATCAAAAAATCTTCAATTTGAAAAAGCTGCAAAATTGCGAGACAAAATAGAAACAATAAAACATATAAGCGATAAGCAAAAAATCACTTCGACATCACTTGGGAATAAAGATGTTGTTTCCGTTGCAGATATTGGAATGTACGTATGTATAATGTTGCTTAACATTAGAGACGGTAAAATGGTAAATCGAGAACATTTTACATTTAAAAATCCGGATAAGGAACCTAAAGAAAGCATTTTGACTGATTTTATTAAACAACATTATTCTATTACTAATTTTATTCCAAACAAAATTTTTGTTCAATATCCTGTAGATGATATTGAACTTATACAACAGTGGCTGTCTGAAAAATGCGGTAACAAAATTAATGTTATTGTTCCGCAAAAAGGTGAAAATTTACAACTTGTTAAAATGGCAGAGAATAATGCAGTTGAACTTTTGAAACTTCATATTTTGAAAACTGATATAAATAAAAAGAAAATGAATGACCTTATATATCAGATAAAAAATACGTTTGGACTTGAAAATCCTCCTATGAGAATTGAATCATATGATATTTCCAATATTTCAGGCGCAGACAGTGTTGGTGTATGTGTTGTGTATGAAAACGGTACTCCTAAAAAATCTGACTACAGGCTGTTTAACATACAGTCGGTAGAGGGAACAGATGACTATGGCAGTATTCGTGAAACATTATACAGACGTCTTGAAAACGGCGTTGAAGGTGTAAGGGGTTTTGATTTGCCTGACCTTATACTTATTGACGGCGGTAAGGGACACGTGAAGGCTGCCAAGGAAATTGTTGATTTTTATAACCTTGATATTCCTGTTTTCGGAATGGTTAAAGATGATTATCACAGAACTCGTGGTGTAACAACCGAAAACGAGGAAATACACATTAAAAGAACCGATGCGATTTTTAGGTTTTTGACTCAGATACAAGATGAAACTCATCGTTTTGCAATCACTTCATTTCGAAAAAAACATAAAAAAAGCACATTAAAATCAGAACTTACAAATATTACAGGTGTGGGTGACGCAAAAAAGAATAAGCTATTAAAAGCTTTCAAATCAATAAATACAATAAAATGTGCGAGTGTTGAGGAATTATCAAAGGTTGTTGATAAAAAAACTGCTGAAAATATATATGAATATTTTAATTGCCAAAATTGACACTTTTATGGTTTTGTGATAAAATGTATGTATATGTAATAAAAGGGTGTTTCTATGGAATATTTAATTCAAAAACTTATTGCGATTCCGGTTTTGATAATTAGTTTTACTCTTCATGAGATTGCACATGGTCTTGCAGCATTTGTTATGGGTGATAAAACTGCGAAAAATAGTGGAAGACTTTCGCTTAATCCGTTAAAACATATTGATTGGCTCGGTTTTTTGATGCTTTTGGTAGCTCGTATAGGTTGGGCAAAGCCTGTTCCTGTTAATGCATATGGATTTAAGGATCCTAAAAAAGGTATGGCTATTACAGCTTTGGCAGGACCTTTGATGAATGTTGTTCTCGTTTTTGTTTCACTAATTTTCTGGCATCTTGGTAAAAACATATATGATTGGAATGAGTATGTTACTTTGTTTTTTGAATTGAGTGTGTATTATAATGCCGTGCTGGCAATGTTCAATCTTTTGCCAATACCACCCCTTGATGGATCTAAAGTATTACTTGCATTTTTACCAAGTAAATATTATTTTAAGTTTATGGAATATGAACAGTACGGTATGATTGTGATTTTGATTTTGGCATTTACAAATGTTTCCTCAAAAATAATAAGTGTTGGCGTTGAAAATCTTATTGGGAAACTTGAAAAAATTGTTATGATGATTTTAGGAGTGTCTTGATGAAGCAGATAGCTTTTAAATTGCAGATTTTTGAAGGTCCGTTGGATTTGCTTATGCATCTTATAAATAAAAATAAAGTAAGTATCTATGATATTCCGATTTCGGAAATAACTGAACAGTATCTGGATTATATTGCTGAAATGGATCATTATGATATTGAAGTTTCAAGTGAGTTTTTGGTGCTTGCGGCTAATCTTTTGTATATAAAATCCAAAATGATTCTTCCTAAGGATGATGATGAAACAGAAGAGGAAGACCCAAGACTTGAGCTTACACAAAGACTTGAAGAATATAAAAGAATGAAGATGGCTGCAGAGTATTTAAGAGAAAAGGAATTCTCCGGAGGATTCACTTTCTTTAAACAAAGAGATTATATTCAGCCTATACTGATTGATGAAAGTCTGAAGTTAGTTACACTCGAAAGTCTTAAAGAAGCTGCAGAAAATGTTGTGTATCTCATAGACAGGAAAAAACCTGTGTCTATAAACAAATTTTCTGGTATTGTGGGACGTGACCCAATTCCTGTATTTACAAAAGTTAAAGAATTTGTTAAAAGGTTTTTGGTTAACCGAAAAATTAAGTTTGTAGATATGTTTAGAAATGTAAAAAGCCGTGATGAAGCGGTAGCATCATTTTTGGCTGTTTTAGAACTTATAAAAATGAACAAAATAACTGTTGGGACAGAAAAAGAAGAATTTGAAATAACGTATGTTGGTAAGGGTGAAATAAATGAAGAAGACTTTGAGCATTCCGAATATTGAGTCTATAGTAGAAGCATGCCTTTTTGCTTCTGGTGATGCATTGCACATAGAAAAACTCAGTGAAATAACAGAGGTTGAAATTGATGAACTTCGAAGTTTGCTTAAAAATATGATGGACAAGTATAACTACGAAAAAAGAGGGGTAAAGATTATTCGCCTTGGAGATAAATACCAAATGTCAACACGTGGTGAGTTTGCTGAATATGTACAAAAAATAGTTGAACCCAAGAAGAAAAATCCGCTTTCTAAGGCCACAATGGAAGTTTTGGCAATTATTGCATATAAGCAACCTATTACCAGAGCATCTATCGAGCATGTCAGAGGTGTTAATTGTGATAATTCCGTAAGCAGACTTTTAGAACTTGGGCTTGTTGAGGTTGTCGGAAGAGTTGATGCCCCTGGGCGTCCGTCTCTGTTGGGAACAACTGATGAGTTTTTAAGAAATTTTGCCATTTCGGGTTTAGAAGAACTTATGCCTGTCGATAACTTTGTTATAGAGGAAGTAGAAACAAGCGAACAAAACGAACAATAAGGATGTTGTGTTATGAATTTATTTATTGTAATTACGTGTGCTTTGGTCGCACTTCTGTTAATTGTTTTTTATGTAATTTTTTGCGCAAAGTTTAATTTTTATGTCAAGATAAATAATAAAGATATAAAAATGTATTGGGGAAAAAGTATAATATACAATTCTTGGGAAGATATTGGCCTTTTTGATGAGCCTGAAGATAAAATTACAGAATTCGAAGACAGATATAAAAAGATGAAGAAGATAATTAATTTTCTTAGAAGAATTCTGGATGATAAAAATGATGATATAATATATATTCTGAAGTATGCAAAGAAGACTTTTTCTGTAAAAAAATTAGATATTTCCCTTGACTATGGTTTTGATGATGCCGCGCTTACAGGGATTACCGGAGGTGTTATATGGGGAATTATTTCCGGACTTTCCGGTTTTGTTGGTCGTTTTATTGATTTTAAAAAATTTACCAATATAGCGGTAAAACCGTATTATACCGAAAAAATTTTAGATTTCAGGTTGGATTTGGTTTTTGATGTAAGCCTTTATAATTACCTGAAAACAAAAAAACTAGTAAAAAGATTTAAAAAAACATTGGAAGGCAGGCGTTAATTAATGGCACAGTATGAATTGGAAAATTTGTTTATGACTTCAATGGAAGGTTTGAAAAAACTTGTTATAGATACAGAAACAATTGTAGGAAAACCTATTGAACTTAATAACGGGACAACAATAATACCGTTAAGTCGTCTGTCTGTTGGCTATGGTATGGGCGGTTGGGATTATGATAATTCCAAAGAGGTAAGTAACAACAAAAATTCTAATTTGAAAAAGAATGGTGTTACAGCCGGAACAGGTGGAGGTGCAACTGTAAAACCTGTCGGTTTTTTGGTTGTTTCTGACGGCAATGTTAAGCTTTTGAATATTGATAGTGCAACACCGTTCGAAAAAATATGTGATATGATACCTGCAACATTACAATCTCTTACAGAGATTTTTAAAAAAAATGATTAAAATTGGGGCTGTAAAATTGATTTTACAGCCCCTTTTGTAATAATATTTCTAAAAAATATATTAGTATTTTTAAAGAATTTATAGATTGATAATATTATAATTGTGATATAATATTTATTGTAGAGGTATTATTTATGGAACGTTTAATTAAAATAGGTAATGTAAAAAAGAAGTCTTCGATTGATGTTAAAAATTCTAAAATTGGTATTGGGTTTGAAAAACTTGATCGTAATGTTTTTGACCCCGAAAAAGCATATGACAGAGTTGCTGAACTTGGTGTGAAATGGGTACGTATTCAGTCCGGTTGGCAACGTACTGAAATTGAAAAAGGTGTATATGATTTTGAATGGATTGATAAAATTGTAGATAATCTAATTACGCGTGGACTGCAACCTTGGATTTGTCTTTGCTACGGAAATAAGCTTTACAGTGAAGATGCAGCAAAAGTTTTCGGAGCAGTTGGTGTACCTCCTATTTTTAATGATGAGCAGAAAAATGCATGGGAAAATTATGTTAAAGAAGTAGCTGCAAGATATAAAGGCAAAGTTGATTTATTTGAGGTATGGAACGAGCCTGATGGCAAATGGTGTTGGAAGCATGGAGTAAATGCTACTGAACTTGGTAATTTTACAATTGCGACGGCAAAGGCTGTTAAAGAAGCTAATCCGGATGCCAAGGTTGTTGGTGGTGTTTGCTGTCGTGCCGATTTGAATTTTATAAATGAAGCTATGCACACAGGTATGGGAAATTACTTGGATTATGTTTCATATCACCAGTATACACACGATGAAACTGCAGTTGTATCTTATGTTAAGGCATTGCGTTCACTTTGCAAAAGTTTTAATAATAAAATTGAAATTATACAGGGTGAATCAGGTTCACAGTCACGTAGTGGAGGATGCGGTGCCGTTAAGGAAGGTGCATGGACACCTGTAAGGCAGGCAAAACAACTTTTGCGTCATTCATTGGCAGACTTTATGGCTGAAGTTGAATTTACATCATATTTCTCTTGTATGGATATGATTGAGGCTTTAAATGGTGTAGTAGGAGATATAGGAAGTTATACAGACTTCGGTTATTTTGGAGTTTTGGGTGCGGACTTTGATAAAGAAGGTCACTCAATAGGTACATATACACCTAAAATGTCTTACTGGGCTTTGCAGACAATATCTTCAATTTTTGCTGAAGAATTCAGTTTATGTGATATCCCTGTTATGCTTTTACCTCAGGAATCGAAAAGATTTTTTGGCTTTGATTGTAGCGAACAGGAAGTTGTACATCAGGGCTTTTCAAAACCTGACGGCTCAAAAGCATTTGTGTACTGGTATCCTTCAAATATTTTGAAAATTGACTATGAGGCTACAGTTACATTGCAAATTGCAGGTCTTGGAAAAAAGTTTAAACTTGTTGATTTAATGGATGGCTCGGTATATAAAATTCCCGAAAATATGATTGAAGATCAAGGATATGGATGTTATAAATTAATTAATATTCCGATAAAAGATTATCCTTTGATGCTTACTTTTGATAACTTTGAAGAATTAGAATAGAGGTGTTGTAATGCATAATCATATAACAAAACAACAAAGAGATTTTTTAGACTGGGAATTTGGTGTGTTTTTACACTTTGGTATTAGAACGTTTTATGAAGGACATAAGGATTGGGACATGAAGCCTATGGATGCATCTGCTTTTAATCCCACAAACCTTGACTGTGAGCAGTGGATACGTACTATAAAAAAAGCAGGAGCAAAATATGCGATTTTTGTATGCAAGCACCACGACGGCTTTGCAAACTGGCCTTCAAAATATACTGATTATTCTGTTGCAAATACGCCTTGGAAAAATGGAAAAGGTGATGTTGTAGATGAGTTTGTAAAGGCTTGCAGAAAGTATGATATGAAAGTTGGTCTTTACTATTCTCCTGCACAGGTTGGTGCAAGTTCTCATAATACTGAAAAAATCGATGGGGAGGCATACTGTACATATTTTATAAATCAGATAAGTGAACTTTTAACTAACTATGGTAAAATTGATTATCTGTGGTTTGACGGTTGTGGCAGCGAAGGTATTGATTATGATAAAAACAGAATTGTCGATGCCATAAGAAGTATGCAACCTGAAATTTTGATATTCAATATGTGGGATCCGGATACACGTTGGGTTGGCAATGAAAGCGGTTATACACCACTTCCGAACTACAATTATGTAGATAAGCTTAATTTTTCGATTTTATCAAACAAACTTGACGAAGCAACACTTGGTGGCAACAAGCCATTTTTACCTGCTGAATGTGATTTTAAAATGCGTCAGAATGCGTGGTTCCACAGTAAGTATAACGAATATACAAGAAAGAGTCTTGATGAACTGTTAGGCATTTATTATTATTCTGTTGGACGTGGAAGTAATTTTCTTATAAATATCGGTCCGGATGAGGGTGGTGTTTTGCCTCAGGCTGACTGTGATTTGCTTCTGGCTTTTGGTGATGAAATCAGAAGAAGATTTTCAAACCCTGTTGAACCTGATAAAGTAGAATATCTCGAAAGCGAAATTCATGTTCATTTTAAAGACAGAGAAGTTATAAACACTGTGGTTATGATGGAAAATCTTGAAACAGCAGATGTAATAGATGATTATTCAATTGGTATTTATACACACTATCGTGAACAGCTGATAGATGTTTATTACGGCAAAACAGTAGGACATAAGGCAATTTGTGAATTTCCGCACGTTTCGGCAAACGAATTTGTTATTAAGGTTAACAAGCCTGCAAGCAACATAACAGACATAAAATTCTACAATACAAAATAATTTTAAAATCGCCTTTTTTGTTGACAAAATAAGGCGGTTATATTATTATAAATATATTACCATCAGGTATCGTTGAATTTGTTTATGAACCTATTAATCCAAGTAGATTCGGATATAAGGTGCTTAAAGACATTGAAGGCTTTTTCTATGGAATGGCTGAAAAAACAGGAACATTGTGGGAACACAATAAGCCGACAGCAAGCTGTAACCACGGTTTTGCATCTCATGTAATAGTATGGATGAATAAATTTTTAAAGAATTAAGGAGAATAAAATGACAGGAAAACAAAGAGCATATTTAAGAGGATTGGCAAATACAATTGACGCCAAATATCAGATTGGAAAAAACGGTGTAGATGATAACACAATTAAAATGGTAGATGAAGCTTTGGAAGCAAATGAGCTTATAAAAATTAAAATTTTAGAAAATGCAATGCTTGATGTACGAGAAACATGTGGTGAAATATGCGAAAAAACAGGTGCACACCCTGTACAATGTATAGGCAGTAAATTCGTTATATATCGTGAATCAAAAAATAATAAAACAATTATTGTTCCAAAAAAATAATTTTTCTAAAAAAACAAAATATTATTTTGATATAAAAAACTCCTGCTTTATGTTATAGTATGCTTATAGAATACTGAAGAGAGGAGTTTTTTTGTGGAAAGATTGATAAAAATTGGAAATTTAAAAAAGAAACTGTCTAAGGATGTTAAGAAATCTAAATTGGGTATAGGTTTTGAAAAATTGGACAGAAATGTGTTTGATCCCGAAAAGGCGTATGACAGAGTAGGTGAACTTGGGGTTAAATGGGTACGTATTCAGTCTGGGTGGCAACGTACTGAAATAGAAAAAGGCGTATATGATTTTGAATGGCTTGATAAAATTGTAGATAACCTTATTGCCCGTGGTTTAAAACCATGGATGTGTTTGTGCTATGGAAATAAATTGTACAGTGAAGATGCTGCAAGGGTTTTCGGTGCAGTAGGAATACCTCCGATTTTTGATGATGAATCAAAAAATGCTTGGGCTAAATATGTTGAATTAACTGTTGAAAGATATAAAGGAAAGATTGACTTGTTTGAAGTTTGGAATGAGCCTGACGGAACAACTTTCTGGAAACACGGTGCCAACGGAACTGAATACGGTGAATTTGTAGTTCGCACAGCAAAAGCAGTAAAAAAAGCAAATCCGGATGCAAAGGTTGTAGCAGGTGCAATGTACCGCAAGAATTTTGAATTTTTGACCGAAGCTATGGAAACGGGAATGTATAAGTATTTAGATTATGTATCATATCACCAGTATACTCATGATGAAACAGATGTTGTTCCTTATGTAAAGGTGTTAAGGGCACTTTGCAAATCATATAACAAGGATCTTGAGATTATACAAGGAGAATCCGGTGCACAATCTCGTAGTGGAGGAAACGGTGCTTTGAAAAAAGGCGCATGGACACCTGAAAAACAGGCAAAAGAACTATTGAGACACGCAGTTGCTGATTTTGTTGCAGGGGTTGAATTTACCTCATATTTTTCTTGCATAGATATGGTTGAAGCTATGCGAGGAGTTGTAGGTGATGTAAAAACTTATCTGGATTATGGCTATTTTGGTGTTTTGGGAGCAGATTTTGACGAAGAAGGACATTCTGTAGGTACATATACTCCCAAAAAGTCATATTGGGCATTGCAGGCTCTTTCATCTATGTTTGCAGAAGATTTTGAATGTTGTGAAATAGCTGTTTTCCGTAAACCTATGGAATCAACAAGACTTTTTGGTATGGACTGCCACGATGCAACAATTACCGAACATGGATTTTCTAAGCCTGACGGTTCAAAAGCCTATGTATATTGGAATGCAACAAATATTATGACTACGGATTTTGAATCCACAATTACGGTCGATGTTGCCAATTTGGGAAATGACATAAAAATTGTCGATTTAATGGATGGCTCGGTTTATAAATTGCCCGAAGATATGATTGAGGATTTGGGGCATAATGTGTTCAGATTAAAAAATGTTCCTATTAAGGATTATCCAATGGCGATTACATTTGATGGTTTTGAGGACTTAGAATAAATTTTGTTTTGAATTTTTGAATAATTTTTTGTTAATTGTAAATTATAATGTGTGTAAGGCATTTTAATAAAAAAGGAAGAGTGATTACACATGAATAACGAAAACAGACAGAACAACAATCAAAACAAAAATGAACAGAATAAGCAAAACAATAATCAGAACAAAAACGAACAGAACAAAAACGAACAAAAGAAGGACAATAAAAATTTCTAATTAAGAAAAATATCGCTGTGGAATTTATCCATAGCGATATTTTTTTGATGTATTTGCTTGATGCGAAATCATTTTAATACTGTTTAGGCGGTATTCCCACTGCATTTTTAAAAGCGTGGGAAAAGTAGCTTTCGCTTGAAAAACCGCATTCGTTTGTAATTTCCGTTATGGTGTACATTTTAGATTCCAGCATAGCTTTTGCCTTGTTTATTCTTACATCCGTAAGGTATTCACCGGGCGAAATTTTATAATATTCCTTAAACTTTCTTTTAAAGTAGGGAACGCTGTATCCCGAAATTGCCGCAAGCTCCTCAATAACAATTTTTTCCTTTATATTTGCATCTATGTAGTTTTTTGCCTTTTCAAGATTTGCTTCCAAAGGGGTCATATTTGAAACGTAAATTTCTTTAAAAAGATTGTATATAAGCTCGTACATTAAGGATTTACCTTTCATTTTAAAACCGCCCTGAGGAATGTGGAAAAAGTTGCAATATCTTTCAAGCTGTATAAAGATATTTTCATAAAATTCAGGGTGTTTAACCTTGTTTACACGGTTTAAGAAAGATAAGTCTTTGTCTGCAATATCAAATTCCGTAATATAAAATTGTGTTCCTATAAAATCAAGATCATCATTATATAAAACAGTATATTCTTCACCCTTGTTTATAAGTAAAATATCACCTTCATCGGCTACATGTTTTTCACTTTTATAAATGAAAGTAAGCCGTCCTTTTTTAATGAAAATAAGACAGTAATATTCTCTTGGTGGAGAAGTATACTTTTTTTTATGACTATCCAGAAAGTGAGAAATTGGAATTGAGGTTACCTCAATGTCAACATTTGCCAATTCTAATGGGTTTTTCTCCATAAAATCACCTCTTTTTTAAAATTATACTTTATGATTTGTAGTTTGTCAACAGGATACGATTTATCAAAAAATGGATATTATATCCTATTGTATAATGGAAAGAACCTTGCTAAAATAAAGTCATAATGAAATAATGTGGCTTTTTGCCAACTCAAAATTATACATTGGGGGTATATTCTATGAAAAAATTAATGGCACTTTTAATAGTGTTGACTATGATTATCGGCATAATGCCGGTTGTCAGTGCTGCAATTCCGCAAAATAACGGCTTGGGTTCACCTGTTTCTTTAGCAAATTGGAGTAAAAACTCACCGTCAAGCGGTACATACTGTAGTGTATCCACTGTTGAAGATAATACATTCGGTACAGTAACAAGATATGAAAGTGCAGGTGTTGCCAACGGCACAAACTACACACAGTACAAGCACTTTTTGAATTTCAATCTTCCTGAGGGGATGGTTGCACCTGTTGCAGGGGATTACGTTATGGTGTCATTCTATTACAGAATAAATACCGGTGACGGTTACGTTGCACCAAAAACTTTTTCAGGTGCATCAACTTTGGGTAAAAATGCAACAACAGGCAGAAACTTCGGAGATGTTTCAGTTGTAAATGAATGGCAGTATGTTTCATACATTGCTACAATCAATGCTGATTTATACGGCTCACCTGCCATAAGACAGGTTTCAAGATTTACAACTTCTGCAAATACAGATAAAATTAGCGTAGATATTGCAGAACCTAAGGCAGTTTATATGGGCGCTGTTACAGCTGAAGATGGTGCAACTGCAAACAATCAGATTGCATCAACACTTTCAACAACATCCATAACAGGTATTTCAATCGGCGATACACCCATAGATTTAACTGCAAATCCAACCTCTTATACAAGTGAAGAAGCAGTTTCTGCAAGTGATGTTACGGTTACTACTACTTATGGTGTAGGTGATAAGGTTGTTATAGAACAGGGCGAAAACATTGTTAACGTTAAAGTATATGCTCCGTACATTGACTGGAGAGCAAGTGATGCAACACCCTCCGCTACATATACAATTAACGTGAAACAGAAAGAACCTGTTTCTGTATCAATAACTGAAAACAACGGCTACGGCACAGGTGTAATTTACGGCTTGCAGACTCCTGATGTTCAGGGTAATACAGGTAAGGAGTACGGAAAGCTTGAAACAATAAAGGGCGATGCTGCGGCACCTTTTGATGAATACTATTCATGGACAAGAGAAGAATTTACTGTTGAGGGAACAAATAACCAGAACTATCTTGCATTTAACGGTAACCTTCCCGAGGGTGCAAGTGCAGGGGATTGGGTTTATGTTTCATTCTATTACAGAACATACAACCGTTTTACAAACTCCGAAGGAGTAGTTGTGGATAATAATCAGATAGACCTTTATCCTGCAATTCGTTCAGACGGCAATGATAATCCTTATTACAGAACAGCGACTGCCAAGTACATTCGTTTGACGCCGGATACAACGGCTGAAAATGATGTGGGTGAATGGAAGAAGCTTACATACATTCAAAAGCTTGACTATGACACAAACGAAAGCTGGACATTAAAGCTTACAAGTAATCATATAAAAAATTCTGACGGCACAGTAACAGGCAGAAACAGAAAAATGGATTTTGCAGATGTAAAGATTGCATATTTTGGTGCACCAACCGTAACAAATGCAGAAAGTGACGAAGAAAAAGATACAGCAATTAAAGAAGCTATCGCAACATCAGCGGGTAACTACGGTTTAACCGGAGTTTATATAAACGGCGAGGAGATAGATAGAGTTTCTAACCCCCTTAGTTACAGCGTTTCCGCTCCTCGCCTTACAGCCCGTGAACAGCTTTATATAATAACAGCAAACGGTGTTCATGGTGCGGGAATGGTATATGTATCTGAAGATTACGGTGTATATACAATAAAGGCACGTCCTCTTGATTTCGACTGGTTAAGCGGTACGGATAACCGTGTGGCTACATATACTGTAAACGATATAAGAGAATATGATTTTTATGACTTTAAACTTGACGGTTTGACACTTACCCTTAAGGCAGATAACGGTCTGGATGCACCTAAGACAGGTGTTCTTATCGGAGCAAGCTACGATGCAAAGGGCAAGCTGCTTAAACTAAAGGCAGAACCCTTCTCAATTTCAGGTAACGGTAACACACTAAGCGTTACAATTCCTGAATCAACAGAAACTGTTGCAAGTCTTAAGTTCTTTGTTTGGGACGCTGTTGCTTCCGGTAAAGCCTATGTAAATACAATCCGTGTTAATGACATTAAAGACGGTATATTTACACAGGATAAAATAGCAGAACTTGAAGCTGAATAATAACTAAAACCCGAGCGATGCTTTTTTTGCAAGGCATCGCTTGTGTTGCGAAAAGGAAGGGGAATTTTATGAAGAAAATACTCGGTTTTGCGTTGATTTTATGTGTGATAATTTCGATTTTTACCCCTGCTGTTTTGTCGGCGGGTATAGATGTTGAGATAACGGAAAATGACGGAAAGGGCACAGTTATAGCAGGTGGAATCGATGACCTTAATTCTGCCGTTAAAAACTGTTCAAATACTGCAAATATGGTAAGCGGAACAGAAAAAACAGACAAAAACTGGTCCGTTGTTTCAATAGCGGATATTGAAGATGAATATTTTGATAAGGCAATACGCATTGAAAGTAAGGGTACAACCGCTGTACCCGGTACAAACCAGGTGCGTGCTACCTTTACAACAGACGGTATTGATGCAGGAGAATATATTTACGTATCATTTTACTTCAGAGCTTTAAGCGAGCTTAACGGTACAACATATACGGATTTTCCACAGAACTTTGCCGTGTCTGAGCTTGGTAAAAACAGCGGAAGAGTAAGACCTTTAGATAAAACATCGGATTATCTTACAGCAACAGAATTTGATAAATGGTACAAGGTTTCTTATGTGTATCCTATTGCGGCGGCTGTTGCGGCAGGCAATACATACCTTCAGTTTGGTTTTACAAAGCCTTCCGAAAGTTTGCATGCTTATGCATTAGAAATTGCAGACCTTAACATTATGACTTTCGGCATTCCCACAGGCCCTTCCACAGACCTTATTAAAAATGAGGTTATATCCGTTTTAGATACAGCAGATTTTTCATCGGTAACATTTGACGGAAATGAAATTGACCTTGCAACATATCCCGAACAGTATACACAGTCAGTTTACTGGAACGGCACATTGCCTGTAATTACAGGTAAGGATGTTAACGGCAAGCCTGCAACTGTTACATACAACGGTACAAGCGTACCACAGACAGTAACTGTTACAGCATATGCAATGGACTATGACGTAACATCAACTACAGATACACGTAAAAAAGATTATTTTGTAAATGTTGACTACTACCGTGCATCAACCGATGTAACAGTTGACGGTGTTTCCACAACAGACCTTACAGGCTGTGTTGGCGGTGAAGAGGTAGTTTTTGAAGCAAGTATATATAACCCTAACGGTGAAGCTGCAATGTATTCGGCAGTAATGGGGATTTATGAGGGCAAAAAATGTATTGCCGCAATTCCTTGGAAAATTTCAGTAACCGAAGCAGATCCTTATATAACAAAAACCTTTGATAAATACATCTTGCCTGTAAGAGACTATACGGGTTGTGAAATAAGAACATTTGTAATTTCACCTCTTAGAATGTACAAGGTAAATTAAGTGAAGGAGGTAATCCCATGAAAAAAATAATTGCTTTATTTCTGGTATTTACTATGGTTTTGCCAATGGGCGTAACATTTGCCGATGATTCCGTATGGGAAGAAGATATAAACAGTGGTACAAATGACGAAATGCTTGATAATCAGGACGGTTCATCATCTTCACTTACCGAGGATGAAATAACCGATGAAGACACAGTTTATGATGAAGATAATACATTAAGCTATATGATTACAGATTACGATGCACTTTTTGAAAAACCTCTTGTTAAGGAAGACTATTCCGACCAGATGGACGAACCTTACGCAAAATACGGAATGTTCCTTACAGGTACAATTCACAAAAACGGTTCACATAAATACAATGCAGGCACAGAGGGTAGCGGTAAGCTTACTGAAGAAGCTTTGCGTGCAGATATTAATGCAAACCTTCCCGAACTTCAGGTAGAACGTATTTTGAAAGATAACTATGCCTTTGTTTCAAACTGCACAACATATTGGAATAAAGATAAAAAAGAATATATGGATATGCCTGCAATAATGGATGAAGAGGGTAACTTTTCCATTCCGACAAGTGTGGCAGAAAAACTTTTTGGTGTAAAGTATAAGGAAAGCTACGTTCCTGCAACTTATGTAAAAAAGATAACAGGTCTTGAAATGTTCACAGACATTCGCGGTTTTTTGATGTTTGGTAAAAGCATAGGTGCATCTGTGGATACATCACTTGTTGACCCCGGCGAAAACCAGTATTATGCAGACTACTTCTGGATTTCCGACTGTATAGGTACAATTTCATGGGAGGATATTCACCCGACAGCAGAACAGTACGAAGAAATGAGAAATATCCTTAAATATTCCTTCTCTTATCCTGAAGGTATGGAGGAAGAATATGCAGGCTACATAGAAGATGGTGTTGCATCTGCAAAGGACTATATGTCACATATTGACCGCAATGACCCCGTAAACAGTCCTTTTGATAACATCTACATTCCCGACCTTTATGAATCGGGCTATGATGCAGACGGAAACAAATTTGTTTCCCACAGTAACCAGCAGGGTATTGAAAAGGCATATTCAGGCATCCTTGCAATGGCAAGAGGTTATTACCTTGCAAAAAGAACAGGTGCGGAAAGTGAAGAATGGTTAAAACAGTGCCGTAATGATATTATTTACGCAACAATGTTTATGAGGGAAAAACACCTTTCAAACAATATGTATCCCCTTGCAGGTACACCACGTTTTACATGCTTTAAAATTACTACATTCTACAATATGTGTACAGCATTTATTTTGATGGATGAAGATTTGCCTAAACAGGTTGTGTATGATACTTTAATGGAATTCTGCGGCAGAAACAGATATGCGTGCTCTGACTACACAAACCGTTTCTGGCTGATAACTCCGCACATTTTAACAGCGGTTATTTTAGAAGACGATGTTCGTCTTAACCACGGTTACCGTTTCCTTAACCAGTGCTTTACAGAGGTTAAAAAGGGCGAGGCTAATCCTATGAACCCCAACGGTTTTTACGATGACGGTTCTTTCCCTTACCACGGCGGTTTGGCATATAACCTTGGTTATGGTCAGTCCTTTGTAATTTCTGCATCAGAAATTATTTCCGTAACAAATGGTACAATATTTGATATTTCAAAGGTTCATTCCTTTGAAAATATGTATAAATGGATTAAAACTGCATGGTTACCATTTATCTACAAAAATATGAAGATGAAAATGGTAGTTGGTCGTGAAGCACCTTACGCATCAGGCAGACATCCCGTTGCAGCAATGCTTCTTATTGCAGACAATGCACCCCCTGAAATACGTACAGAGCTTATGGGTTACATAAAGCCTGCTATTGAAGGTGTGGAAAGTCAGTTCTATACACACAAATCCTTCCCGGTATTCCGTTCGCTTCAGTATCCGTACATTATAGAAAAGATTGACGGCATAATTCAGGATACAAAGAATGTACAGGGCGTAGAAGCAACAACCTACAATAAATTCTATTATAATATGGATAGAGTAGTTCATATGCAGGACGGTTGGATGTTTGGTATTGCAATGTCATCTGCACGTACAGGCAAGTACGAATCATCAAATACAACTCCTGTAAGCAGTTTGACAGAATGGTATATTTCCGACGGTATGACATATCTTCACAATGATGATGTTCAGTATCTTTCACAGTGGTGGCAGGGTGACCCATACTTCCTGTCAGGTACAACAGTTGACGATAGCGAGCGTTCGACAGTACAGACAATGTCAATGTCCGAAGCGGAATGGGGCAGACCTGAAAATCAGTGGGCAGGCGGTGCAACAACAGGAACTATCGGTGCTGCAGCTTATGAAAACGGAAATCAGTTTGTAACAGGTCTTGATGCACTGAAATCTTACTTTATGTTTGAAGATTACGTTGTATGCCTTGGTACAGGTATTACAGCAGGCAGTGGTGTAGTAGGAAGAACAGGCAATGCCTACACGGTTGTAGAACGCAGACAGCTTGTTGAAGAAGCTTCCGAAAATGTTGCAGAGGGAACACCTGCAGTTGGTTACGAAGATGTAGTTGTAGATGGTGAAACATTAGCAGTAGAATTTGACAACAAAAAGGAATTTGAAAATCCCGATTATATATGGGTAGAAAAGAACACCGGTTATGTATTTATGGGCGAAAACACAATCTCACTTAAGAGAGAAGTTATGAATAACTATTCATTCTTAAAGGTTGTTGCAGAACACGGTGCAAATGCACTGAACGGAAGTTACGGTTACACAATTCTTCCAATTGCAACAGCAGAGGAAACAAAGGCGTGGGCAGAAAACCCCGATGTTGAAATTATAGAACAAACCAATACAATGCACGCTGTACGTCAGAAGTCAACAGGTGTTGTAATGGCAAATATCTTTAAGGCAACAACCCTAGAGGGTATTCAGTTTGAAACACCTTGTACTGTAATTATTGTACCCGAAGCTGACGGTAAAATGATTTACGTTGCAGACCCAACACAAAAGCGTGACGAAATAAGCATGATTTTCCCTGAAAAGGTTAATGTTGCAAGTGAATATGCAAAGGCAAATGGTAAAAGTGTTACTGTAACAGTTCGTAAACGCCCTGGTGATACATATAGTTTCAAGGTAGGAAATGCTTCAGGTGACGGTTCAACATCAGCTTTGAAGACATATTCTTATAATATTAAAATTACAGGTAATGTAACCTCCACAACACTTAACGCATACGGACAGGGTGACGTTAAGTTCGAAATCGTTAAAAACGGCGGTTATGGTACAGCGGTATTTATAGGTGATCAGCTTTACTACACAACAAAAGATAGCTCTTCATTTACCGATGTTATTCAGATTAAAGCAACAGATGCCGCAGGCAACAGTGGAGTATTTTCAGTTAAAGTACAAAGGAGTGGTAAATAAATGAAAAAATTAATATCTTTTATAGCTCTTTTGGCAATTCTTTGTATGTGCATTATGCCTGTATCCGCAAGTGATGCTGTAATATCAGTGTATTATCAGGATGATTTAAAAGTTAATTTTACAATGGAACTTGATGAAAACTCAACATACAGCCTTGAAAAAGTTGATGCGATAAGCAGTAACAACCCGGGCACTACAATATCCATAATTTACGAAGGTGAAAATATGGGTACCTTCGCAGTATCTGCAAAGGAAATTTATGCAGAATACAGTACAGAAGATCCTGATGTGTTAATAATCAGCGGTACAGAGGACGGTGTACAAACCGGTACAGCAGTTACAGTTTCTGTGTTCTACAGCGGTAAGGACTACTCAAATTCCGTAGAAGGACAAATTGGGCAGATTGCATCAATTCTTGTTGGTGAAACCGATGCAGAAGGTAACTGGGAAGTTGAATTTGTGCCTTCTGAAAGTGCAAACTACGACATTTATGCAGGTACTTCACAGCGAGAAGTATTGGTAAAAACAGTTTATGTAATGGCAGACAGAAATTCTGTTATAAACACAATTAAAACAGCTGATAAAGCAGGTGTTAAAGCAGTTTTTGCCGATAATGCGAAGTTAAAGGGCATAGTTGCCGATATGTCCGTTATTGAGGATGTGGAGGATACCTCCTCAATAGGCGAAATCCTTTACGGAATCCGTGAAGAACTTACAGACGTTGATGATATTTTGAAATATATTGACCTTGCCTGTGTAATGGCCGTTTTAGAGGATGAAAAAACATCTGCAAGCCTTACGGATGTACTTTCGGAGCTTTCCGGACTTGGCGTTACATTGGATAACATGAATGTGTATAACGACAACAAAACAGAAGATATATGTGCTTCAATGGCAAAAAGACTTGCAAATGAAGTAAATGATGGTGTTGAAGGCTTTAAAAATTCCTTTACCGACGCACTTGTTTTAGGCGGTGTTGAAGGCAGTGCTACATGGGCAGACATTGCGCCGTTTATGGAACTTCTCGGAAATTCCGATTACGAAAATAATGTTTACGATGTATCCGTTGCAGTTGTAGGCAATGACTATGCTACAATTGAACTTCTTGAAAAAGCAGTTAAAAAAGCTGCTAAGGGTTCATCAGGCGGATCCGGCGGCGGTGGCGGAGGAGACAGCTCTTCCGGTGGAATTTCTTCCAACAAAAACACAGATGATATGTTTGGCATAATTCCTGAAAAGGATCTTGAAGAAACTGTTGCTCCCGAAAAGGAACAGGAGACAGAAAAGATTTTATTCCTTGATGTTCCTGAAAGCCACTGGGCATTTGACAGTATTCATTACTTATACTGGCAGGAAATTATAAGCGGTGACGATACAGGCAATTTCTATCCGAATAATAATATTACAAGAGCGGAAATGATAAAGATGCTATGCAACACATTTGGTCTTGAACCTGTAAATAAGGCAAGCTTTTCCGATGTTGCTTCCACAGACTGGTTCTATGGCTACGCAGGTGCGGCGTACAAATCAGGTTTGCTTAAAGGTTCAGACGGCAAAATGAATCCAAACGATCTTTTAACACGTGAAGATATGGCGGTCCTGGTATACCGTTTTGCACAGCACGCAGGTGTGGAATTTGCACCATCAGATGTAAAATTTGCAGATTTTGCAAACATTTCTTCCTATGCGGCTGAAGCAGTAGGTGCTCTTAACACAGCAGGCTTTGTAAACGGCATGGGTGACGGAACATTTGCTCCAAAGGGCAATTCCACAAGAGCTCAGGTTGCAACAATTCTTTACAGATTCATAACAAGATAACTACGGAGGTGAGATAATGAAAAAATTAACATCAGTTATAACATTAATTTGCATAATTATTTCACTGTTCTCCTTTACGGCTTCTGCGGCGAAGCCTTTGGGAGATGTAGATAACGAAGACTTCGGAGTATTAGACGCTTTAGGTGTTATAAATGCCGATACCTGGTCAGATAATTCTGTACCAACACGTGCGGAATTTATTAAGCTTTGCGTTAATCTTACAGGTTGCGGTGAAATAACTGTGGTAAATAAAGAGCCTGTGTTTACAGACCTTACAGTAAATCACTGGGCTTATGATGCAATAATGTATGCGTATTCAATGGGCTACATTTCCCCATCTTCAGACGGACGCATAAGGGCTGAATCTCCAATTACTTACGGAGACGCAATGCGTATACTTGTAAACTTTTTAGGCTATCAGATAGTAGCGGCAAGCTATGATAAGGGCGATGTTACACAGGCGTACCTTAAAACTGCATCCGAAATAGGTTTGCTTGATGGCGTAATTGCCGATGGTATTGAAAGACCAATTTCAAAAGCGGCTGCAGTACGTATGGCATATAATGCTCTTAATGTAGAGCTTCCCGTACAGTATTTTTCAAACAACAATGTGTTCTTTAATGTACAGAATGACAGAACACTTCTTCGTGTAAAGTTCAATGCATATAAGAAAAAAGGTGTGCTTCGTGCAGACGACTATACATCACTTTCACACAATCTTGCAAAGGAAAATTACGTTACAATAGATAACGAAAATTATTTTTCAGCAAATATGGATATTGAAGGTCTTTTGGGCTTGACAGTTGAATTTTACTATACTCAGTCAAAGGACAGTGAGGAAAAAGAACTTATATACATTTCACCTTCAGGTAATGAAATAGTGGAAATAAGTGCAGACAACCTTAAGGGCTATTCAAATATGAAGGTAAATACTGTTACGGATTCCGGAAAATCCGTGTCTTATTCCATTGGCAAGGATTCAACAGTTATCTGGAACAATAAAATTGTAAAAAGTGCACAGTATGGTGAAAAGTTCAAAATAAAATCAGGCAATGCAAAGCTTATAGATAACGACGAAGACGGAGTATATGAAGTTGTTATTTTAGAAAGCTTAAAGGCAGGCAAAATTGTTGTTAACAATACAAAGGATATGGTGCTTGCACTTGAAGATGGCACAGAGTATAAGTTTGACGACTATAAAAACTACCGCATAGAAAACGGATACGGTGACAAAATAGATGCTCTTTCACTTCATGTGGACGACATAGTTACTGTTGTAGATCCCGAAAGTACAAATCACACACTTGTTATTCGGGTTTGCACCAAAAACGATACAATGGTTGTAGGCTCTCTTGATGCCGACGGTTATGTGCTTACAGGTGACGGCAGGGAACTTAAATATTCAAAGGTTGCAATTTCCGACTTTAATGAGGTTTTAATAGGCGATTCCTACATATTCTACACAGATAAGTACGGTGAAATTGTATACGAAATTCACGTACGTTCAAACCAGCTTGAAATGGTGTACATTGTAAACTATAAGGAACAGATAGGGCTGGACAGTAACCTTGTTTTAAGGGTTATGCGCATAGACGGCAGTATAGCAAATGTAGACTGTGCAAAGAATGTAAAAATACGTGACAAAGAAGGTATATTTTCAACCAAAAATACATCGGGTGTTATTACAATGCTTAATCAGGGCGGTACCACACCAAAAAGACAGCCTGTTTTAATACGTACAAATGCCGCAGGTTTTGTGTGTGAAATTTATATGCTTGCAACTCAGTCACATCCGGAACTTCCATTTCACGAAATTGCCTACAACAATGTAGGAGGAAGCGGTAAGCGTTGGTATCAGCCTGCATACACATTTCACAATGTGATTCAGATAAAGTCATCTACACCTGTTTTTGCAGTACCTCATTCTACACGTACAGATGTTGATGAAGAAGAATTTTTTATTTCTAATTACAGACTTTTCAAAGGTACGGTTTACTATCCTGAGTCAGGTGAAAATGCGTATTATCAAATTCCAATAGGTATGGAAAAGGGTGCAATTGCGGCAGACTACCTTGTATGGGAATATCCGGAAAATGCAGAAGCACGCACAAATTACCTGAATACAACATACAAGGGCGTTGTAACCAAGATTTCACAGATAATTGACGAAAATGGAGAGGAATATTCTAAGATTACATATGCAACTACCGCAGGTATGTTTGGTAATACTGTACTTTACAGACAAACTAACGGAAATCTTAATGTTATAGATAACAACGGCAGAATTGTTAATGTTGGTGATGTTGTAAGCATTGGTATAGACTACTTCGGTCATGCAAATGAAGGAAGCGTAAAAACGTTTTACGATTTTAAAAATGATTTAATCATAAATGAAGGTGATTCAAGTTCACCTGCATTCTATGCTTGGCGTGCAGTAAAGGGTACAATTAAGGAAAAAGACGGTGATTATATAAGAGTTGAGATTGTAAGACCTTCAGGTGCAATTCAGCATCAGGTTCTGAACCTTGCCTCAACAATTACCATAAATTGTGACGTAGAGAACAAACTATTTGTTAAAGACCGTGCACCTTCAAGTTTACTTGCGGAAGATGATGAATTCTTCCTTGTTATAAGTGGAGCATTGCCTGTGGCGCTTTTAGTTTATGAATAATGCGGAGGACAAAATGAACGTAAACGAAATATCAAAAAATCTATTTAATAAATTTATCAGTGATGCCGAAGTGGCCCATGAAGTTGTACAGTATCCGGGAATTTTAGCATTATTTGCGGCACTTAAAACTGCTGAAAATACAAATGATGAAGAACTTAAAAATACAGTTTTAGATTACATAAGAAAGTTTCCCGAATCCACAAAGGATAAGAGATACAACTTTCAAGCATACAAAATTGGAGGAATAGCTGCCGCCTATGCGTTTTATAAAGGCTATCTTCCTGAATGGGAGGGTTATATCCGTGAATATGCTAAAGAGGCAATGACAGCACCACGTGACGTTGACGGTTTAATGAAAAACCCTCATGTTAAAAGCCGTGAGCAAATATGGATAGATTCCATTATGGCGCAAACACCATTTTTGCTTTATGCAGGTCTGGCACTTAACAAGCCCGAGTATATAGATGAAGCAGTTAAACAGGCTATTGGCCACTACGATGTTCTTTTAGACCCAAATACAGGTCTTGTACATCAGTGCAGAAACTTTATTGCCGACGGCACAATTACCGAAGACCATTGGGGCAGAGGTAACGGCTGGGGCTTTATAGCCCTTACGGAGCTTGTTGCTCACCTGCCAAAGGACCATAAGGACAGAAGAAAGGTAGAACTTTACTTTTCCCGTCATGCCTATGCACTTAGAAAGTATCAGTCAAAGCACGGACTTTGGAGACAGGAAATCCCCTGCGAATATGCCTACGAGGAATCTTCGGGCACAGGACTTTTCCTTTACGGTTTTTCAGTTGGTATGCAGCTTGGCTTACTGGATAAAAACAGCTATATGAAATGCTTAAAAGACGGTCTTGAGGGATTAATGACATTTTGCATAAACCCCGACTTTTCAACAGAACGCTGTTGCCGTGGTATGTGTTGCCCCGGCTTCGGCGAGGATAAAGGAACGGTTATGGCATATATACAGACTATGCCCCGTATAAATGACGGGCACAGCTTTGGTACAATGATGGTTGCTTTCCAGGAGGCTTTTAAGGTTGGTATAACAGAAGCGGAACGTAATGAATTATACCTTTACAATCCTAAATGGGATGTATAAATGAAAAATTGCTAAGTTATTAAGTAGTTCATCATAAGAAAACGTCGGTTTCGACTTAATATTTTCCGTTAATACATCGCAAAAAAATCCGGTAATACGTCAGTATAACCGGATTTTTTATATATGTGTATTAAAAATTAAAATAACCTGAAACAAATATTTCAATACCAATTGCGATAAGTATTATTCCGCCAAGCATTCCTGCCTTTCCTGATAACGTAGTGCCGGCTTTTTTTCCTATTATAACACCACACAAGCAAATAGCAAGGGTAACGGATGCAATAATTATGGAAGCTGTCAGAGCAGAAATCAGGTCGTGATTTGCAATTGTAAAGCCAACGGATAGTGCATCAATTGAAGTTGCAATACCCTGTACTATAAGACCAAACAAACCTATTCCGGGCGAATCACATTGATCACAATTTTTATTTTTGATTCCTTCAATTAACATTTTTCCGCCAATAATAGATAAAAGTATGAGCGCAATCCATGGTATCATTTTTTCAAAAACCCTAAAGTGCTCAACTATTGTATGTATACATATCCAACCAAGCATCGGCATCAATGCCTGAAAAAAAGCAAACATACCTGCGATACAGAACATCTTTCTTTTTTTCATACATGGTTCGTTAAGACCATTTGCAAGAGATACTGAAAAGGCATCCATAGCAAGACCTATTCCAAGCATAATGTTTGTTATAACAAAGCCTATATTGAAAATCATAATAAACCTCCGAAAAGTTTCCGCTTTTTTATAAACCAATTAATGATATCATAATTTTTTTCTATTGTCAATACAGATGTTTTGGTTGATTTTATATATCAAAAAGGGTATAATATATTTATACTGGAAAGGAGGCGTAATAATGAATAAATATTATTTGTGTATAGATTTAAAGAGTTTTTATGCTTCTGTTGAAAGTGTCGAAAGAGGTCTTGATCCTTTTAAAACAAATCTTGTGGTGGCAGATCCTTCAAGAGGTAAAGGTGCAATTTGTCTTGCTATTACACCCGCTCTTAAAGAATTAGGTATAAAAAACAGGTGCAGACTTTTTCAGATACCTGATGATATTGAATATATAACAGCCATGCCGAGAATGAAACTTTATATGGAGTATTCTGCAAATATATATTCTGTTTATCTTAGATATGTTAGTAAAGATGATATTCATGTGTATTCAATTGATGAATGTTTTTTTGATATAACCTCATATCTTGAACTATACAATAAAACACCAAAGGAATTGGCACAGATGATTATTGATGCGGTATATGAAGAAACCGGAATATGCGCTACTGCAGGTATTGGAACAAATATGTTTCTTGCAAAGGTTGCACTTGATGTTACGGCAAAGCATGTAAGTGACCACATTGGATATCTTGATAAGAATGAATTCGAAAGGACATTATGGCATCACAGACCGCTTACTGATATATGGAACTTTGGAAGGGGAATTGAGAAAAGACTTCAAAAATACGGTGTATACACACTTTATGATATTGCACATTTTGATGAAAAAATACTGTACAAGGAATTTGGAGTAAATGCAGAATTTATTATAGATCATGCAAAGGGAATTGAACCATGTACTATAAGTGAAATTAAAAATTTTAAAGCAAAAACAAATTCACTTTCAAACAGTCAGATTTTATTTGAGGATTATGTCTTTGAAGATGCTTTGCTTGCTGTAAAGGAAATGGTTGATTTAATGGTACTTGATATGGTAGATAAAAATTTGGTTACAGACTGCATTTCGTTATCAATCGGATATTCCAAAGAGGCAAGAAAGTCATCCGGCGGAATTATGAAAATAGGCGAATATACGGATTCAAGAAAAAAACTTATGGAATATTTTACTGAATATTTCAAAAAGACTACAGATAGAAAGTATCCTATAAGAAAAATAACAATAGGAGTAAATCATCTTGTTCATCAGGATTATATGTCATTTGATTTATTCACTGATATTGCAGAAACGGAAAAGGAACGAAATAAACAGCGTGCAATAATTGATATACGTAAAAAATTTGGTAAGAATGCCGTTTTAAGCGGTATGAATTTGTATGAAAAGGCAACTACTAAAAAAAGAAATAAATTGATAGGAGGGCATAACGGTGAGTGACAGAGCAGGACAGTTTATGCCATTTGCGGCACTTAAAGGGTTTTATGACCTTATAAAGGAAAAGGAAAGAGTTATTGTACCTAAACACGAAATAGCGGAAGATAAAGCCGAAGAACTTTCCGATAAAATGAAATCAGTTGAAATAGGAATGATGATAAAGGTGGTTTATTATTCTGATGGGGAATATGTTTCTGCAGAAGGAATTGTCACTAAAATTGATCTTGTATTCAGAAAGCTTACCGTTGTAAAGACAGAAATAAATTTAGATGATATCTGGGATATAGAATATTAAAAGGCATCTTTTGGATGCCTTTTATTTATAAAATATCAATTAGTTCCTGAGTAGCTGTTAATAATAAAGAAGTTTTAAGCTTTGTATCGCCACGATACCAATTTCTAAATTCACTGTATTCTGCACATTTTCTGTATTCCAGAATGTTTTCAATATGTTTTATGGCTTGTTCAAGTTTTTCTTTACATTTATCGGGATTTTCATATGCTTCATAAACTGCACAGTACCAAGAATATAAGCCGTACATTATATTAGCAGAATTTATCCATTTTATCCTGTAGTGTAATAATTGACTTTCATTTAATTTTTGTTCTGTATCTTTCATTTTTTCAATTAAAGATTTTAGTACTGATGACGATTGTTTGACTGCATAGTATATTTCCTTAAAATGTGAAGTAATTTCCTCCGGATTATTATCTTTTAAGTGGTTTAGTATTCTTTTGCCCCAGGCAACTGTCATACCGTCTTTTACAACAAAATTTTTAATTCCGTTTGCCACAATATCATATTTATAATTAAATAAGTGTGAAGCATGATTTTCCAGTGCTTTACAATCCAGTTCAGCAATGGAACTATAATAATCTTTAATTGTTTTTTGTACATCTTTATTTCCATTAAAGTATTTTTCGATGTATCTGTTTTCATAGTTTTCAACTGTAAATGAATCCATATCCCATAACATTTCGGAATATGCCTTAATTTCATATGTGAATTCTCTTATATTTGAAACATTCAATATACAATATTTGGTATCGCCATTTTCTTTTGCCGACTTTAGATTATACAATAGTTTTTCTATACCTGTAAGAGGAGCAAGATGTGGTCCGTGTCCCCAATATTGTACGTGATAGTATATTCCGTAGCTGTAGTCTTCAAGTCTTTTTATATCATAAAAATCTGTTCCGTACATTTGATTTATACCTATATCGGAAAATATAATTATTGTATTTTCAGGAAATTTTAAGGCTTTGTTTGCAAAAAGGTACGAACCTTCCATCCATAATGTGGATGAAAAATATTTCGCACATCCTTTTGTTGCTTCGTTAATTATATTATATTGTGTTGATATGGCATTCGAAACTAACTTTCCACGTTCTTTTACATCATCAGATACTGCACTATCGTTTGCCCATACAGGTCTGTCGGCTTTACCACGTAAACCTAATTGCCATACAACATTGTCGTATTCTGCCCATTTTTCCGCATAATATTTCCATACTTTAGTCATTGCTTCTTTGTTTGTTACAAATGACGGTTGTTCAGGAAGCTCATTTTTTTTGCAATAGTTTTCGTAAGTAAAGTACGATACTCCGCATGGCTCAATGTGATGTTGGCTTAAAAAAATTCCTCGTTTTGCAACACAGTCGGCAATTGCTTTTTCCGGTGGATTATCAATGTCCAGAAACGATGCGGGAATTATCAAATTTATTTTTAGGCGTAAAGCTGTTTCTACAACTTTGTCAATTACGGAAGTGTCAACCGTTGAGTGATAGAATGGATAGTCTATATTTCTCTTTCCGCCGCTTTCCACCCAATCTGTAAGTAAATCTTCATCATTTATAAAAAAACCTCTGAAACCGTAAGTTTTTGGATAATCGTTTATGTCCATACAATCTATTGCAAGACTTTCTTTTTTTTGTATTTTGTAGTCGTCAAACAGATAGCAAGGTGATATACCAAGATATTTTTCAGAAAATGTATATATTCCCCACATTGTACCCAAATATCCGTTACCTGTGATACATATATTGTTGTTTACGATTTTTATGGTAAATGATTCAAATTCCTTTGTTATTTCAGCTTTTTCAGTTTTGTTAAGCGTTTTTATAACAATGCAGGAAGAAGACGGGTTACTAATAATATCCGGACTCAGATTATTGGAATTTACACGTTGAATATCTTTTGCTAAATCTTCTGCCGCAAGTTTTACATAACTGCATTCTTCATCACTACAGCAAATATCTATACAATTTGTTTTATTAAATAATGTAATCATAATTAACAACTCCTTTGCATTCCGTTACAGTTATTATACTAAATATATCAAAAAAAGACAATAAGTTTAACCTTATTGTCTTTTGAAATTTATTTTATTATATCTAAAAGCGTTCTTGGGTCATTAGCAGTAATTAAGGATGCACCGCTTTGAATACAGAATTCTACATCTTCTTTTGTATCTGCACAATACATATGCATCAACAAACCCTTTTTTGAATAGATATCGAATACTTCTGATTTGGCAATTGACATAGAAATGCCTATTTCATCATAGTGTTCATAGGAGATAAATTCTTTCATCTGAAAATCGGGATATCCCATTGTACGGGCATTATATTTTTCTTTAAGATATTTTATTATTCTGCCATTAAATGCATAAAACCAGCAGTTATCAAAAAAACCGTATTTTTTTAGTAGTGCAACAGAAATATCAACAGTTTCTTCTGTATATTCTTTGATTTCGACGCCAAGTTTGAAGTTTGGATTTTTTTCTTTTACCATTTTAAGCATTTCTTCTAAAGTGGGGACTTCAACCTGTCCTTTGAATTTATCACCAAATTTTTCTTCATAACAAGGGTCTAGTTTTTTAATTTCTTCCAAGGTCATATCACGCAGATGTCCCGCAACACCGCATGTTCTGTATGGGTTGTCATCGTGCATAAGTACAGGTACTTTGTCCTTTGAAAGCCATATGTCAAATTCAAAAGCATCAACCCCCATATCCATAGCTTTTTCGTATGAAAGTAACGTGTTTTCGGGATAAAGTGCACATGCACCTCTATGCCCTTCTATAATAATTTTACGCATAATTAAAATTCCTCCTTAATAAAATCACATGCAAAAATATTTACCTTTTCTGCACCCCATGTGTCGTTGAATTTTACGGATATTTTTTTAACAGCTTTGTTGATTTTTATTTTTGCAAGTGAATAGTAGTTGTTTTTGTTTTTGTATATCAATTCGTCGTCTGCATATACTTCAAAATCTTTAACAATAGTGTTAGCAACCTTTACGGGTACAAAATCAAGACCTTCATGAAGCTTTTGTGCGAATATTCTCATTTTTCGGTTTGGAGAAACAGATAACCGTTTGTAATCAAGGTCAAACTGAATCCTCAGGGTGTTAATGTGTGTTTCGTCTGTATATGAAAATTCAATACTGTCACCTTTGTTAAGGGCAACCTTATTTCCCTCATCGTCTTCATATCTTGGTCTTTCAATACCGTTGAATAAAGTATCCTTGTCCGTATCTGAAAGATTGAGTTTTGCCTCTTTTGTAATATCACTTATCTTTCTTGTGGTGAAGGGAATGAATATGCCGTCATTCATAAGAGTGTTTTGTAAAGTTATTATATATTTACCCTTTAATTCTTCAGGTTTAAGATTGTTTTTAAAACATATGGAGGCTGCAGTACCTACAGCCTGACCTAACAGCGAGCATGTACCCATTACACGTGTGGAGCTCATTGCCACATGTGTTGCACTTATGTTTCTGCCTGCAAAGAAAAGGTTTTTGATATTATCAGAATACAAACATCTGTAAGGTATTCCGTAAGGTGAAGGAACAGGATAGCAAACAGAAGCTTTATCATCAATTGAGTTTGCTTTGAATCCCTTTGGATTATGGTCGTCCATAGGCCATCCGCCATATGCTACTATATCGTCAAATTTCCCTTCATTGTAAATATCGTTTTGTGTTAGTATGTGTTCACCTATGTAACGTACCGTTTCTCTTTTGCCAGGTAAAAATCCTACCCATTCAAGCTCCCAGTTATCATATCCGTGATCTTCTCTGTTTTTCATATGATCCCATATTCCAAGTGCTATTTTTAAAAGTTCATCTCTTGTTTCTTCTGTGTTTGCTATGGCTTTAGTATCTCCACCAAGCTCTATCCACCACAGATTTCCGCCGCTTGTACCAATTTCATGACTTCGTATTTCACTGTACTTTACATTGTTTGCTTTAATGTCTATGTCGTCATCTGTTTCATATACATTTGCCCATTCAGGTGGAATAAATTTGACAGGATGGTCTGTTTCTCTTGCCTGAAGAAGAATGCTCATACCCATAGTTTTACTGTCGGCAACTTTTGGGGCTATTGTCTCGTTAAATTCTTCTTTTGCTTCTCTGCCAATTCTGTATTTTGCACCTGACAGAGGAGCAAGCACGCTGTCGCCTGAACAGTCTGCAAAATATTTTGCTGTTACCTTATGCCATGAATATGTAGTTAACTGCCATGCTGTAACACTTGTGATTTTGTTTTCGGTACATTCCGCATCTAAACATGATGTATTAAGTAATAACGTGATATTTTTATTTTCCTTGATTTTACCGAATAATACGCTGTCCCATAAGGTGGGAGTAAGTGTAGGGTTGCGGTATATGTTTTCTTCTTCGAATTCTGTAAGTATACCTGTTTCTCTGTTCCAGTAACCAAGTGCACCGCGTACCCACATACGGATTTCCGAAGAACAGTTGCCGCCAAGTACAGGACGGTCCTGAATAAGTACAACTTTCAAACCGTGACGTGCGGCTGAAAGTGCAGCTATTGTGCCGGAAAGTCCTCCGCCGACTACACATAAATCACAACTGTGTTCTATAGTTTTGAATATGGATTTCATTTTAAAGCCTCCTCATATAATCTCTTCAATTACACCTAAATCCCATGCAAGTCTTGAAAGAACATATTTATCGCGTATATCTTTTGTTGCTTTAAAAGCAGTGCTATTATCCTTTTCGTCAATTCCTATCTGAGACGGAGTTTTAGGAGCGTTGATTTTATCAAGCAGTTTTTCTATATCTTTGCTTGATGGCAATTCTTCATCAATTATTTTAAGTATTTTGTCCCAGTTATCTGCTATTATGTCAAATCTTACAGAATGCTTTTCTACGTTGTATTTTTGCTCTTTTTCTTCAATTTCAATCATAGTATCTGCGGCTTTGCCTAAAAACTCTTTTAACGTGTTTTTCCATTCTTCGTATTTAAAGTTCTTTGCATATTCGGTAGCTGTTTTTCTGTTTGGGGTAACTTTCTTGATTTTTTCATAAATTTTCAATGCCATTAGTGTGCCTATTGCACATTGAATGCCGTGCAAATCAACAGGAGCTTTAAATTCTTCACCACGCATATCCCATACGTGAGAAAAATAGTGTTCAACACCCGAGGCAGGTCTTGAAAGTCCTGCGAAATTCATTGCAACTCCGCCTAACACAAGTCCGTCAAAAACAGCTTTTACTGCATCTTCATCTCTTGTTAAAAGACTATCTGCATTATCTACGCATTTTTTAAGTGCATTTCTTATTAAATTTGCAACCCTTTCACAGTAATATTCGCCGGTAATCAGGTTTGAAATACGCCATTCGCAAATACTTACGTATTTTGCAATCATATCGCCAAGTCCTGATTTTAACATGTGTAATGGAGCGTTTTTAAGTATATCTATATCACCAATAACAACATTAGCACATTTGCTGTTAAGTGAAATTTTAAGTCCGTCTCGAGTAACGGAGGAGGTGGCGGAAGCATAACCATCCATAGAAGGTGCAGTAGCTACTATAATGTACGTACATTTTGCTGTATTAGCAAGTATTTTACTTATGTCGTTTATAACGCCTGAACCTATGCCTATTACAATGTCACATTCTTTGTCAAAGTGCATTACAACAGAACCTACCGCACTTTCATTTGGCTCAAGCCTATCATCTTTGAATATGTGTTTTGAATATGGTATATTGCTATTATCTAAAACAGAGCATACATTTTCTCCTGCGGCTTTAAATGTGTTGGTATCGGCTACAATAAATGCCTTTTTGCCGTTATATTTTTTTATAATATCGGATAACTTATTTATTGCACCTTTTTCGGAAATACACTCATCAATCTTCGCAGAATGTATTTTTCCGCATTCGCATTTTTCGTTGTTAATAATGTTTAAATAATCCATAAAACTGTCTCCTGAAAAAAGTAATTTACAACTTGTATATAGTATGTTATAATTATACAAATTCAATCAGAATCTGTCAATTTGTCTATTGTGTGTTGAATTTAATGTTCTGATATTGATTTAATATGTGATTGAAACGCTCAATAATTGATTGGAGTTGTATGTATGCCATTTTATGAAAGAGAAGAAAAAATAATTAGTATTTTAAGGATTAATGATATAACTACTGTTGATGAAATAGCTGAAAAATTATTTATAAGTAAACCTACGGTACGAAGAGATCTTGATAAATTAGTAAAAAAAGGAATTGTGACGCGTACACACGGGGGAGCAACTTTAATAAAAAATGCAGCCGATGAAAAAATAGCTTTTTCATTTAGAGAGCAGGAACATAACAGTGCAAAGTTTATAATGGCACAAAAAGCTGTAAACTTTATAAAAGACGGTTATACAATAATGATTGACGGTTCTACAAGTGCTTTTGCATTAATACCTTTGCTTTCCGATTTTAAAAATTTAATAGTTATAACAAATAGTGCTAAGGCTTCGTTTGCACTTGGACAAATGGGAATAAAAAATATTTCTACAGGCGGACATATGATTAATAAATCTTTTTCTTATGTAGGAGAAGATGCAATAAGAACAATAAACTACTACAATGCAGATATAGTATTTTTTTCATGCAGAAGTTTGTCTGAAAATGGTTATCTTACTGATAATTCAATAGAAGAAAATCAACTAAGAAGAGCTATGATAAAAAAATCACACAAATCTGTGTTTTTGTGTGATAAAAGCAAATTCAATAAGACTTGCCTAAACAATTTGTGTCATATTTCTGATATTGATGAAATAATCAGTGACGAAACAATTCCTGAAAATATTTTAAATTTAATAAAATAAATAAAAATAGGAAGATGTTAAAACATCTTCCTTAATTTTTTTATGATAAATGCTTTCTTACAAACTGGTTGATGACTTTACCGTCAGCTCTACCTTTTGTTTTAGGCATTATAGCCGCCATAACCTTACCGATATCTTTCATTGATTTTGCTTCAGTTTGTGCAATAGCATCAATAACTAAAGCTTCAATTTCTTCCTCAGACATTTGCTGTGGAAGGTATGCCATCAAGACTTCAATTTCCCTGCTGAGATCATCTATTAAATCCTGACGACCACTTTTTTCATACTCAGGAAGAACATCTTTGCGTTTCTTTACTTCCTTGGCAACAACTTCGATAACACCTTCATCATCAAGTGTTATTTTGTTGTCTTTTTCTACTTGTAACACTGATGCTCTGACCATTTGAACTGCATTTTTACGGATAGTATCCTTATCTTTCATTGCAGATTTAAGGTCATCCATCAATTTATCTTTAAGAGACATAGTTTTTTACCTCTAAAATTAGAATTTACGCTTTCTTGCAGCCTCTGACTTTTTCTTACGCTTTACGCTTGGCTTTTCGTAATGTTCTCTCTTACGAATTTCAGATAAAACACCTGCTTTTGAGCACTGTCTTTTAAATCTGCGAAGCGCACTGTCAAGAGATTCATTTTCTTTTACTCTGATTTCTGACACAAATTTCCCTCCCTCCGGCTACCGATATAGTAGGCGGCGTGCTGTAAATCTACAACACTCATTACATTATACTTGAACTGTTTTGCAATGTCAATACCTAATTTATTAAATTTTTGAAAATTTGCATCTTTATTAATATTTAATGTTGTAATTCTTTTTCTTTTGTGTTAGAATATATTAGATATATTGTATTTAAATATGTGAGTATATTAAAGTGAGGTAAATCAAATGGGCTTAATAACCAAAATATTTGGAACACACAGCGAAAGAGAAATAAAAAAGATAATGCCTTTAGTTGATAAAGTTATGTCTTTAGAAGAACAATATTCAAAAATGTCCGATGAGGAATTGAAAAATAATACATTTGTTTTTAAAAAACGACTTACAAACGGAGAAACCCTTGATGATATTCTGCCCGAAGCTTTTGCTACAGTACGTGAAGCTGCATGGCGTGTACTTGGTATGAAGCATTTTAAAGTACAGATTATAGGTGGTATAGTTTTACATCAGGGCAGAATTTCAGAAATGAAAACAGGTGAAGGTAAAACTTTGGTTTCTACATTACCTGCATATCTTAATGCACTTACAGGGAAAGGCGTACACATTGTTACTGTCAACGACTATCTTGCAAAGCGTGACAGTGAATGGATGGGAAAGGTGCATAAATTTCTTGGGCTGAAAGTTGGTCTTGTTTTACATGATATGGAAAACGATGAAAGACGTGAAGCATACAATGCAGATATAACATATATAACAAATAACGAACTTGGTTTTGATTATTTGCGTGATAATATGGTTATTTATGAATCCCAAAAGGTACAAAGAGAACATAGTTATGCCATTGTTGACGAAGTAGATAGCATTCTTATTGATGAGGCAAGAACACCACTTATTATTTCAGGTATGGGCTCTAAATCAACACAACTATATGACATTGTTGATAAGTTTGCACGTACACTTAAGATGTTTAAAATAAAAGAAACTGATGACAAAACTCACAATAGTGATGATATAGACGCTGATTATATTGTTGATGAAAAAGCCAAAACGGCAACTTTAACTGCAAACGGTGTAAAAAAAGCTGAAAAAGCGTTTAATATTGAAAATCTGACAGATCCTGATAATATGCTTTTACATCACCATATTAATCAGGCTATCAAAGCTCATGGAACAATGTATCGTGACCAGAACTATGTAGTTAAAGACGGACAGGTTATAATTGTTGATGAGTTTACGGGACGTATGATGGAAGGCAGACGATACAGTGACGGTTTGCATCAGGCAATTGAAGCTAAAGAACACGTTAAAGTTGAACGTGAAAGCAGAACAATGGCAACAATAACATTCCAGAATTTCTTCCGTCTTTATACTAAACTTGCAGGTATGACCGGTACTGCGGAAACAGAAGAGCAGGAATTCAGAGAAATATACGGACTGGATGTTGTGGTAATTCCTACCAACAAAGAATTAAAGAGAATTGACTATAATGATGTCGTGTATAAGAATGAAAATGGAAAATTCAATGCTGTTGTTAAACAAATTGAAGAATGTAACAAGAAGGGACAGCCGGTATTGGTTGGTACTATTACAATTGAAAAATCAGAACAGCTTTCTGCTTTGCTAAAAAGAAAAGGAATCAAGCATAGTGTGTTAAATGCAAAATTCCATGAAAAAGAAGCCGAAATTGTTGCACAGGCAGGTAAATTCGGAGCAGTTACAATTGCAACCAATATGGCAGGTCGTGGTACAGATATTGTACTTGGTGGTAATGCAGAATTTATGGCAAAAGAGCAGATGCGTAAAATGGAGTATTCCGATGCGCTTATTGCAGAAGCAACAGGTTTTGCTGAAACTGATGATAATGAGATTTTAGAAGCAAGAGAAACTTATAAAAATCTTTATGATGAATTTAAAGTAAAGACTGAAGAAGAACGCAAGAAAGTTGTTGAGGCAGGAGGATTATTTATTATAGGCACAGAACGTCACGAAAGCAGACGAATTGATAATCAGTTGCGCGGTCGAAGCGGTCGACAGGGGGATGTTGGTTCATCAAGATTTTACATTTCGCTTCAGGATGATCTTATGAGACTTTTTGGCTCTGAGCGAATTTCTATGGTTGTTGACAGACTTGGTCTTGATGAAGATGATCCTATTGATGCTAAAATTTTGTCAAATACAATTGAGGGTGCCCAGAAAAAAATTGAGGCAAGAAACTTTGATATCCGTAAACATGTTTTGAATTATGACGATGTTATGAATAAACAGAGAGAGATTATATACGGTGAACGTCAGAAAGTTCTTTCGGGTGATGATATTCACGAAAATATTATGTCTATGATAGAAAGTGTTGTTGATAACATTGTATCATCCGTATGCGGAGGTATGCAATTTGCAGATGAATGGGTATGGGAAAATTATGAACCTATGATGCATCAGACTTTCGGTATTGTACCGGAATTCGGTGACGAAAAATTCAGCTTTGATGAAGTTGAGTTTAAAAATATAATTATGAAAAAGGTTACTGAGTTTTACAGTCAGCGAGAAGATGAGTTTGGTTTAGATGAAAACGGTGATAAGAGAATGCGTGAACTTGAACGTATTGCTTTACTTAAGTCCGTTGATAACAAATGGATGGAACATATTGATGCAATGGATCAGCTTAAAAACGGTATTGGTCTTCGTGCTTACGGTCAGCATGATCCTGTTGTTGAATACAAAATTGAAGGTATGGATATGTTTGAAGAAATGGTAAATAACATTAAAACAGATACTGTAAAAATGTTATATCATGCTAAAACAAATGCTGAAATGAAACGAGAACAAGTGGCAGAACCAATAAAAACATCCGGTGACGGTTCTTTAAAAAAAGCACCTGTAAAAAATGAAGATAAAATAGGAAGAAATGATATGTGTCCTTGCGGAAGCGGACTTAAGTATAAAAAATGTTGTGGTAAATAAATATTATAATAAATTTTAAACTGAAAGGGTTGATAGTATGTTAGAGTTTGAAGAATATCGTCTTTCTTTAGACACTCTTGAAAAAGACATAAACGAATTGAGGGATTCACTTTGACATTTCAGGAACTGAATCTGAAATAAAGGAACTTGAAGCTAAGGCAGGAGAACCTGATTTCTATAATGATATGGAAAATGCACAAAAGGTTCTGCAAAAAACTAAGCAGTTATCAGATAAAATTGAAAGATATAAAACGCTTTACTCTCAGTGGGAGGATCTGGTTACACTTGTTTCATTAGGTAATGAAATGGAGGATTTGTCTGTTCTTGATGAAGTTGTAGAGGGTTATGAAGATTTTGTCAAAAACCTTGAAGATATGCGTCTTGAAACATTACTTTCAGAGCCATATGATAAAAATAATGCAATTATGACAATTCATCCCGGTGCAGGTGGCACAGAAGCTCAGGATTGGGCAGAAATGCTTATGAGAATGTATACAAGATGGGCAGAAAGAAGAGGCTTTAAGGTGGAGATTCTTGATTACCTTGAAGGTGATGAAGCCGGTCTTAAGAGTGTTACTATTATGATTGAAGGTGTTAATGCCTTTGGGTATGCAAAATGTGAAAAAGGTATTCACCGTTTGGTACGTATATCTCCTTTTGATTCTTCAGGAAGACGTCATACTTCTTTTGCATCTTGCGATGTGATGCCTGAAATTGACGATGATATTCAAATAGATATTAATCCAGAAGATTTACGAGTTGATACTTACCGTTCAAGTGGTGCGGGTGGTCAGCATATCAATAAAACTGACAGTGCTATACGTATTACACATATACCTACCGGAGTTGTTGTTTCGTGCCAGCAGGAACGTTCACAGCACAAAAACCGTGAAACAGCTATGAAAATGCTTAAAGCTAAATTGTTTGAAATAAAAGAACGTGAACAAAAAGAGAAAATTGAGGATTTAAAAGGAGAACAAAAGGACATTGCTTGGGGAAGTCAGATTCGTTCATATGTATTCCATCCTTACAACCTTGTAAAAGATCACAGAACAAACTTTGAAGCAGGCAATATTGGTGCGGTTATGGACGGAGATATTGACGGTTTTATTAATGAATATCTGAAAAAGTCATCACTTGGTCAACTTAACCTAAAATAAACGAAATGGAGAATTTAAACGGTGTTTGATAAATTATCATTTTTACAGCAAAGATACGATGAGCTTGCAAAAGACATAAGCTCTCCCGAGGTAATTGCCGACCAGGCTAAATTTACCAAGCTTTGTAAGGAGCACGCAGACCTTACACCTATTGTAGAAAAATACAATGAATATAAAAAGGCAAAAGAAGATGCAGACGAAGCAAGAGCAATGCTTGAAGAAAATCTTGATAAGGATTTCCGTGAACTTGTTCAGGCAGAATATGATGAATCAAAAGAAAAAATAGCCGCATACGAGGAAGAACTTAAAATTTTGCTTATACCAAAAGATCCTAATGACGAAAAGAATGTTATTATTGAAATTCGTGGTGGTGCAGGCGGTGATGAAGCGGCTTTATTTGCTGCAAATCTCTTCAGAATGTATTCTATGTATGCTGAAGCAAGAAGATGGAAGACAGAAATACTCAGTATGAATGAAACCGAACTTGGTGGTATAAAGGAAGTTTCCTTTGGTATCAGCGGTCAGGGGGCATACAGCAGACTGAAATGGGAAAGTGGTGTACATCGTGTACAGCGTATTCCTTCAACAGAAAGCGGTGGTAGAATACATACCTCTACTGTTACGGTTGCAGTTTTGCCTGAAGTTGAAGAAGTAGAAGTTGAAATTAATCAGAATGACCTCAGAATTGATGTGTTCCGTGCAGGCGGTCCCGGAGGACAGTGCGTAAATACAACTGACTCTGCTGTACGTATTACACATATTCCTACAGGCTTGGTTGTATCTTGTCAGGATGAAAAATCTCAGCTTAAAAATAAGGAAAAAGGTATGAAAATTTTGCGTTCAAGACTGTACGATTTGTTACAGAGCCAACAGCATGACGAAATTGCCGAACAGCGTAAAAGTCAGGTTGGTACAGGTGACAGAAGTGAACGTATACGTACCTATAATTTCCCTGAAAGACGTGTAAGTGACCATAGAATCGGACTTACGTTATATAAGCTTGATGCAATTATGAATGGTGATTTGGATGAAATCATTGATGCTCTTACAACCTACTTCCAGGCTGAAAAATTAAAAGGTGATGAAGAATAATGAATACATTATTGTTAGGTACTGACAGTATGGATTTAGCCCGTGCTTCCGACATTTTGCGAAGTGGCGGGCTTGTTGCCATTCCTACGGAAACAGTTTACGGACTTGGAGCAAATGCTCTTGACAAAGATGCTTGTCTTAAAATTTTTGCCGCCAAGGGACGTCCTGCAGATAATCCTTTAATAGTACATATTGCACACATATCACAACTTTATGAAATTGTTGATGAAATAAATGAAAATGCAAAAAAATTAATGGATGCATTCTGGCCCGGTCCCCTTACAATAGTTATGAAAAAATCTGATAATATACCTTTTGAGGTCAGTGCCGGTCTGGATACAGTAGCTGTCAGAATGCCAAGCCATAAAGTAGCACATAATTTACTGGATATTTGTAAAATACCCATTGCAGCACCATCTGCCAATACCTCAGGTAAACCAAGTCCGACTACAGCAAGGCACGTTATTGATGATATGAATGGTAAAATAGATGCTGTTTTGGATGGTGGAAGCTGTGATGTGGGTCTTGAATCTACAGTAATCGATGTAACCGAAAAGATTCCCAAACTTTTGCGTCCGGGCGGTGTTACGTATGAACAACTTTGTGAGGTATTGGGTGAAGTTGTTAAAAATTATGAATTTAAAGACGGAGAAGTTCCTAAATCACCGGGTGTAAAGTATAAACACTATGCACCCAAAGCAGATGTTTATGTTGTCAGAGGCAATATATCAAAACATATTTTAAATGTATATTCACAATACAAAACGATTGGTATTATGTGTCATAATAAGTATGACATGCCAAAAAATTGCATAGTTAAATATATGGGTGATAATCCCGATGAATATGCAAGTACTTTATTTTCACATCTGAGAGATTTTGATGCTGAAAATGTTGATATAATTTTTGTAGAAGATGTAGATGATAAAGGGATTAATCTTGCAGTAAGCAACCGACTTTATAAGGCAGCAGGATATAAATTTATAGAAGTTTGATGGAAGGAATGTTTGATATTTTTGACGTGGTTTTACTTAGCGAAGATAATATTGATGAACTTGTTGAACTTGAAAAAAAGTGTTTTTCCGATCCATGGTCTTCAACAATGTTTTTAGGTGATTTACGCAGTAACGATACGTGTTATTTTGGTGTTTTTAATAATAACGGTGATTTGGTAGGTTATGCCGGAATGTGGTTGACTATTGACGGTGGAGAAATTACAAATGTAGCAGTTCACCCTGATTACAGACGAAAAGGAATTGCATCATCTTTAGTTCATAATCTCATTAAAATATGTAAAGCTAATAATTTGTTTTTTATAAATTTAGAGGTACGTGAAAGTAACTGTAAAGCAATATCACTTTACAAACAAAATGGTTTTAAAAAAGTAGGAGAACGTAAGAATTATTATAAAAATCCAACAGAAAGTGCATTACTTATGACCAAAACCCTTAGCGAAAGGATTGATTGATATGACAAGAATACTTGCTATTGAAAGTTCGTGTGACGAAACATCGGCGGCAGTAGTTGAATATACAGATAAATTTGACGTGAAATCAGATATAATTGCATCACAAATAGAAAAGCATAAGCTTTTTGGTGGTGTAGTGCCGGAGGTTGCATCAAGAATGCATATTGAATGTATTTCAGGAGTTGTTGATGAAGCTTTAAGGGAAGCCGGTTTTACCTTTGACGATATAGATGCCATTGCTGTAACTTATGCACCGGGTTTGGTTGGTGCTTTACTTGTGGGTGTAAACTATGCAAAATCATTGGCTTTGGCACTTAACAAACCACTTATCGCAGTACATCATATTGAAGGTCACATAAGTGCAAATTATATTTCTTCGCCGGAATTAAAACCACCATTCGTATGCTTGGTTGCCTCCGGAGGACATTCTACAATTGCAAAGATAGATGATTATGATTCATATAGAGTTGTAGCAAAAACACGTGATGATGCTGCAGGTGAAGCTTTTGACAAAATATCGCGAGTTTTGGGACTTGGATATCCCGGTGGACCTCAAATTCAGAAAACTGCCGTAAATGGTGATGAACACGCCTTTAAATTCCCTAAAGTATCATTTGATGACTCACTTGATTTTAGTTTTAGCGGTGTAAAGACAAATGTTATTAACTTGATTCACAAAATGAAACAAAACAACGAAGAAATACCGGTTGCTGATATTGCTGCATCATTCCAGTTTTGTGTATGTGATGTTTTAGCTTCAAGACTTATTGAGGTAGCAAAGGCAGAGGGAGTAAGAGATGTGTGTCTTGCAGGTGGCGTTGCGGCTAATCTTAAACTTCGTGAGCTTGCTGAAAAGTATGCAACCGAAAGTGGAATTAAACTACATTATCCACCACTTATTTTATGTACGGATAATGCTGCAATGATTGCCGCAAGAGGATATTTTGAATATAAAAAAGAAAATTTTGCAAAATCTGACCTTAATGCTGTTGCAACAAAAAATATGTAAATAATACTAAAAAAATATTATGTAAATTGAATATTTGTATATTTTATTTATAAAAACACTAAAAACACCCTGTGGATAAGTGGGATAAATCTGTGAATAACTTATGTTTCAATGTTTTTATTGTGGATAACTTAACCATTTTTGATTTTCAGAATCATAAATATGCATAGTTGAATACATATTATGTAAATAAGAGGTAAGAAAATTTATTTTTAAAAAAGCAATTAATGAAAATTAAATTTCATAAACGGAGAATTCTATATGGTTAATAAGGGTTTCGAAAAACTTCTATACAAATCAGAAGAGTTTGTTGAAATTACAAATGCAATTGAAAATAAAATAAATCCAATCAATATCAGCGGTGTGTCTGAAGCAGTTGCTTCACACTTCGCTTTTTCTGTTGCTCAAAAATGTAACAGTTCATCTGTAATTGTTACGGCCGATGGAATAACAGCCGGCAGAATATTTGACGATATGAAATTTTATAATTCTGACTGTATGCTATTCCTTGATAAAGAATTGATTTTTTATGATATTGAAACTTCCGGAAATGATATTTTGTCCAACAGATTACAGGTTTTGGATTATATGAACAATAACAGGAATTTTGTTGTTATAACTACTATTTCGGCTTTGCTTAGTGTAACTGCAGATGCAGTAATGTATAAAGATCAGCAGATTGTATTTGCTGAGGGTAATGATGTTGAAGAAAATTTAGAAGAACGTTTCGAAATTTTGGGATATAAAAGAGAAGAAATTGTTGAAGGTCAGGGACAGTACTGTATTCGCGGGGGTATTATTGATTTTTATCCTTTTAACTCTGATTTACCGTACAGAGTAGAACTTTTTGATACAGAGGTTGATACCGTAAGAACTTTTGATCCCTTAAGTCAACGAACAGTTGACAGAATTTCTGATGTTTCGGTTATTCCTGCAACTGAATATATATTAACAAATGAAATAAAAAATGAACTGCTGAAAAAATTAAAAGAGATTTCTGCGTCCTCAATTGATAAGGGACGGATTTACAGAGATATTGAAATGTTGGAAAATTCAGGTGTTTTTCCGTCAATAGATAAATATATCCCGGTTATATACGGAAATAAATTACCTACAATACTTGATTATACAGATAATGGAACTAAATTCTTTTTCTTTGAACCCTTCCTTATAGGTAAGGCTGCTGAAGCGATGCAGACAAGGATTGATGATACTATAGTATCATTTATTGAAAAAGGAAAAATTCCCGGAGTGGAGGGTAGTTGGGTTTATAATTATAAGGAAGCATTAATCAGGCTTGAAAAGAAAACTCTTGTTGGTATGTACGATATTTTAACGTCGTCCCCGGATTATAAACCGGTTAAAAATTTTAAACTTACAACAAAAGAACAAGTTACTTTCCACGGAAAGACTGACTTTTTCTACGATGCAGTAAGTAGGTACAAAAAATCAGGTTTTTCCGTTATAATTCTTGCAGGAACGGATGTAAAGGCAAGAAACTTGACAGATGCTTTAAATGACATTAATATTAATTCTGTTTATATAGAAGATATGAAAAATGTACCTAAAGCAAAAGAGATTATAATTACAAAGGGTGAACTTAATAACGGATTTGAATATCCACTTATAAAGCTTGCTGTTGTTAGTGATCGCGAAATTTTCGGAAGCGTAAAAAAAGTCAGAAGAAAAAAAGCAAATACCAATCAGGAACGCATAAAAAGTTTTACAGATTTACACGTTGGTGATTACGTTGTTCATCAAAGCCACGGCATAGGTATTTTTGCCGGTATTAAAACTATGACAGTTGAGGGTGCAACATCTGATTATTTACAAATTAAGTTTAATGGTGATGATAATTTGTATGTACCTGCTAATCAGCTTGATGTGTTATATAAATATGTTGGTAAAGAAGGAAGTACACTTAAACTAAATAAACTTGGAGGAACACAGTGGGCGCAAACTAAACTGAAAGTTAGAAAAAACTGTGCAGAAATGGCTGAACAGCTTATAAACTTATATGCAGGTCGGCAAAAAGTCCGTGGTATTGAGTATTCTCCTCAGGGAGATATGCACACAAGCTTTGATGCTACTTTTCCCTATGAAGAAACAGATGACCAGTTAGAAGCACTCAATGATGTTTACAAGGATATGGAAAAACCGGTGCCTATGGATAGACTTCTTTGTGGTGATGTAGGTTACGGCAAAACTGAAATTGCTTTAAGAGCTGCTTTTAAAGCTGCTTTTGATGGTTATCAGGTTGCATATTTAGTGCCAACTACAATACTTGCTAACCAACATTATACAACTTTTGCAGAACGAATGGCAGATTTTGGTATTAATGTTGGTTTGCTTTCAAGATTCCGCACAAAGAAACAACAAGAGGAGACTTTGAAAAAAGTAAAAAAAGGCGAAATAGATATTTTAATCGGTACTCACAGAATTATTCAAAATGATGTTCAGTTTAAAAAGTTGGGGTTGTTGATAATTGATGAAGAACAACGTTTTGGCGTAGCTCATAAAGAAAAGTTAAAAGAACTCAAGACAAATGTAGATGTTCTTACACTTTCGGCAACACCCATTCCACGTACACTTCATATGAGTATGGTTGGTATACGTGATATGAGTGTACTTGAAAATCCTCCAAAGGACAGATATCCTGTTTCCACCTATGTTATGGAATATAATACGGATGTTTTAAAAGAAGCAATTATGCGTGAGGTATCAAGAGGTGGGCAGGTTTTTTACCTTCATAACAGAACTGATAATATTGAAAGCACAGCACAAAAAATCAGCTCATTTTCACCTCATTTACGTGTTGCATATGCTCACGGCAAAATGTCTGAACGAGAACTTGAAAAAATAATGCAACAGGTAATTGACAAAGAAATTGACATTCTTGTATGCACAACAATAATTGAAACAGGACTTGATATTTCAAATGCAAATACAATAATTGTTGAAGATGCAGACCGTATGGGACTTTCGCAGCTTTACCAGTTACGAGGTCGTGTCGGCAGATCAAATAAACTTGCATATGCCTATTTGTTTTATAAACCGGATAAGGTATTATCCGAGGTCGCCAATAAACGTTTGCGTGCAATTAAAGATTTTACTGAATTTGGCAGTGGCTTTAAAATTGCACTGCGAGACCTGGAAATTCGTGGAGCTGGTAATGTAATCGGTGCACAACAACACGGTTTTATGGACAGTGTAGGGTATGATATGTATTGCAAACTTTTGGAAGAAGCGGTTGCTGATGTTCGCGGTATAGAACTTGAGGAACATTCTGAAACAGCAGTATCACTTAATATAAGTGCTTTCATTCCTAAAGATTATATCAGGGCAGAAAACTACAGGATAGAGATGTATAAGAAAATTTCTATGATATTTTCTCAGGAAGATGCTTATGATGTTTACGGAGAGATTGAAGACAGATACGGTTCTGTGCCCGAAAGTGTTGAAAACCTCATTGAAATATCTTTGATTCGGTCAATGGCTTCACAATGTGGGATTTCAGAAGTAAAACAAAAGGAAAAAAATGTTGTTCTTGTTTTTGATTCTCAGAAGAAATTGGATATTGAAGTAGTTGCAAAACTTATTGGAGCTCACAAGGATATGATATTATTTTCTCCAACGAGTAATCCATATATTACTGTACGTTGCAGCGGAAGGGATTTAATCAGAAATATTAAGATTGTGTTACATTCGTTTAAAACATTGAAAGACGAAAATAAATAAGGTATAATACACTTACAGACATTAGTTTTATATGGAGGTGTTTTAGATGATAAAAAAAATAGGTTGCTTGTTTTGTTGTCTTATATTGATTTTGTCTATTAGTGCCTGCCAAAAAAAAGATGAGCCTGCTATTGCTACACTTGATGGTGAAAATATAGATGAAGCTTGTTTTAAATATTACTTTACTGAACTCAGAAAGGAAATGCAATATCAATACGGCGAAGTATCATGGCAGGATGCTACGTTTGACGGAAAACCTGCTTTGGAATATGTGAGAGAACGTGCTCTTTCGGCCGCTGTTGAAGATAAAATAATTACAGATAGAGCAATTGGAGATGGAATAGAGCTTTCTGAAGAAGATAATCAGGAATTTAAAAATATCAAACAAAGCTGGATTGACAGATATGGTAGCGAAAACGGTTTTTATGATGAAATTAAATCAAATTACGGTTTGTCATCAGATCAGTTTGATTATATGTTAAAAGCAGTGTACTACAGAAAACACCTGGTAAAAAAATATGTAAGTGACGAAAAATCTCTGAAATTTTATAATTCTAATATCGTAAAAGTTAAACATATTCTTATACCTACAATTGAACTGGGAAGTAACATACCCTTAACTGCTGATGAAATCAAAACTGCACGCGAAAAGGCGGATTTTATTTTAAGTGAAGTGGAAAACGGTAAGAATTTTGATTCTTTGGTTACCGAATATACTGCTGATCAAGATATTTTTTATTATATTGGAGCAGGATATTCCATTAACATAGACGGAAGTTTTGGAGCAGGTATGGTTTCGGAATTTGAAACAGCTTCTTTTGAACTTGAGATTGGTGAAGTGAGTGGGATTGTGGAATCTCCTTTCGGCTATCATATTATAAAGAGATATGAAAATGACGAAGCAATGTATCAGATTTCCAAGGATAATCTTGCATCCATTGTATTTACCGATATTCTTGAAGAATGGAAGGCTCAGAAAACTCTTGTAATAAATGATAGTATATATAATAGCTATAACTGATTTTGAGCCCGTTTATACACGGGCTCGTATTTTTGGAGGTGAAGCACGATGATTGATGTGTTTGGTTCATTACTTAAATATGTTTTTATAACCATAATATACATATTTATTTTTGCAATTATAAGAATGATTTTTCTTGATATTCGAAATATGAATATACGAAGAAACAGAATGGCACCAAAAAATTGTGCATACCTTGAACTTATGAACGATACAGAGACATTGTATTTTGACGTAAAGCAGTTTTATCCTATGACAAGTGAGCTTATTGTCATTGGAAGAGCTTCAGGTTGTACCATACAAATTGATGATTTTTACCTTTCGGGACAGCACGTTCAGCTGTGGTACGAGGATGAGGAATGGCATATTCAGGATATGGGAAGTACAAACGGAACATATATAAATGGTAAAAAAATGAAGAATAATGAATTTGTTTTAGATAATGGAGACAGATTCAGAATAGGTCAGCTTGAGTTTATGGTGGTGTTATAATGAAGAAATATTCGTTGAAAAATCCCGTCATATTGTTGGTTGTTATAAATGTTATTGCATTCTGGATGTTGCATATTTACCTTGCACCGGACAATTACAGAATATTATATACCGGACTGTCATTGCTTGCGATATCCGTTGTAACCTATCTTTCTATTTATTATGGTCGTATGGGTGATACATATTTGTTTCCTATAGCATATCTGTTGGTGACTTTAGGGGTAATAATGATTTGCCGAATAAATTATGATAACGGCATGAAACAGATTCTTTGGTATTTGATTTCGGTTGTTGCATTTTATGTTTCGTATTTTTGTTACAGATATATGAAATTTTTACCAAAAATAAAATGGTTTTATTTTGCGGGTGGTATCTTACTTTTTATAATAACATTAGTATTTGGTTCAGAAATTAATGGTGCAAAAAACTGGATATCTGTTGGGAAGTTCAGTATTCAGCCATCCGAAATTATAAAACTTTTCTTTGTTTTTTTTCTGGCATCTTATTATTCTTCAAAAGAAAAAATGCTTAAAGGAAGAGTAAAAGAAAGATATGTAGTTATGTTTTGTGTATATATGTATCTTGGTTTTCTTGTTATTCAACGTGAGTGGGGAATTATGCTCCTGTTCTTTTTTACATATATGGCTATGGAATATGTATTTGAAAAAGACCTTAAGATAATTATAGGAAATATCATTATGGCAGGGGTGGGATGTTATATAGGATATTGTTCTTTGTGGCATATTCAAGTACGTGTCAGCACTTGGCTTAATCCATGGACTGATGTTTCCGGTAAGGGATATCAGATCAGCCAGTCGCTTTTTGCAATTTCTGCAGGGGGTTTTTTCGGAACAGGTCTTGGTCAGGGTAATCCTAATTATATTCCCGAAGTTCATTCCGATTTTATTTTTTCCGCAATATGTGAAGAATTGGGCTTGTTTGGCGGATTTGCGATAATACTTTTGTTCTTTATATTTACATACAGAGGTATAAAAATTGCACTGAAGCTACCGGATTGTTTTGATAAATGTGTGGCAGTAGGGCTTACTTTTATGTTTGGAATGCAAACATTTATTATTATAGGCGGCGTAATTAAAATGATACCAATGACCGGTATTACACTTCCGTTTATAAGCTATGGAGGAAGCTCTTTGTTGGCAAGCTTTATTTCACTTGGCATACTGCAAGCTATATCAGCAAAGGAGAGCAAATAATGACGAATAAAAGAGTTACTAAAGTTTTGATATTACTTTCTTTTATGTATTTGTCTTTGATCGGATATCTCACGTATATGGAATTTTTCCAAAAAGATATGTTGATTTCTCATTCTGCTAACCGTAGAAATTTTGCCATTGAGGATATTACAAAGCGAGGATCGATTACGGATATTAACGGTACGGTTTTGGCTGAAAGTGTAGACTCTGTAAGATGTTATCCCTATAAGGGAATGTATTCTCATATAATAGGTTATAATTCAACACAGTATCAAAGATGTAATCTGGAAAAAACATACAATGACCAGTTACTTGCCGTAAACAAACTTTCGGAGGTTCTTGGTTCCTCAGCAAATGAATATGGTCACAATCTTGTTCTTACAATAGAACACTCGATTCAGGAACTTGCATATAACCAACTTGCTGATGATAATGGCTGTGTAATAGCTATAAATCCAAATACCGGCGCAATAATTGCAATGGTTAGTAAACCGGATTTTGATCCTAACGAAGAAATGCTTGTTAAAAACTGGGATGAACTTCTGGAGAATGAAAGTAATCCTTTTGTAGCAAGGGCTACATCAGGACTTTATGCTCCGGGTTCTACATTTAAATTGCTTACCGCACTTTCGGCAGTTGAAAATGACTATGATGCTATGATGTTTGAGGATGAAGGCCAAGTTACAATAGGCGGAAAAGTTTTTGAAAATCAAAATGGGAAACATTATGGAGTTATAGACCTTAAATATGGATTTAAAGAATCAAGTAACGTGGTTTTTTGTACATTAAGTGAAAAAATCGGTGGCACAAAGCTTTATGATATTGCAACGCGTTTTGGGTTTAACAAAAGCTTTAATTTTGATTTGGAATATCAGGTAAGCACTTTTCCGGATAATGTAAAGGACAGTGCCCATAATGCATCACTAGCCATAGGGCAGGGAGATATGCTTTCAACTCCGCTTCAAATGGCAATGGTTACATGTGGTATAGCTAATAAAGGTGTTGTAATGAAACCATATCTTGTTGACAGTATTGTAACGCATGAAAATAAACTTATAAAGAAAAATAAACCATCTGTTCTTTACAATGCAGCGAATTATGAGGATACAGCTGAGGTGGTTGATATGATGGTAGAAACGGTAAAAAACGGTACCGGAACAAATGCGACAATAAGTGGAATAACTGTTGCGGGTAAAACCGGAACTGCCGAAAATGAATATACAGATTTGTATGACAATATGCAGCACACATGGTTTGTGTCATTTGCACCTGCTTATAATCCGGAAATTGTTGTTGTAGTTATGAAGGAATACAGCGGAGGAAGTGGCGGAGGGGACTGTGCACTAATTGCAAGAGAAATTATAAAAAAATATTTAAAAAAGTAGTTGACAAACGACCAAATCTGTGATATCATAATACGGTATCCGCTCGAAATTGGTTTGTAAATGTTCGTAAGAACATACCTGATAGGCGAGTTTTTGATTAAGGAGGTGCGTTTCGGTGTACGCAGTAATTGAAACAGGCGGTAAGCAGTACAAAGTTTCTGAAGGCGATGTAATCTACGTTGAAAAATTAGATGTTGAAGCTGGTGCTGATGTAGCGTTTGACAAAGTTTTACTAATTGGCGAAGGTAGCGACGTTAAAGTTGGAGCTCCTGTAGTTGATGGCGTTTCTGTAGCCGGTAAGGTTATTAAGAACGATAAGGCTAAAAAAGTTGTTGTTTACAAGTATAAACCTAAAAAAGGTTATCATAAGAAACAGGGACACAGACAGCCTTACACAAAAGTTGAAATCACAAAGATTAACGGTTAATTTTTAATTTACTTATTCAGATTAGCGAGGTGAAATTAAATGGCTCATAAGAAAGGTGTCGGTAGTACTAAAAACGGCAGAGATTCAGAGTCCAAAAGACTTGGTGTCAAAAGAGCTGACGGTCAGCCGGTATTGGCAGGTAACATCCTTGTTCGTCAGAGAGGAACAAAAATTCACCCTGGTATAAATGTTGCTAAGGGTAAGGATGATACTTTATTTGCTCTTGTTGACGGTAGAGTTAAATTCGAACGTAAAGGTAAAGATCAAAAACAGGTTAGTGTTTATACATTAGCTCAGTAAGTTTGTAGAGGACTGTTAGAAAATTAACAGTCCTTTATTATTTCTTATTACAAAAAGTCGGAGGATTATAATGTTTGTTGATATTGCAAATATAACAGTAAAAGGTGGTCACGGCGGTAACGGTGCTGTTGCTTTTCATCGTGAAAAATATGTTGCAGCAGGGGGACCTGACGGCGGAGATGGCGGCAGAGGCGGCAGTGTTATTTTGAAGGTTGATACCAATCTTGCAACTCTTATGGATTTTCGTTATAAAAAGAAATATGTTGCAGAAAACGGTAAAGACGGTTCCGGATTAAAAATGAGAGGGAAATCCGGCGAAAACCTGATTATTTTTGTACCCCTTGGAACTTTAGTTAAAGACGTTAAGACCGGAAAAATTATCGCAGACCTGAATAGTGTTGACTCAGAGTTTGTTGCAGCCCGAGGAGGTAATGGCGGTTGGGGTAATGCTCATTTTTCAACAGCAACCAGACAAACACCCAATTTTGCCAAAAGTGGTAAGCAAGGTCAGGAACGTGAAATAACCCTTGAACTTAAATTAATAGCTGATATTGGTTTACTAGGATTTCCCAATGTTGGTAAATCAACCCTTTTATCTGTTGTAAGCGATGCAAGACCCAAAATTGCAAATTATCATTTTACAACTCTTATACCTAACCTTGGTGTTGTAAAAATGTTTGAAGATAATATAATTATGGCTGATATTCCCGGTATTATTGAGGGTGCTAATGAAGGTATTGGCTTAGGTCACGACTTTTTAAGACATATAGAGAGAACCAAATTGTTAATACATGTAGTAGATGTATCCGGTTGTGAAGGCAGAAATCCTGTTGAAGATTTTGATCTTATAAATAACGAGCTAAAAAAATACAGTGAAGTTCTTTCGGAAAAAATTCAAATTGTTGCAGCAAATAAAACAGATGTTTCTACAGATAATCTTGAAGAATTCACAAAAGAATTAAACGACAGAGGTTATGAGGTTTTTCCAATTTCTGCAGCAACAAATCAGGGTGTAGATAAACTTTTAAAATATGCATATGAACAGCTTAAAACAATACCTGAAACTGAATTTGAAATTGAAGAAATTGAAGCAGATGTTTTTGAACTGAGCGACGATTTTGTTGTATATGTGGATGAAGACGGAGTATATAATGTTGAAGGTGAGCAAGCCGAATATATCGTCAATTCCACCAATTTTGATGATAACGAAAGCTTAAGTTATTTCCAGAGAGTTCTTCGCAAAAAGGGTATAATTGATATGCTTGAACAAGAGGGTATAAAAGATGGAGATACTGTTCGTATGGCAGAGGTAGAGTTTGATTATTACAGATAATTAGAGGTGATTTTATAATGGCAGAAATGAGTAAAAAAGTTTCTGTGGAAGTTGTAAAAAGACTTCCAAGATATTACCGATATCTCAGAGATTTGGCTGATAATGGTGTTACAAGAATTTCTTCTCAGGTTTTAGGAGAAAAAATGAATGTTACCGCATCGCAGATTCGCCAGGATTTAAACTGCTTTGGCGGTTTTGGTCAGCAGGGATACGGTTATAATGTTGAAGCTCTTTATAATGCTATTGGTGAAATTTTAGGAATTCATAACGGACATAAAATTATTGTTGTTGGTGCCGGACATTTGGGTCAGGCACTTATAAACTATAAATCCTTTGAAAAAAGAGGGTTTAAGATTATAGGTGTTTTTGATATAAAAAAAGAACTTATAGGTCAGGATATGGGGGGACTCAAAGTATTGCATCTTGATTCTCTTGAGGATTTTATCAAAAGTGAGAATCCTGATATTGCAGTTCTTTCTGTTCCTAAATCTGCTGCAAACAGTGTTGCACAAAAACTTGTTTCATTCGGAATAAAAGGTCTTATGAATTTCTGTTATATAGACATTGATGTGCCTGATGATGTATGTGTTGAAAATATTCATTTGTCAGATACACTTATGACTTTGTCATACCGTTTAAAAAATACACAAAATAAAGAATAATTAATTGCAAAAAATGTTGACATAGCAATGTACCTTAGGGTATAATACTAATAGGTAAAGAGGCACTGCGAATGCTTTCGTAGTGCTTTTTTAAATGAGTAATACGGAGGTTTTACAGTGAATAATATACCCGAAATGTTTGGTAGTCTTGTTTTTAACGAAACGGTAATGAAAGAAAGATTGCCACGTGATATTTATGATGCAGTAAAGAAAACAATTGAAGAAGGTAAAACCCTTGACCCTAAAGTGGCGGGTGTTGTTGCTAACGAAATGAAAGAATGGGCAATTGAAAACGGAGCAACACATTTTACACATTGGTTTCAACCTATGACCGGTATTACAGCTGAAAAACACGATAGTTTTATTTCACCTGCCGAAAACGGTAAGGTTATAATGGAATTTTCAGGTAAAGAACTTATAAAGGGTGAACCTGATGCATCCAGTTTTCCATCGGGCGGTTTACGTGCAACATTTGAAGCACGAGGATATACAGCGTGGGATCCTACATCGTATGCGTTTATTAAAGACAATTCATTGTGTATTCCTACAGCTTTTTGTTCGTATGGCGGACAGGCACTTGATAAAAAAACACCGCTTTTACGTTCTATGCATGCTGTAAATAAACAGACATTACGCTTTTTAAGAGCACTTGGAGATACAACCACAAAAGCTGTAAACACAACGGTAGGACCGGAACAGGAATATTTTCTTATAGAAAAAGATATGTATAAACAGAGAAAAGATCTTGTTTTTTCCGGAAGAACTCTTTTTGGAGCAATGCCTCCAAAGGGGCAGGAAATGGAAGATCATTATTTTGGTGTAATTAAACCTAAAGTTTCTGCATTTATGAAAGAACTTGACGAGGAATTGTGGAAGCTTGGTGTGCTTGCAAAGACAAAACATAATGAAGCAGCACCTGCACAACATGAATTAGCTCCTGTTTACTGTACAACAAATATAGCAATAGACCATAATCAGATTACTATGGAGCTTATGAAAAAGATTGCTGATAAATACGATTTGGCATGTCTTCTGCATGAAAAACCATTTGAATACATAAACGGTAGCGGTAAGCATAATAACTGGTCTGTTTCAACGGATACCGGTGATAATTTGCTTAATCCCACAAGCACACCTGAAAATAACGAAAGATTTTTATTGATGCTTTGTGCAGTTATAAAGGGTGTTGATGAATATCAGGATTTAATGAGAATATCTGTTGCAAGTGCCGGTAATGACCATCGTCTTGGAGGAAATGAAGCACCTCCTGCAATACTTTCCATTTTCCTTGGAGAAGAACTTGAGGCTATTTTAGAAGCAATTGAAAACGGAGAGGAATATGTTAAAAAATCCGTTGATAAAATGAAACTTGGAGCAAAGGTTATTCCTGAATTCAGAAGAGATAACACAGACAGAAACCGCACATCACCGTTTGCGTTTACCGCTAATAAATTTGAATTCCGTATGCTTGGTTCAAATGATTCTGCAGCATGTCCCAATATTATGCTTAATACAATTGTTGCTGAAGAATTATCACAGTTTACTGAAATGCTTGAAGCAGGTAAAACACCTAAAGATATTATCCGTGATACTATGAAAAATCACAAACGTATTATATTTAACGGCAACAACTATTCGGAAGAATGGGTTAAAGAGGCTGAAAGACGTGGTTTGTCCAATTTTAAAACTACCCCGGAAGCGTTTGCACACTATACTGACGATAAAAATATTGCTTTGTTTGAAAAACACAAGGTGTATACTCGTGAAGAGGTTGTTTCGAGGTATGAAATATTAGTTGAACATTACAATAAGGTTGTAAACATTGAAGCAAAGACAATGCTTTATATGGTGAGAAATGATATTATACCTGCAATTTCCGGTTTTTCAAATGATATGTGTGTAGCCGTTGCAAACAAAAAGACGATTTCAGATAAAATTAATTGCTCTGTTGAGCTTGAACTTGCTGAAAAATCCTCAACTTTACTTGCCGAAATACATGAAATTGCTGACAAGCTGGACAAAGAAGTGAAGTTTGTTTCAGCTATGACGGATTTTGCTGATATATCCTTTGAAATAAAGAATAATATGATTCCGATAATGAATTCGTTAAGAAAAGTTGTTGATGAAGCGGAAGTGGTTGTTGGAGCACAGTATTGGCCTTATCCTACTTATGCTGATATGTTGTTCTACATTTAATTGAATATAATTAACTTGATTGGCAATAATATACTCAAAAGGAGTGATATTATTGCCAATTGATTTTAAAAACAGTGAAACGAAGGAAAATCTTATGAAAGCATTTGCGGGCGAGTCTCAGGCGCGAAACAGATATGAAATGGCCGCCGGAATTGCGAATAAGCAAAATCTTCAGGTTGTAGAAATGATTTTTAAGTTTACGGCAGATCAGGAAAAAGAGCATGCCGAAGTTTTCTACAAGTATCTTACAGAGTGTTCCGGGGAAAATATTAAAATTGAAGGAACTTATCCGGTAGATATCAGTAATGATGTATGTGAACTTCTAAAAATGGCTCAACATAACGAATATGAAGAACATGATGATGTTTATCAGTCTTTCGGTAATAAAGCAAAGGAAGAAGGATTTGAAAATATCGCCTATACTTTCTTTGAAATTGCAAAGATAGAAAAAACCCACGGGGACAGATTTGCACATATTGCAGAGTTACTTCAAAGCAATAAACTTTTTGTTTCCGATGTTAAGTGTAAATGGATGTGCTTAAATTGCGGTAATATACTTGAAGTTGAGCAGGTTCCGCAAGTGTGCCCTGTATGCCAGCATGACAAAGGATATTTTATACGTCTTGAATTTGCACCTTATACGTGTAGTTAATAAATGAGTTCGGTTAAATACCGAACTCATTTATTTTTTTTTGAAATTAAGCTATTGATTTATTTCAAAAAATTTGTTATACTATTATGTATAAGATTAATTGGAGGTAATATAAAATGGCTAAAGTAACAAAAGATATGATAATAATGGATGTTTTAAGAATGGTTCCACAGTCTGCTAATTTGTTTTTGGAAATTGGTATGCACTGCTTGGGTTGTCCTTCTGCAAGTGGTGAATCTGTTGAACAGGCTTGTATGGTTCATGGGGCAGATTGTGATGCTTTGATTGAAAAAATCAACGCATTAATTGAAGAATAATTTGAAACAATAAATTTTAAGGAGGCTCATAATGGCGAATAAAGATAACGGACAGAAGATTTTGACATATAAAGGTAAGCCGTTGATGAGAAAAGGTAACGAAATATACTACGGTAATATTGATGATAAATACAGAGTATATTTGGAAATTGACGAAAATACAGATATTATGGGTTTGGACATTGCTACCCATGTTAATGTTCAGTTGCAAACAAACGAAGTGCCGGGTAAAGCAAAGGTTTTAAGAAAGGCTGAAAGAGACGGTCTTTATGCTGCATTGGATCTTGGAGAATATTGGCTTACTGACATTTTATCTGAAGAGTAAAACAGTGGCGTTGCATATGCAACGCCATTATTTTGTGTAAAACTGAGTATGGCAGAATTTTATTCTGCCACACTCTATATTAACAACCAACTTGGTTGGTTGATTGCATATACAATATTATTTTATGAATTCCAATACAATAAGGTGATAATTTTGAATTTGAAAAATATAGCGTGTGTTATAGTTGATAGAAACGCTCCACTTTCTTTTTTTAAATATCTTGAAGATAATAATATAGAATATATAAAAAGTGCTTATATTAAAAACATTTTAGATTCGGTCTCTACCCATCCTGATATGCAAATTTGTCATATTGGTGGTAACCGCTATGTTTGTGAGCCGTCGTTGTATGAGTATTATTACAAAAAATTAAAAAAATATGATCTTGAACTTATAAGAGGAGAAAAACATATTTTAAGCACCTATCCGGATGATATTTCATATAATGCAGTTGTAACAGAAAGTATAATTTTGCACAATATAAAATATACCGACAGTACCATTTTAAATAAATTTGAAAGCTCAAGTATTAGTATATACAATGTCAATCAAGGTTATACTAAGTGTGCAACCTGTATAATTGATGAAAAAGCATTTATTACCTCAGATAAAGGTATATATAATGTATGTATTAAGAATAATATTGATTGTTTGCTGGCAGAAAAAGGATTTATAAAATTAGGTAATAACTTTGATGGTTTTATTGGTGGGTGCTGTGGTTTTATTGACAGTAAAACAATACTTTTTTGTGGTGATTTATCCACTCATACTTCATATAATGAAATTAGTCGGTTTGCTTCAAAATACGGTGTAGAGGTTGTTTCATCATCTGATGAATACCTTACAGATATTGGGAGCATTATTCCTGTTGTACAAAATAGGGGAGTGAATATGTGACAGAACTATCTGTATTCGTTTTAAACAGGGAAAATTGTGATTTTTTCAGCAGTTTTTTAAGTGAATTAGACAGTGAAATAATTTCGGAAATCAGTGAAAATAAAATTGTATTTAAAAAACCAAATGATAATTTTAATGAAGAAATATATAACATACTTTCAAAAGTCATATTTGATAAATTTTCAAAAAAAATTCTTATCAAATGTGTTAATACCGGTTGTAAATATTTAACTAAACAGGATAAGTATGAGGTGTGGAAAAAGTCCTTTAAGTCCATTATGAAGGATATGATTGATTGCAATGCAGAACATTTATACAGAATATCCGTAATAAAAAGTAATCTTAAGGAGTTTTGTGAAAATTCTGAAATTATTTGTCTTGAAGGATTTGTCAATTTCAGACTTAAAGAATTAGAGCAGGATTTTGAATATGTTATAGAAGAATGTACAGAGGATTATATGACAGAGCTTGAATACAGAGAGTTTATAAATATGCTTAAGTATTTTGTTTCAGTTCAAAGTCCTCTTTTTTTATCTGTTGAAGTGATATATGGTAAAAAAATAACAATATATGCAGATGGGAAAAATGTTACAGATGAATGTGCTGCGGAATTTAATAAGGAAATATTTGAAAATAACAAAGGAGATTTTTTATTAAATTCTTTAATAAGTATTGCACCTAAGAAAATAGTTATAAAACAGGATAATGAATTTTTAAATGAGGAATTAAAAAAAACATTACTCGGCATTTTCGGTGATAAACTGAAAATAAAAACCGAGTAATATTTTAGTATCCTATCAGTTGAATTATGAAAACAGCTACAGATGAACCCACCGCAACAGTTAGAAGTCCTTTTTTGAAGTATGCCAAAAGTAATGCAACTATGCAACCGGCAATTGCACTTTCTTTTGAATTTGTGCTGTTTATTATGGCGGGAAAGGTCATAGCTGCCAACACTGAATATGGAACGTAGTATAGAAATGACTGTATCCATTGGTTTGTGATTTTTTTACGGAAAATTACCATTGGAAGCATACGTATCAAATATGTTGTAATTGCCATAACAGCAATTCCCGCAAGTATATATTTGAAATTCATCAACAATCCTCCTCAACGGTTTTTTGTTTGACTGGAAAAAATGTTGCAGCTAGTGAGCTTACCAAAACAGTTATTATTATAATTGACCAACCATCTGAGATTTTTGACAAAAGAGGAAGATATTCAAATGTAATACTTAAAATTACAGAAAAAATTATTGCATATGAAACATTTTTGTTTTCTCTTGCCGGGGGAATTATAATTGCTATAAACATTCCATATAGTGCTATACCCATAGAACTTGTTAGTATCTGTGGCATAAACTGACTTGCTATTGCACCCACAGTTGTGCCCGCTGTCCATCCAATAACCGGTGTTATTATGAGTCCGGCCATATATATAGAACTTAGAGAGGTTTTTCTCTGCATTGATACAGCAAAAACTTCGTCTGTTATACCAAAGGATATCGCAAGACGTTCTTTAATAGTAAGATTTGGATTTACTTTTTGTGATATGGAAAGTGACATAAGAAAGTATCTTATGTTTATTATCAGCGTTGTTATTATAAGCTCTATAAACGTACCGTTTTCAACAAGTATATTTGCACCGGCAAACTGACCTGCACTTGTAAGGTTGGAAAGTGACATCATAATTGCCGACCATACCGGAAGACCTGAAAGTACAGCTGTAAGTCCAAACGCCATGGATACAGAAAAATAACCCATACATATGGGAAAACCGTCTTTAATTCCTTGTAAAAATTCGTTTTGTTTCATAATTACCTCTGTATTTATGCAAATTCCTATAAAAAAGAGTTATCGAATGATAACTCTTTTACATTTTAAAGAAGTTCTTTTCTTAACTCCGCACCTGATTTGATACTTAAATATGATGGAGGGATATCTAAAACAGTTTTACAACCTTTGAATCCTTCGTTACTCATACGATATGCAGCACGAGCATATGCAACAATAACAGAAGAAGTAAATTCGGGATTTGAATCAAGTTTAAGACTGTATTCTATAATATGATTATGTTCAAGATTTGCACCTGTTTTGCCGCTACGGATTACAAAACCACCGTGAGGAATACCGCTGTGGTTTTTATTAAGCTCTTCCTGGGAAATAAAATGAACAGTTGTATCATAGTCTGCAAAGTAGTTCGGCATTGTTATAATTTCATTTTCAATGCGTGCTTTATCAGCGCCTTCTTCAGCAACTACAAAACATTCCCTGGTATGTTTTTGTCTTGTCGTAAGATCGGGATCAGAGCCGCTACGAACAGCATCCAATGCACTTTCAACAGGTATAGTATACTGCTTTGCATCTACAACACCGTCAATTCTTCTTATGGCGTCAGAATGTCCCTGGCTTACGCCTTTTCCCCAAAATGTATAATCTTTTCCGTCAGGAAGTATTGCATTGCCATACATTCTGTTTATTGAGAACATACCGGGATCCCAACCAACAGAAATAATAGCAACTTTATTTGATTCCATTGCTGATTTATTAACATTTTCAAAGTGTTCAGGGATTTTTGCATGTGTGTCAAAGCTATCGATAACATTGAATGATTTTGCAAGTTCAGGTGTCTGTATAGGTAAATCTGTTGCACTACCGCCGCATAAAATCATAACATCAATTTCGTTTTTTAGTGAAAGAACATCATTTACATGATATACTTTTACACCATTTGTTTGTATTTTAACAGTTGAAGGATCACGGCGTGTGAAAACTGCAACCAATTCCATATCACTGTTTTGATTTATTGCATTTTCCACACCACGACCTAAGTTACCGTAACCGAAAATGCCAATTCTGATACTCATAAAAAGACCTCCATTTTTTAACATATTAAAATTATATCACATTTTTTTTTCTTGTTCAATAACACATAGATAAAAATTATTAAATGTTTTGATACTTTTTTTGAAAAAAATCACAAAAATACCTCCGTATTATTTTGTACGGAGGTATTGGTTTTTAGTCTTCTTCGATTGCGGCTTTTTGAGTATTGATTTTACGGAAAATTTCGGGATCAAATTTGAATTTTCTGTCATAAGTCATAAGACCGTTTCTTTCCTGTTCAACATCGTAAAGCTGTGTGTAACATAACCCAAAGATGTTTTTATTGTTAAGAAGATATTCTGTAAGGTTTTTGTATCTTTCGATAAATTCTTCTTCGGATGTCGGCGCATCGCCATACCCCCAGCTTATCATTTGATCATTACCTTTTTCGGCATCCCATTTAATACCGCCGTATTCACTAACAAAAAACGGTTCACCTTTAAAGTGTTGACGGTCCTTGCCACGAATTCTGTATATCTGGTCTTTGATTATTCTATCATCAAATTCTTCAAATATTTTTTCGAATGTTTCCATGTCTTGAGAGTAATCATGAATATCAAAAATATCAGTTCTTACGTGATAATTACCACTTGTGTCAATTACAGGTCTTGAACTGTCAAGTTTTTTTGTTACATCGTATATTAAACCAAGGGTTTCGTTGAATTGACGGTTGCCTTCTATGTCCCATGTTTCATTGAATGGGCACCATCCAATAATGGAAGGATGATTATAATCTCTTTCAATGGATTCCATCCATTCAGGTAAGTAACTGTATATGTTTTCGGGTTTTGTGTGGTCATAGCCCCAATTTCCGTGTTCACCCCATACCAGGTATCCAAGCTTGTCAGCCCAGTAAAGGAAACGTGGCTCAAATATTTTCTCATGAAGTCTTGCACCGTTAAATCCAAATTGAATGCTGTAAAGAATATCGTTCTTTAAGGCTTCATCGGTTGGGGCAGTATAAATACCGTCCGGATAAAATCCCTGATCCAGTACCCAACGACCAAATACTTTTTTGTCATTTAAAATAAAGGCACCCTCACGAAGTGCAATACTTCTGAGTCCAAAGTATGACTTTACTGTGTCAATAACATTTCCGTCTTTTTTTAGTTCGATTTCCAAATCATACAGATTGCCGCATCCGACTTCCCAAAGATGTTTTTCAGCAAGATTAAAGTTTACAAATGTTCCCCAGGAATTAACAACTGTTTCACCTTCACCCATTAACCTACCGTCAAAAAATGCTTTTGCAGAAATTGTATAGGAAGAGGAGTTGAGTGGAGTTTTGATAGATACGTTAACACTTGGAAGGTTAATGTCCGTATCAATTTTGATGTTTTGAATATAATTCTCAGAAACACATTCCATCCATACAGTCTGCCAAATTCCGGTTGTTCGTGTATAATAACATCCCCGTGAATGATATTCCTGACTTTGTTTACCGCTTGGTTGTGTTGTGTCTTTTACATTATCTTCAGCACATACAGTTATGTAGTTATTATTTTCTTTTAAGTGTTTTGTTATATCAAAGTTAAAGGAAGTATAACCACCGCAATGAGTGCCAACTTCTTCACCGTTAATATAAACTGTTGTTTTATAGTCAACTGCTCCAAAGTGTAGAATAACTTTTTTGTTCTTCCAGTTTTCAGGAATGTTAATGTCTTTTCTATACCATACACAGTACATAAAGTCTTTGTTTCCTATTCCTGAAAGTTCACTTTCAGGACAGAAGGGTACAATAATTTTGCTGTCAAGATTTTTTCTATTATAAAATTTTTTTGATTTACCGGATATGGAATTATCGATTTCAAATTCCCATTCTCCGTTTAAGTTTATCCATTCATCACGTACAAGCTGAGGTCTTGGATATTCATTTCTTGGTATTGACATTTTAATACACCTCTTTGTTATTTATTTACTTTAGTTTATTATTTTTATGCATTTATGTAAATGTTGTTTTATGTTTATAAATTGACATTTTCTATTTTATTATGTATAATAAAAATGGAGGTGTGATATGAAAATAACTTCTATTAAAACTCTTTGGCCTGAAAATATGGATTTTAAAATGGTAAGAGAAAATACGGGAAATCAATATATTTTTTTGCATTTTCTTACACCATCAAATATCATTATTGACAAAAAAGTCGTTAATGTTTCGGAAGGTAGTTGTATTTTGTATAATAAATACTCTTATCAGCATATGTATCAGGATAATTGTAATTTGATTCACGATTGGTTTCACTTGGACGGAATTTTGGATGATGTTGTGAAAAAATACGGTTTTGAATATAACAAAATATACACTGTATCCAACAGCAATATGATAACCAAAATTATGCAAAGTATAGAAAATGAATTTGAAATAAATAACAAATTTTCAACTGACTTGATAAAAATTAAAATTGAAGAATTGATAATAAGCATAATGCATGGAATATATAAAACGAAGAAAAATAATTATATAAATTCTGATACAAAAAAACAGTTTTCTAATCTTCGTTCAAAAATTAACCTTACTTATAATGAAGATTGGAATGTTGATAAAATGGCGGCAGAGGTAAATTTAAGCTCATCAAGATTTTATAAGATATATAAAGAAATTTTTGGAATAAGTCCCAAAAAATATTTGCAGGAAATAAGGATTGAACATGCTAAGTCACTTCTTTTACAGAATAAATATATGATAATGGAAATTGCTGAGATGACGGGATATAAAAATCAATATCATTTTATAAGACAATTTAAGGATTATACCGGCGTAACACCCGGAAGGTATAAAGAATAAGGAGGTTTTTATGTTTTACAATAAGTTTAAAGAATTAAATTTATCAAAGCTTGGATTCGGAACAATGCGTTTGCCTGTATTAACCGGTAAAACTGCAGCGGATATTGATTATGAACAGACTGAAAAAATTATAGATTATGCTGTTGAAAATGGAGTAAATTATTTTGATACAGCATATGTATACCACGGAGGTATGTCTGAGGTTGTTGTTGCTGAAATTTTAAAAAAATATCCTCGAGAAAGTTATTATCTTGCAACAAAGTATCCGGGACACAGCATTAGTGATTCCTATAATCCATCTGAAATATTTGAAGAACAGTTAGAAAAATGCAAGGTTGATTATTTTGATTTTTATTTATTACATAATGTTTATGAAGAATCAATGTCAGTATATACTGATCCGAAATGGGGGATTATAGAGTATTTTATAAAACAAAAAAAGCTTGGTAGAATTAAACATCTTGGTTTTTCAAGTCATGGCAGAATTGACAATTTGCGTGAATTTCTTGATTTGTACGGAAATGAAATGGAATTTTGTCAGATTCAGCTTAACTATCTTGACTGGACTTTACAGAATGCAAAAGAAAAATATGATTTACTCACAGAAAGAAATATTCCTATATGGGTTATGGAACCTGTAAGAGGTGGTAAACTTGCTTATTTTGATGAAAAAACGGAGGCGGAGCTTAGAAATCTTCGACCTGACGAAAGCATTGCTTCATGGGCTTTTCGCTGGCTAAACACTTTACCTAATGTAAAAATGATTTTAAGTGGCATGTCTGATATTAATCAGGTTGTTGACAATATTAAAACATTCAGTACAGATATTCCGTTATCTGACCATGAAAGTAAACTATTGCTTAAAATTGCTGATGATAAACTTAAGAGTTTTGTTCCGTGTACCGCTTGCCGGTACTGTTGCGACAGTTGTCCAATGGGCTTAGATATACCGATGTTTATTAATATATATAACGACATATCTTTTGATGCAAAGTTTACACCGGCCATGGTTCTTGAATTTGCTGATCCTGAAAAAAGACCGGAAGCTTGTATTGCGTGTGGTGCCTGTGCAAAAATGTGTCCGCAAAAAATTGAAATCCCTCAGGTTTTAAAAGAGCTTTCTAAAAAGCTGGATAGTGTACCGAAATGGAGAGATATTTGCAAAGAAAGAAATGAACTTGCTAAGAGGAATAAATAGGTTAAAATGCTTGTTTTACTAACTTCTTTGTTTGTTTAGCTAATTGACTTTTTATGCTTTGTATTCTATAATTTTCTTAGTTGAAATGAGGATTTGTGTTATGAAGCCAATTAGTATAGCAAAAAATATCTGGAATAATGGGATGCTATGAAAGGCTATTTTGGTGGAGATCATAAAGAACAAGTCAGAAAATATACCGAAGAAACTTTAGTTGCACCAAAGAGTCGTGATGGTATTTTATGTATGCCTCATTGTCCTGAAAGAGAACTTATATGGATTGATATTATCTATGCTGTAGTTCCTTATATGCTTTATGCACGGTTGATTGTGCCCGGGTGATACTCCTGAAAGAAAAGGGAAATTGAACCATATCTTGTTGATGTAATACCTGTGCTTGACGACGGACATGTTTTTGGTTCTGTAATTCTTGCTATGACGGAAGCGCATAGGAACGGTATTGATAATTTAATTTGGAAGTAAAAGTATGATATATAAAAATTGGATGTTGCGTTTTGCAACATCCAATTTTGTTATCTTTTGTCAAGTTCTTCTTTGATAAGTTTATTAAGAATTTGTGGGTTACCTTGGCCTTTTGTTGCTCTCATTGTCTGACCTACAAGGAAACCGATAGCTTTGTCTTTACCGCCTTTGTAGTCTGCAACGGACTGTGGGTTGTTGTCTATGATTTCTACAACAATCTTCAAAAGTGCACTTTCATCACTAATCTGTACAAGACCTTTTTCTTTTATTATAATTTCTGGGTCACGGGGATTAGAAAAAAGTTCTTCAATTACTTTTTTACCCTGATTGTTGCTTATTGTTCCTTTGTCAATAATAGAAATAAGCTTTACAAGGTGTTCTGCCGGAATTGGAATTTGGGAAGGTTCCATATTATTTTCGTTAAGAAGTCTGGAAATATCACTTAAAATCCAGTTACTTGCAGACTTACCCTTAGCACCTAATTCCATACATTTATCAAGATAATCGGCAAGATGAATGCTCATTGTTATCTGACCTGCATCATATTCTGTAAGACCGCCCTCGTTAATGTATCTTTCTTTACGCTGTGCAGGAAGTTCAGGTATGGATTTGCGTATTTTATCAATCCATTCATCATCAACGATAATAGGTACCAAATCAGGTTCAGGAAAGTATCTGTAGTCCTGGGCTTCTTCTTTGCTTCGCATTGCAATTGATACACCCTTTGCATCGTCCCAACGTCTTGTTTCCTGTATAATTTTATTTCCTGCCAAAATTTCATTAATTTGTCTTTGTGACTCGTATTCAATAGCACGTACAGCTCCGCTGAAGGAATTGACATTTTTCATTTCTGTTCGTGTGCCGAATTCAGCCTGTCCTTCAGGACGAACGGAAACGTTTATGTCACAACGAAGTGAACCTTCTTGCATTTTACAGTCGGAAACGCCGGTATATTCCAAAATTGCCTTTAAATTTTCAAGATATGCTCTTGCTTCTTCGGAACTTCTCATATCAGGTTCGGAAACAATTTCTATAAGAGGAACACCGCATCTGTTAAAGTCTACCAAGGTGTTACCTGCTACAGCTTCGTGAAAAAGTTTACCTGCGTCTTCTTCAATATGAATTCTTGTTATACCAATTCTTTTTTTGTTGCCGTCTATAGTGATGTCAACATAACCGTTTGTACACAGAGGAAGATCAAACTGTGATGTCTGATAAGCCTTTGGAAGGTCGGGATAGAAGTAGTTTTTTCTGTCCTGTTTGCCTTCTTTTGTAATTGAGCAGTTTGTTGCAAGGCCGGCTTTGATGCCGTAATCAACAACTTTTTTGTTAAGGACGGGCAATGTTCCCGGCATACCTGTACAAATAGGGCAGCAATGTGTATTTGTATCACCGCCAAATTCGTTAGCACAACTACAATATATTTTAGTGTCTGTTGCAAGTTCTGCATGAACCTCCAGACCGATTACTGTTTCAAAATTCATTTTATTCACCTCTTTTTGTTAAATCTGCGGACGGATTTTTGGTAAATCTGCATTCTGCTCAAATGTATAAGCTGCACGAAGTAATGTTGGTTCACTGAATGCTTTACCGATTAACTGCATACCTATCGGCATTTTATTTTTATCAAATCCGCAAGGAACAGAAATTGCAGGAACACTTGCGATGTTAATTGATACTGTGCAAATATCTTCAAGGTACATCTGCAATGGATCTGTAGTTTTTGAACCGATGTTAAATGCAGTAGTAGGAGCAGTAGGAGTAAGAATAAAGTCATATTTTTCAAAAGCGGTATCAAAGTCGTTTTTGATAACGGTTCTTACCTGCTGTGCCTTTTTGTAGTATGCATCATAGTAGCCTGAACTTAGTGCGTAAGTTCCAAGCATAATTCTGCGTTTGACTTCTTTACCAAAGCCTTCGCTTCTTGTTTTCTTATACAAGTCATCAAGACTTTCGAACTTTTCAGTTCTGTAACCGTATTTAATACCGTCATATCTGGCAAGGTTAGAACTTGCTTCGGCAGATGAAATAATGTAATATGCAGGCAAAGCATATTTTGATGCTTTCATACCAAAATATTCAATTTCAGCACCCAATAACTTATATGTTTCAGCTGCTTTTATAATAGCGTTTTTAACATCTTCGTTAATACCTTCACCGATATAGTCGTTAGGAATACCTATTTTCATACCCTTTACATCGTTAACCAATGCTTTTGTGTAATCTTCTTTGGGTATATTGATTGATGTACTGTCCATTTTATCGTGACCTGCTATTAAATTTAAAACCATTGCAGAGTCTGTAACGTCTTTTGTAAGTGGACCAATCTGGTCAAGAGAAGATGCAAATGCAACAAGACCGAATCTTGAAACAAGACCGTATGTTGGTTTTAAACCGACAACACCGCAGAATGATGCGGGCTGACGGATTGAACCACCTGTATCAGAGCCAAGTGTATACACAGCAGTATCAGCACTGACTGATGCAGCAGAACCGCCTGATGAGCCACCGGGCACTTTTTCAAGATTATATGGATTTTTCGTATTTTTAAAATATGAGTTTTCAGTTGAAGAACCCATAGCAAATTCGTCCATATTAAGCTTACCAAGTACAGGTGCATTGATTTCTTTTAATTTTTTGGCAACAAAAGCATCGTATGGTGGAACAAAGTTTTCAAGCATTTTAGATGCACAGGTTGTCCTAATTCCTTCTGTGCAGATATTATCCTTAATAGCCATTGGAATACCTTCCAAAGGTGCAATTTCATCACCGTCAGCTATTTTTTTATCTACAAGTTTTGCTGTTTCCAATGCAAGCTCGTGAGTTTTTGTAATATAACTTTTAACTTTGTTTTCAACGTTTTCTATACGTTCAATAATGGATTTTGTTATTTCTGTGCTTGAAACTTCCTTAGACTTTAATTTTGCTGAAAGTTCATGAGCAGTAAGTTCGTATAAATTCATTTTAAAACCTCCTATTCAACAACTTTTGGTACAAGATAGCATCCGCCCTCCTGAGACGGTGCGTTTTTGAGAATATCTTCCTGAGAATAAGAAGGTTCAACTTTATCTTCTCTAAAAACATTCTGTACTTTCATCGCATGGTTTGTAGGAACAACACTTTCTGTATCAATTTCAGCAAGCATGTCCGCAAAGTTAATAATGCTTTCCATTTCACCTGTAAGCTTTTCGGCTTCGGCTTCATCAACATAAAGTTTTGCAAGGTTTGCAACATATTTAACTTCATCAGTTGTGATTTTCATTTATATCATCCTTTCGTGGAATATTTACCAAATAAATATTATACACTATTTTTTTGTGAATTTCAATCATTCTGTCATCAAAATAAATTCTTTTTCATCAATTATTTTTACTCCAAGTTGTTCAGCTTTTGTAAGTTTGCTTCCGGCTTTTTCGCCTGCCAGAACATAGTCGGTTTTTTTAGAGACGGAGGAGGATGTCTTTCCACCAAATCGCTCTATAATTTCTGACGCCTCATCTCTTGAATATGTCGGCAAAGTGCCTGTAAGAACAAATGTTTTGCCATCAAAACGATTATCGCTTGTTTGCTTTGTATATGTCAGGTCAACGCCTGCAAAACGTAATTTTTGGATTATATCAATGGAGCCTGTGCTTGAAAAGAAGTTCACAATACTTTTGGCCATAATAGGACCAATATCACCGATTTTTGTAAGAGTTTCTTCCGAGGCGTCGGATAAACTATCGATATCTCCAAACCTTTCAGCAAGGATTTTACCTGCTTTACTTCCGATATTTCGTATTCCAAGTGCAAATATTACTCTGTCCAAACCTGCATTTTTTGAATTGTCTATGGCTTTTATAAGGTTGTTGGCAGATTTTACACCCATACGATCAATGTCAACTAAATCTTCGTATTTAAGGTAGTATAAATCTGCAGGACTCTTTATAAGCTCAAGTTCCGCAAGTTGTTCGATAATGGCAGGACCAAGCCCGTCTATATCCATTGCATCCTTGCTTGCAAAATGAATAATGTTTCGTATTTTCTGTGCAGGACATTCGGGATTAATACATCTTGTCGCCGCTTCATCAGCTTCTCTTACAACGTGAGTACCGCATACCGGACATTTGTCGGGCATAGTGTAAGGTGTTTCGTTGCCGGTTCTTTTTTCTTTAACAACCTCTACAACTTCTGGTATTATATCACCTGCTTTTTGAATAATTACTGTGTCGCCAATTCTTATATCTTTATTTGTTATGTTATCAATGTTATGCAGTGTTGCGCGACTTACTGTTGAACCTGCAATTTTTACAGGTTCAAGCTCGGCAGTTGGAGTAAGAACACCTGTTCTGCCTACCTGTATTGTAATATCCAAAAGTTTTGTCTGTTTTTGTTCGGCAGGATATTTGTAAGCAATTGCCCATCTTGGGGCTTTTGATGTACTACCAAGTGAATTACGTTGTACAAAGTCATTAATTTTAATTACTGCACCATCGATATCGAAACCAAGTTCTCCACGCATTTCTCCGATTTTTTGGATTTGCGCATATGCTTCATTGATTGTATTAAATGACTCGTAAGTAGGGCTTACTTTAAAGCCAAGTTGTTTTAAATAGTCAAGTGACTCTTTATGATTACTGAATTTTTTACCTGTTATCTGTTGTATGTTGAAAATGAATATACTCAAGTTGCGATCTGCGGTAACTTTGCTGTTGAGTTGTCTTAAAGAACCTGCCGCTGCATTACGTGGGTTTGCAAATAACGATTGTTCAAGTTCTTCTCTTTTTTGATTCAGTTCTATAAAGCTTGAAACAGGCATATAAACTTCGCCACGCACTTCCAAGTATGGAACATGTTCGGTTAAACGAAGTGGAATAGCTTTTATGGTTTTTAAGTTTTCTGTTACATCTTCACCTACAATACCATCGCCTCGTGTTGAACCACGTACAAATTCACCATTTTCGTATTCTAAAGAGACTGAAAGTCCATCTATTTTCATTTCAACGACATATTCGGGATTCGAAATAATCTTGTGTACAGATTTATCAAAATCTTCAAGTTCATCTTTTGAAAAAGCATCATTAAGACTTTCCATCGGAACTGTATGGATTACTGTATCAAATCCTTCCAAAACTTTTCCGCCAACTCTTTCGGTAGGTGAATTTTTGATTTTATATTCCGGATATTTTGTTTCTAAATCCATAAGTTCATGAATAAGTTTGTCATATTCAAAATCGCTTATTGTAGGATTGTCAAGCACATAATAATCATAACTGTGTTGCTCTATTTTTTTTACAAGTTCTTCCATATGAGTTTTCATGGTAAGTCCTCCATAATTTAAGACATATACTTTATTTTACCACATTATTTAAAATTTTACAACTATTTAGACACATAAACATCAGGAACTTTTCCGACAATTATTGTTTCGGTCAGTATTGTTTCATAACTCACTTTTTTGTTTATTGATTCATATGGAAGAATAATTATAATGTTGATGTTTGCAAAAACAGATAATTTGTGTTTGGTTTGATTTACTCCTGCTGATTCAAAGCTGCTTTTTATATGTAAATCGGGAGAAGATGCAGTAAGTATTTTTATTGGTATTTCAGGTCCTCGCCCTGACAATATGTATGTTTTTGTAAGATTACCTATTGGAATTCCAAGTTCTTTCACATGTGGATTTTTTAAGTTTTCAATGATTTTATTTGATAAATCTAACTTTACTTTGTTTATTGCAACTGTATTTGTTGTTATTGAGATTATATCTCCGGTATCATTTTTATTTATGTTGCAAAGTTCATCATAATCTTTATTGTATTTTGAAATTTCTTCTATGGATTTATCTATGGTTTCAAGCGCATATATATTTGCAAGAGATACAGCTAAAGCTTCAACGGTTGGTTTGAAGTTTTTTTCTATGTTTTTAATAGTTAAAATAAAAGATACGTTAAATATAAATATCATTATTATACAGAGTATTTTTTTGCCTTTAAGGTTAATTGAATATATTATGTGGGTTTTGTGTTTTTTAAATATGTTTTTTATAACAGACACCCCCATACATATATATTAAAAAATGCCACGAAATTTTCGTGACATTTTAAATTTAATTTAATTTTTCTTCAATTAGTTTTGCTAATTTTTCAGCACGTTCTGTAATAACATCAATGTTTTTCCCCTCAATCATTACTCGCACTAATGGTTCTGTTCCGGATGGTCTTATTAAAACTCTGCCGTTACCGGAAAATTCGGCTTCGATTTTTTCAATTTCTGACATAATTTCTTTGTTTTCGGTATAGGCATTTTTGTTTTGAGTTTTTACTTTCGCATTTACAAGTACCTGAGGTAAAACCTCAAAAACAGAGGCAAGCTCCGATGTTTTTTTGTTTGATTTTTTTACAACGGAAAGCAGTTGTAGTGCAGTTACAAGACCGTCGCCGGTTGTATTATGTTCCAAAAAAATGATATGACCTGACTGTTCACCGCCTATGGAATAATTGTTTTTGTGCATTTCTTCCAGAACATATCTGTCGCCTACTTTTGTTTTTTTAACTTCGAGACCCTTTTCCTCAGCCATTAAAAATAAACCAAGGTTACTCATTATTGTTGCGACAATTACGTTGTCGTTAAGCTTACCGCGCTCTTTCATATCAAGCGCACAAATTGCCATGATTTTGTCACCATCAACAATGTTTCCGTTTTCATCAGTTGCCAGCACTCTATCCGCATCACCATCAAAAGCAATACCAATGTCTGCTTCAACTTTTTTTACATATTCACATAGCTGTGATATATGTGTTGAGCCGCAGTTTTTGTTTATGTTAACACCGTTTGGTGTATCATTAATAACAAAAACTTCAGCGCCTAGGTCTTCCAGTACTTTTTTTGCAGTGACGGATGATGCACCGTTTGCACAGTCGACAGCAATTTTCATACCGTCAAGTTTTGTTGGTATGGTTGATTTGGCAAATTCTCTGTAGTCATTTACACCATCGCTTTTATAGACAATTTTGCCTATATCCTCACCAACTGAAAGTTTAATTGCTTCGGAGTTGTCAAGAATCAGTGACTCTATTTTTTCTTCAATTTCGTCACTTAGTTTGAATCCTTTGTTGTTAAAAAACTTAATTCCGTTATATTCCATCGGGTTGTGTGATGCTGAGATTACAATGCCGGCATCGGCTTTATATAACCTCGTCAAATACGCAACCGCAGGAGTAGGTATAACGCCAACAAGAATTACTTCTGCCCCTACAGAACATAGACCTGCAGCAAGGGCTGATTCTAACATATCTCCGGAAATTCTGGTGTCTTTACCGATAATAATCTTTGGCTTTCTTGATTCTTTGCTAAGTACATATGCACCTGCCTGACCAAGTTTGAAAGCAAGTTCCACGGTAAGCTCGCTATTTGCAACGCCTCTGACACCATCTGTTCCAAATAATCTACCCATGTCTATCACTCCTTATTAAGTTTTAAAATATTATATCATTATTTATTATTTTTTTCAATATTGAATTAATATTAATATTATACAAATCATAGGTTAATATGAGGTGATTTTTTTGAGCAGATATGCTGAACTCAGAAACAAGGAAATAATAAATATCAGTGATGGAAGCAGGATGGGATATGTTTGTGATATCGAATTTGATCTTGAAAGTGGAAAGGTGAAAGCTTTGATTTTACCGAGAAAGACGGGCTTTTTTGGATTGTTTACACGTAACGAAGAATATGTTATTTTATGGAAGGATATAAAAAAAATAGGAGATGACATAATTTTTGTAGAATTTTGTTTGTAATTTTGGAAAATATATGTTATAATATAAAAAATGATACTAAATATTGTGTTTTAGTATTTGTTTCCAAAATTTTAAACGGATGGTGATAAGTTATGCGTTGTGTATTTTGCGGACATATCGAAAGTAAGGTTATTGATTCAAGATCAGCTGATGACGGAAGTTCAATCAGAAGAAGAAGAGAATGTCTTGAATGCGGAAAAAGATTTACTACTTATGAAAAGGTTGAAAACATTCCTCTTATTGTAGTAAAGAAGGACAAAACAAGACAACAGTTTGACAGACAAAAACTACTTACAGGTCTTCTACGCGCTTGTGAAAAGAGACCGGTAACCATCAGTCAACTTGAAATTGTTGTTGATAACATTGAAACAAGTATTCAAAATACTTTGAAGCGCGAAATATCGTCAGTTGAAATTGGTGAAATGGTAATGAACGAGCTTAAAAATATTGACGAAGTTGCCTATGTTCGTTTTGCATCTGTTTACCGCCAGTTCAGGGATGTTAACACTTTTATGGATGAACTAAAAAAAATTCTGAAGGAGAAATAAAATATGACACGAATGATAGACCTTCATGTGCATACAACTGCATCAGATGGTACTTTCACTCCCTCAGATGTCGTATTATTAGCAAAAAAAGCAGGTCTTTCAGCTATGGCGATTACTGACCATGATACAGTAGACGGCATAGATGAGGCGTTTAATAAAGCTAAGGAAGAAAATTTTGAGCTTATACCGGGTATTGAAATAAGTGTTGGTGATACAGAAAATATACATATTATCGGCTTATATATAGAGCATAAAAACACCGAACTTGGCAGTGTTGTTGATATAATGAAAAAATATCGGTTAGATAGAAATCTTGAACTGATTTCAAATATGCAAAAAGAAGGTTTTGATATTTCATATGAAAAAATTTGCGAATCAATGAATACCGATAATGCAGGTCGACTTCACATTGCTCATTATATGCAAAAAAAAGGTATGACTAATGACTACAGAAAGATATTTAAAAAATATTTAATTCCTGGTGCCAAGACGTATGTGCCTATGAAAAATATTAGTGAACAAGAAGGTATACAAACGATTTTAAAAAGCGGTGGAATTCCTGTATTAGCACACATTAATTATCTTAAACAAAATGACGACGAAACTGAAAAGACAGTAAGAAGACTCATGGGATACGGTCTCAGAGGGATAGAAGTTTTTTATTCCGGATATGATAAACATACAGAAAAGCTTGCACATACAATAAGTGAAAAATATAATTTAATAAAAAGCGGCGGTACCGATTTTCACGGTGCCCGCCGACCAGGTGTTTATCTTGGAACAGGTAGAGGAAATATGTGTGTTCCTTATGAATTTTTAATTGATATCAAAAAGGAACTTTGATAAATCGGTTATTGTTCCTGCACCCATAGTTAAAATTATATCATTGGGTTTTACGTTAGCTTTCAAATGCTCGGCTATTTCGGCAAAGTCCGGAATATAACGGGCATTTTTTATTTTATCTGATATAGCATGGGAAGAAATACCTATTGTATTTTTCTCGCGTGCTGCATAAATATCTGTTAGTATTACGTTATCATATTTTGTCAGAACATCAACAAAGTCATTTAACAAAGCTTTTGTTCTTGTGTATGTGTGAGGTTGAAAAACGACCCATATTTTATTGTGCTTCATTTTAGAAGCAGTATCGTAGGTTGCAAGTATTTCGGTAGGATGATGAGCATAGTCATCATATACTTTGGCACCGTTTACGGTACCTTTGTATTCAAAACGTCTTTTTGTTCCTCCGAAACTTTCAATACCTTTTACTATTTTTTTTATGTCTATTCCCATTTTATGGGCGGATGCGAAAACAGCAGTTGCATTTGACACATTGTGTTTTCCTCCAACAGAAAGGTGAAGTTTTGCTAGTATTTTACCATCTTTGCATACATCAAAAATTCCGCAACCATTTTCATCATAGGATACATTTTTGTATGAATAATCGCCGTTTGCACCATATTTTATAATTTCACACTTTACATTTTTAAGGCTGTTCATAACGTTTTCATCATCTGAATTTACAACAACATATCCGTTTTCAGGAATTTTAAGCATAAATTTATTAAAAGAGCTTTTGATTTGTTCAATTCCGCTGAAATAGTCAAGATGGTCTTCCTCGATGTTCAGAATTAAAGCGGCATAAGGATTGAATTTTAAGAAGCTGTCTACATATTCACAGCCTTCAAAAATCAGAAATTTATCCTTACCTATACGATAATTTCCACCAATGGTATTTAAAACTCCGCCCACCAAAATTGTTGGATCCTCATCGGCCTCCAGCAAAACGCACGATAACATAGATGTTGTTGTTGTTTTACCATGAGTGCCGCTTATTGATATGGGCATATTAAAATCAAGCATCATTTCCCCTAAAAAATCTGCACGTTCAAGTGTTTCTATACCTTTGTTTCTTGCTTCGCAAAGTTCGGGATTATCTGCAGCAACTGCAGCGGTATATACTACAAGATCAGGATTTTTTATGTTTTCGGGACAATTTGGACCAATAGTAATTTCTGCTCCGTCGTTTCTTAAAATTTTAGTTATATCTGTTTCTGTCCAGTCGGAACCGGAAACTTTGATTCCTTTAGAAAGCAATATGTGCGCAAGTGCACTCATACTTATACCGCCAATTCCTATAAAATGTACGTGGCTGTTTTTGGTAAGTTTTTTCAAATTTAACATCTCCCTGATTTATATATAACTCAGAATAAATTTCTTTTATCTATTATATAACAAAATTGGTGAAAAAGTCAAAATATTTATGGATTTTTTTGAAAAAATGTTGTAAACTATATGTATAAACAAAAATTAAGCTTTTGAAGGTGGTTTTTATGGATATTACGGATATCAAAGTCAGAAAAATAAATACGGAAGGTAAAATGAAAGCAATTGTTTCCGTAACTTTTGATGACGTTTTTGCAGTTCATGATATTAAAATTATTGAAGGAAATGATAAGCTGTTTGTTGCAATGCCGAGCAGGAAAACTCCTGACGGTGAATATCGTGATATAGCACATCCTATAAATGCTAAAACACGGGAATTACTTCAAAATAAAATTATAGAAAAATATGAAGAAGTAAAGAATTCCGAAACACTTTGAGAATTTGTGGGAAATACGCGTTTTTTCCCACTTTACATATGGAGGAAATATTATGTCTCTTAAAATCATATATGGTACGGCAGGTGCCGGGAAAACAGAAAAATGCTTTGAATACATAAACAAAATTGTAAGCAGTACATCACAAAACGTAATATATGTTGTACCGGAACAGTATTCTCTTGAGGCAGAGAGGAATATTTCGTCGCTTTTTTCCAAAAAAGCCTTAGACCGTGTTGAAGTTTTAAGTCCGGAACGTCTTGCCAAAAGGGTATTTTCAACAGTTGGTCCTGTAATGTGTGATTTTTTGGATGACAATGCTAAATTAATGATTGTTGAAAAAACACTGATTAAAGTATCCGGTAAATTGGTGTATTTTGCAAGAAATGTTGATGTTCCCGGCTTTGCTTCTGTTATTCTTAATTTAATTAAAGAACTAAAAAGCAACTGTATTGACTCTGAAACAGTCCGCAAGCTTGCTGATGCAACACCTAATCCGTCTTTAAAGTTTAAACTTCATGACCTTTTTTTGATTTACAGTGAATATGAAAAGTTTTTTGATTTCCCTTATTGTGATTCGGATGATAACATGAACAGGTTGTCAGAGAAGATAGATGAACATCACTTGTTTAAAAACACACATTTTGTGTTCGATAATTTTGTAAGCTTTTCAAAACAACAGTTAAAAGTGATTGAATCTGTATTGAAAAATTCGCAATGTGCAGTTTTTTCTTTGACAACAGATACTTTAAAATATACAAATAATTTTAATCTTTTTTACAAAACACAAATTACCTCTGAAAAATTATATGAAATCGCATATAGAAATAATATTGAAGTTTTACCTAACACATATATTGAAAGTTCCGATTCTGTAAATGTAGAACTTGATTATTTGAAGAACACCTATTTTTCAAATAAATTTAGCCCGTACGATAAAAAAACCGAAAGTGTTTTTGTTTGTAAAAGTGATAATTATAACAACGAAACCGAACAGATTGCGCAGGAAATACATCGACTTGTAAGAGAAGATAACTATAAGTATGCTGATTTTGCTGTTATAACAAGAAATACCGAAGTGTACTATCCTATAATACGTGATGTGTTTGAAAGATATGAAATATTTTACAATATTACCGAAACAAAATATTCGAACAATAATTTTTTATTTGGTACATTGTTGTCTGTTTTTAATGTTGTGATTAATAAATATTCTTTTGATTCTGTTTTTGCTTTTATCAGAAGTTGTATTTGTAACCTCGAAAATAAGGATAAATTCTTATTGGAAAATTATATACTTGAGGTCGGAAACCGTGAAAAAATATGGACCGATAATAGTGATGTTATATTTAAAGGCGGTTTTTCAGATAGCGAACTTGCTAATATTAATAAAAGTCTGAATTATGTTCGGAAATGTTTTTCTGTTTTTACAGATAATTTTAAAGGTCGGAAAAGTGTTAAAGAAATAATTTCTGCATATGCAAAGTTTCTTGAATTTACTGATGCTGAAAATAATGTAAAAAAAATCATAAACAAATTTCGCAAAGATGGAAATAATCAGCTTGCAGATGAAACAGAAGCTGTATATAACCACATTATAAATTCACTAAATCAAATGTCTTTGTATTTTGGTGATACATTAATAACTTTTGAAAAATTTTATAAAATTTTGGAATCTGCTTTGACAAATAAAGAAATTGATGCTTTGCCTTCGGGTGTTGATGATGTTTTAATTACCACCATTGACAGATTTCAGGCAACAAAGCGCAAAGTTGTTTTTGTTATCGGAGTTTCCGAAGGAGCGATACCTAAAGGTTACATAAATGAAGGTATTTTTAAAACAGATGAGTTGGAATACTTAGGTGTAGAGGAAAATATAGTACAGAAGCACTGTGATGAAAATTATATTATTTACAGAATGTTTTCGTCAGCAGAGGAAAAACTTTATCTTTCTTATCCCACCGGTGACAACGAAGGAAAATCTGTTGCACCATCACCAATAATTGTTAATATTAAAAAGATCTTTTCAAATATCACAGAAATTCAGAATATATATGAAAAAATTAATAAACTTGAAGAAGTAGAAGGGATTATGCCTACCTTTAATAAACTTATAAAATACAATGCAAAAGGTTTTTGGAATACTGTTTTAAAGTGGTATAAAACAAACAGACCGAATCTTTTTGGTATTGTTGAAAGTGCCGGAAAATATACAAATCTTCCGCCGAAATTGCAAAGTGATATTGTGAAAAAATTATATGGTTCTGAAATTAAATCAAGTATATCACGTGTTGAAAAATATAATCAGTGCCGTTTTGCATATTTTGTAAGATATGGGCTTAATGTTAATGAACGCACCGAACACAAGATTGAAGCAAGAGATTACGGATCATATATGCATGAAATTATCGAAAAGTTCTCTTTGTTTTCCGAACAATACGGGTGGGAAAATATTACTGAAGAAATATGTAAGCAAAAAGCAATTGAGCTAACTAACGAGGTTTTGAATAATAATTTAAGTGCTTTTTATACGGAATCAAAACGTCAGACATATTTATTTAATAAGATAACTTCAACGATGAAAACTGTATTATGGAATATTGCAGGTTTTTACAAGGAAAGCGGTTTTGTGTCTATCGGTCATGAATTGTGTTTTGATGACGATGCTGAGTTTGAACCTATAAGAATTACTTTGTCTGATGGTACAACTGTAAAATTACGTGGTAAAATTGACCGTGCAGACATTAAGCGTACCCCTAATGGCAATTTTGTAAGTATAACAGATTATAAATCTTCTTCCAAAGATATTGATTTTGAAAAAATTCTTTGTGGTATACAGATTCAGTTGCCGATTTATATTAGTGCAGTATGTAAAAATCTTGAAAATAAGGGAGAAAATGTAATTCCCGCAGCAATGCTTTATTATCATATTGATGATCCTGTTATAGACGGAGAAAAAATCACTTCTGATGAGGATGTCATTAAGGAAATTGAAAAGAAATTACAGATGCATGGTGTTATTCATGAATCGGCAGATATTCCATCTGTATTTATTGCGAAGAAAAGTGTTACAATGAGCCAAGTTAACAAAATTTGTGAAACTGCATATAAAAAGATGAAAGAAGCTTTGGAAGAAATGATTGCAGGAAATATTCAGATAAATCCATATAGTATAGGGACATCAACGGCATGTGACTACTGTCCGTATAACAGCGTGTGTAATTTTGACCAATGTTTCAGTGACAACCAATACAACAAACAAAAAACTATGAAAATGGAGGAGTTTTTCGAAAATGTCGAATAAGTGGACTAATGAACAAAAGCAAGCAATTGAAGAACGAAATAACAATATTCTTGTTTCTGCTGCTGCAGGCTCCGGTAAAACCGCTGTACTTGTACAGCGAGTTGTGGATATGGTCACTGATAAAAACAATCCGGTATACATAAATCACCTGCTTGTTGCAACTTTTACCAATGCAGCAGCTGCAGAAATGAAGGATAGAATATATATTGCACTTCAGGAAAAACTTAAAGATAATCCAAATGACCCTTTTTTAAAAGAACAACTTGCTTTGCTTGGGCAGGCACAGATTTCCACTGTACATTCATTTTGTACAAACCTTATTCGGGAAAACTTTCACCTCTTAGGGATACGACATGATTTTGATATAGCAGATGAGGTGCGGCTTGCAACTATTAAAAAGAATGCTTTGGAGCTTGTTCTTGAAGAAAAATATAACGATTCGGATGTTGATTTTTATAACACTGTTGACGCATTTGGTGGTAAAAAAGATGACAGCGGTCTTGAGAAGATTGTAATGAAGGTTTTTGGTTTTTCCGAAAGTTTACCTGATTCTGAAATCTGGTTGAAAGATTGTTATGAAAATCTAAACAATGAATTGTATATAAATAAAATAAAAAACTATGTAATTGATAGTATCAAAAGTGATGTTGAGGAAATTATTAAGGATTATGACAGAGCAATAGAAATTATAGATAACGATGCAGGTATTGCAGGGTATATGAAGTCTTTTTTGGAAGATAAAGAGTTTTTTGAAAAAATTCTTGGACCAAAGAACAATGATACTATTGAATTGGTGAATAATTTCAAATTCAAAAATATTGGTCATAAAAAGTCTGATGCAGATCCTATAAATACCGAGTGTGTAAAGGAAATCAGGGAAGATGCAAAAGCACGAATTAATGAATTGAAGATTTTGTATTGCTATGCTGATGAGATGATCGACAGTGAGATAAAAGCTGTTTTTCCCTATGTAAAAACCATTTGTACTTTAGTTATGAATTTTAAAAAGAAATTTTCAGAAATGAAAGAACAGGAAAATATTCTTGATTTTAATGACCTTGAACATTATGCTATAAGGCTGCTTGAGGAAAACGAGGATTTGAGAGAATATCTGAAAGGCTTTTACACAGAAATACTTGTTGATGAGTATCAGGATACAAACGGTGTACAAGCTCATTTGTTTAATTTGTTGTCTAATGGTAAAAACCTGTTTACTGTAGGTGACGTAAAACAAAGCATATACGGTTTTCGTAATTCAAATCCAAAGTATTTTCTCGAAAAATACGATTCGTTTGATTTTGAAAATTCCGAAAAAGGGATTAAAATTAATCTTTCTAAAAATTTCAGAAGCAGCAATGCTATTATTTCCGGCATCAATAATTTTTTTGAAAAACTTATGATATCAAAAGTCGGAGGAGTATCTTACAATGATGGGCATGCTCTTGTTTTCGGTAATGATGAAATTAAAGACATTGATTCCTCGGTGGAAAGATATGTTATTAACACATCAAAAAAAGACAATGATTCCTTTGATGAGGATAAACACACTTTAGAGGCTATTTTTGTTGCGAATAAAATTTATGATTTAGTTGAAGTAAAGAAGCCTGAAATATATGACAAAAAGGAAAAAATTCACAGACCGGTCACATATAAAGATATTGTTGTGCTTATGAGAAAAACTAAAAATCTCGCATCACAATATGCGGAAGTTTTCGCTGACAGAGGAATTCCGGTTTATACAGCAGAATCCGGAGGTTATTTTAATTGTATTGAAATTGCAACTGTAATATCATTTTTGAATGTTATAGAAAATCCCCTTCAGGATATTCCATTGCTGGCAGTTATGAGAAGCCCGATTTTTGGATTTGATGATAACTATATTGCGAAAATCAGGTCTGACAACAGAGAAATTCACTTTTATGATCTTCTTAAAAAATCGGATGACCCAAAGGTTATGTCATTTGTCGGAAAAATTGATGAACTTAGAGAATTTGCCAAATATAATAATATTAGCTCTTTAGTAAGAAAAATTATTTTTGATACCGGATACTATTATTTTGTAGGAAATCTGCCGAATGGTGATTTCAGAATACAAAATTTGAATCTTTTGTGCGAAAGAGCAGGAAGTTTTTCGGCAAAAAGTCATAAAACCGTTTCTGATTTTATATCATATGTCAAATCAATGATTGAAAGTAAAAATGAATATTCATCTCCTAAGCTTTGCAGTGAAAATGACAATGTAGTAAACATTATGTCTATTCATAAAAGTAAAGGCTTAGAGTTTCCTGTTGTTTTTTTGTGCGAAACAGGCATGCAGTTTAACAAGGATGATTTAAAGGCGAATTTCATTTACGATGAAGAATATGGACTTGCAATGAATATTATAGATGTAGAAAAACGTCTGAAATTTGTTCCTTTTTTAAAAAAAGCAATTTGTATGAAGAAAAAAGACGAATTGATTGCTGAAGAAATAAGATTGTTGTACGTTGCTCTTACCAGAGCAAAATATAAGTTGATAATTACAGGCACTACAGCTTACAAGGGTAGCTCGTCAGATGACGATATGAGCTCGTACAGAATTAAGTTATATAATAATTACCTTGATATGTTGCTTTTGAAAAATAAGTATATTCCGGATGCTGTAGTATATAATGTATCTGATGTTCTTAATTCGGATAATATTATTTTTGAACATAAAGATGTAAATAAAACCGAATTTGATTATTCTGAATTTTATGACGCCGTTTCTGAGCGTTTGGAATTTTCATATGCATACGCAGAAAATAAGATGATTCCATCAAAAAAATCAATAAGTGAAATAGCTGACGGAACCACAGATGTTATTCTTAACCATATATCTATTGACGATTCGGGTGTTACGCCTGCACAGAGGGGTACATTGGTACATTTTGTGCTGCAAAATATCGATCTTAAAAATGTTGGTGATATTTCATCAATTGTGTCACAGATTAATTCGATGACAGAAAAGAAATATTTTGACAGCAAGTATAAAGATATTATTGATGTAAATGCCATTTATGATTTTTTCGTAAGTGATATTGGAAAAAGGATGCTTAGTTCAGAGGAAGTATACAGAGAATTTAAATTTTGCGTAGATGTACCGGCAAATGAACTTGGATATGATTCGGAAAAAGAAACGGTACTTGTTCAGGGAGTTATAGACTGTTGTTTTCTTGAAGAGGATGAATTTGTTATAATAGACTACAAAACAGGTAGCCTTAGTGACAAATATAAAACGCAGATACAGTTGTATAAAAGGTGTTTGGAAATATCTACGGGAAGAAAAGTGAAGGAAACATGTATTTATCCTTTAATTTAATTGCTTTTTATATACATAAATACTTGATATTGTATAATTTTTTTGTTATAATGATATATATTGTTGTTTTAAACTATTTTATAACTAATTATAGTACAGGAGGCTGATGATATGGACAGCGAAACAATGAAATTTGACGGTTTTAATAAAAAGGCTGAGCCAAGAGAAATTATATTGGAAGTATACCAGGCTTTAAAGGAAAAGGGTTATAATCCGATCAGTCAGTTTGTTGGATATGTTATGTCGGGTGACCCTACATACATTACAAGTCACAATAATGCCCGTGCTTTGATTATGAAACTTGAACGTGATGAATTGGTTGAAGAATTATTTAAAGAATACCTGAAAGACGAATAGGGGTTTTCACTTGAAAAGTACAGTTAAAACAGTTAGCTTTATGATGATAGCAACTTTGTTTTCTAAAGTTGCAGGTTTGCTGAGAGATGTTTTCATCGCAGCAAAATATGGTACTGAAAGTATGGAGGCTGTTGCGTACAGTTATGCAAGCAGTCTACCGGTGCAATTATTTGATTTTACTCTTGGCGCGGCTGTTCTGGCAACCTTTATTCCTATATTTAACGGATATATGGAAAAAGGGGAAAAAACAAGAGCATATGAGTTTTCGAATAATTTTATAAATATCACAGTTTTGATATCCGCAACCATAAGTGTATTGGGTATGCTGTTTTCAAAGCAGATAGGTATGTTTATTGCACCTGATCTTAATGCCGAAACGCAGGAATTGTTGCAAAACCTTATAATAATTGTATTACCTACAACAATTTTTACAACATTAGCATATGCCTTTGTTGGTATTTTACAGTCGCTTGATGAATTTAATATACCGGCTATAATAAGTATGGTATCAAATGTTGTTATTATAATATATATTTTGTTTTTTGATAACGTGTATGGTCTGTGTTGTGCTATGCTTGTTGGATGGGCAATGCAGTTTATAATACAAATTCCGTCATTAGTTAAGAAAAAATACAAATACAAATTTTCTTTTAATTTTAAAGATGCCGGCATAAAGGAAGCGTTAATTCTCGCTTTACCTATTTTGATTAGTTCATGGGTTCAGCCAATTTCGCTTTTTGTAAATAAAAGATATGCTTCGTCTATAGTTGGCGGAGGACCTGCGTTAGATTATGCAAACCGTTTTTACATTATAGTTGTAGGTGTTTTTGTACTTGCTATAACCAATTATATTTTTCCTGCCTTGTCGAAAAAAGCCGGAGTTAATGATGAAAAAGGGTTTAATGATATTTTATCCGGGTCGGTACGTGTTATGCTTCTTATCATCACGCCTATAATGGTTGGTATGTTTTTGCTTTCGGAAGATATTATAAGGCTTGTTTACGGAAGAGGAAGTTTTGATGCTGATTCAATTATTCTTACAGCATCAGCTTTAGGATTTTATGCACTGGGAATGATTGCATATGGTATTAACGAAATTTTGAATAAATGTTTTTACTCGATGAAAAATGCAAAAGTGCCTATGATTGCATCTTTTGTTGGAATTGCTGTTTCAATTATTTTATCCTCTCTTTCTGTAAAGGTTTGGAATATTGGTGTAAAAGGACTTGCTTTCAGTTCTTCAGTTTCTGTGTGGATTGTTGCTATAATATTACTTTTATTTATACAAAAAAAGAACAAGTTTTTAAATTTGTCTTTGTTAGTTCATATACTTAAGGTTTTTGCTTCAGCAGCTATTATGGCATTATTTATTGTGGTTGTAAAATCATTTGTTGGTGATTTTAATGTTTTTATACGTCTTTTAATTACAGTTGCAGGTGGTGCAATTGTGTATGCAATATGTTTACTTCTTCTGAGAGTTAAAGAAATTTGGGAGGTGATAAGAAGATGACGGCTTTTTTTGAAAACAGTACAATATTTTTATATGTAAAAAAGGTTACTGATTATATAAGCAGCAAATGGAATGAAAGTCAAATAGGTTGGTTTGTTACACGAAATATGAACGATAATAAATCAAAAAACAGTTTGTTTTATAGCATTGTGAATTTTTTGATTTCTAAAACTTTTTCAATTAATATAGGCGGGACTTTTGGTGACAAAATCAAAGAAAGCTGTATTTTAAATCTTGTTTCACATTATGAGATAGGTGTTTTTCTAATGCTTTTGACAGCACCAATTATACCTACTATGGCTTGTGTTGCAATAGCGGTTTTTACGATTATTTCATTTTTTATAAACAGTATTGTAAAAAATAATTTTAGAATTAAAATAGATGCTTTTGGTCTTTTTGTTATAATTTTTGCTATAATTTTCTTTATATATGCTCTGACCTCATACAACAGAGTTTCGAGTATGAGGATTTTTATGATATATGCCGTTTTTTTATTCTTTATGTTTATAATTATTGCATGTGGTACAAACAAAAAAAATCTGAAAACAATGATTTTTTTATTTGTTACTTCAGGGCTTTTTGTATCTTTGTACGGAGTATATCAAAATTACTTTGGGAACAATATCGGACATGCCTGGCTTGATGAAGAAATGTTTTCGGGTATAACTGTTCGTGTATATTCCACCCTTGAAAATCCTAATGTTTTAGGTGAATTTTTACTTTTGCTTATACCTGTTTGTGCGGCAATGGTATACAGTTCTAAACGAATAATTATGAAGTTTTATTATTTTGCTGTAATGGGTTGTGCGGTGATTTGTATGTTGTTTACTCAGTCACGCGGTTGTTGGTTGGGTCTTATTCTTGCAGCTGTAGTTTTTGCCTTTTTGGTTGATAAAAAATTAGTGGCACTTGGGATAATTGCAATTTTGTTTATGCCAATGATATTACCTGAAAGTATTATACACAGATTTGCAAGTATTGGTAATCTTGGTGATTCTTCGACATCATACCGTGTAAATATTTGGCTTGGAACATTGAGAATTGTTAAAGATTATTGGTGGGTTGGAATAGGACTTGGATCTGATGCTTTTAATAGTGTGTATCCATTTTATAACTACAATGCTGCAGTTGCCCTGCATTCCCACAATCTATATTTACAGATATTGGTCGAAACAGGTATATGTGGAATGCTCGTGTTTGTAACAAGTATGGTAGTATCTTTTAAAAAGATTTTAATAGGATATATATACGGTCGAAAAAACATATACAGTCTTATATGTGCAGCTTGTATTTCAGGCTTGCTCGGCTTTCTTTTGCAGGGAATGTTTGATCATTCGTGGTATAATTTCCGTGTTTTTGCAATTTTCTGGTTTGTTATAGGAATCGGAATTGCTTCCAGGAGGTGTGCATGTGAAGAAGATAATACATGTGATAAGTGATTCAAACATTGGGGGAGCAGGAAAATACCTTTTGAATTATCTTGCAAATTGTAACAGAAAAAAATATAGCGTAAAGATTGTAGTTCCGGTTGATAGTATGCTGAAAGAAGAAATTGCAAATCTTGGCTTTGAAATAATTGAGGCAGAAGGTATTGCGGAAAAGTCATACAGTAAATTAGCTGTTAAAAATCTTAAGGCTATATTTAAAAACGAAAAACCGGATTTGGTCCATGCACATGCTTGTTTATCTGCAAGAATTGCTGCCAAAAAAGCAAAGGCAAAAATTGTGTATACAAGACATACAGATGCGGCACCCGGCAGAAAATTACAAAATCCGATAGGTAAGACCGTTAATAAGATTATCAATAGTTATTTTTCTGACGGAATAATAGCAGTTTCAAATTCAGCTTATAAAAACCTTGTTGAAACCGGTGTGAGTCCCAAAAAAATCAAAGTAATTTATAACGGAGTACAACCGGCTGAAATATTAAGTGTTGATGAAAAAAAGAAAGTATATGAATCTTTTGGTTTGGAATACGGAACAAAGATTGTTGCAATTGTTGCCAGACTTGAGGAATTTAAAGGTCATGAATATTTTATAGATGCTGCAAAAATTGTAAGTGATAGAGGTTATGATGCGAAATTTGTAATAGCAGGCACAGGTTCAAGAAAAGAATTCCTGATGAAATATTCAGATGACAAGAAGACTGATAATATAATCTTTTTGGATTTTGTTAAAAATATTGCAGCACTTAACAATATTACTTATATTCAGGTAAATGCATCTTTATACGAGGCTTTTGGATTAGCTGCTGTTGAAGCTATGCGTGTTGGTGTTCCTGCCGTGGTTAGCGGATACGGCGGTAACCTTGAAGTTGTTGATAACAATGTAAATGGGTTTATTATTAACGGACAGTGTCCCGAAGAGTTTGCTGAGAAAATCATAAACCTTATTGATGATGATGAACTTTATTGTAAAATGTCATATAATGCAATAAAAAAATACAACGACTGTTTTACAGCTTCGGCTATGACAAAAAATACAGAAAAATTTTATGATGAAATATTGGGAGGAAAAGAAGATGAAAACTAAATTTAATATAGTTGATATAGTTATCATTTTTATTATAATTGCCGCAATTGCAGTCGGTTGTTTATTTTATTTTAAATCTTCTGAAACAAAAGTTGAAACTTTAAAAGACACTAAAAAAATTCAGTTTGTTATTGAAGTAAAAAATCTTACAGAAACTGCTGCAAATAGCTTTAAATCCGCTGAAGGAAAGTCAGTTACTTTTGGTGAAACTGCTTCCGGCTCCGGAACTCTTGTTAAAGCTGAAATTGTTGATTTTGAAAAATGGGTTACAAATGCCGAAGAAGGCACTGTTAATATACAGGCAGTACCCGACAGATATACGGCAAGAATAACTATTGAATCAGATGTTACAAAATCAGATATATCGTACACATCCGGAAGTGAGACAATTTGTGTCGGTAAGGAAATGCCGTTTAATTCATTTGGGGTAGGCGCAGAAGAGTGCTATATTGTTGATTTATCAGAAATAGAGTGAGGTAGTTTTATATGATTCTAAGTTCTAAAGGTAAGTTTTTTAATAAAGTAAATATAGTAGATATTCTTGTAATAATTCTTGTGGTTGTTGCAGTTATCGGAGCTTATTTCCGTTTTAACGGAAATACTGTTGTGGCAGAAAACGAACAGTGTGTTTTTAATTATTCAATAACAATCCGTGAAATACGTGAGGAAAACAAAAATTTACTGCTTAAAAGCATGGAAACACAGACTATGTTCGTTCTTGACGGAAATATTAATTCATCGATGGGAAAACTTGTTGATGTTAAAGTAAGTGACGCTGTTACTACCATTGAAAAAACAGATGGAACGTTAGTAAATACAAAAGTTCCCGGTAAATATGACGTTACCCTTATTTTGGAGGTTGATGGCGTGAAAAACAGTTCCGGATATTATACACCGGAAATTTTTGAAATATGTGCAGGAAAAAAATATTCAATTTCTAATATCAACTGCTTGGTAGAGGGAGTTGTTGATAAAGTGTGGGTAAACTAATTTTGTTGGGAGAATACTATGAAACTTATAATTGCTGTATGGTTAAGTAAAATTTTGATTTTTATAGGCAGACTTTTCGGAAAAAAAGGTTCTTCTGCACCTGGTGCATACGCATTAAAGATTTGTCCGGGGATTCTTAAAACTTTATCTAAGCAAGTAAAAAAAGATATAATTGTCGTTTGCGGTACTAACGGAAAAACAACAACCAACAATCTTTTGAATACCTTGATTACATCTTTGGGTAACAAAGTTATATGTAACAGTTTGGGTGCTAATATGCTTCCCGGCGTTGTTACAGCTTTTGTTGAAAATACCAATTTTTTCGGAAAGCTTTGTGCTGACTATGCCTGTATAGAAATTGACGAAATGTCGGCTGTGAAAGTTTTTGAACATTTCAAACCGGATTATATGGTTGTTACAAATCTTTTTCGCGATCAGTTGGATCGCTATGGCGAGGTTGAAATTACTTTAAGTTATCTGCAAAGAGCTATTTCTATGTGTGAAAACATTAAATTGATACTAAATGGTGATGATCCGATAGTATCATCGCTGGTCGAAAAAACAGGAAAATCTACTGTTTTTTTTGGAGTTGGTGAAGATGTTGGCATCACATTAAAAGAATCAATGGAAGGTCGATTTTGTGTTTTTTGCGGTGAAGAATTGGAATATGAATATTATCACTATAGTCAGCTTGGTAAATTTAAGTGTAAAAAATGTGATTTTAAACGTCCTGAAGTTGAATTTGAAGCTGCAGATGTGAATCTTGATAATGGAATAAAATTTTCTGTAAAAAACACGGTTTTTAATGTTAAATACAGAGGTTTTTACAATATTTATAATATTCTTGCCGCATATACTACGGTTACATCCGCCAAAATTGAAATTGAAAATATTAATGAGATTTTGAGTAGTTATAAACCTCAGATAGGCAGAATGGAAGAATTTAATATTAAGGGTAAAACTGTAATATTAAATTTGGCTAAAAATCCTGCCGGATTTAATCAGGCAATTTCAACCGTTATGTGTGATAAACGCAAAAAGAATATTGTAATTGCCGTAAATGACAAGCCTTCCGACGGAAGAGATATTTCTTGGATTTGGGATGTGGATTTTGAAGCTTTAAATAATAACAATGTTAATAAAATATACACATCCGGTATAAGGCACAATGATTTGGAAGTGCGGTTTAAATATGCAGATTTTAACAATGTTCATGATGTCGAGAATATTAAAGATGCAATTTTGCGTGGGTTAGATGAAAGTTCTGTGTTGTATGTGCTTGTAAACTATACAATGCTTTTCTCTACTCAAAGTATTCTTAAAAATCTGGAGGCAGAAAAATGAAAATTAAAATAGCACATATTTATCCTGAACTACTTAATTTATACGGAGATAATGGTAATATTGCTTCGTTAACCAAAAGGTGTGAATGGAGAAATATTGATGTTGAAGTTCAAAAATACAGTTTAAATGATGATATTGATTTTGATAATATTGATATACTCTTTATCGGAGGAGGATCGGATAAAGAGCAGAAAATTGTCTGTGAAAGTTTAAGAAAATACAGTGAAAGAATTAGAGAATACGTAGAAAATAACGGCGTTTTGATTGCTTTTTGCGGTGGTTTTGAAATACTGGGAAATTATTATAAAATTAAAGATGAAACAGTGCAGGCACTTGGTTTAATTGATATGTTTACCGAATATTCTGATGTCAGACTAATTGATGACGTTATCATACAAACTGATATTTTAGATAGACCAATTGTGGGTTTTGAAAATCATGGAGGAAGAGTTTATATAAATAATAACACTCCATTTGGTAAAGTTATTTACGGAAACGGAAATAACGGTACAGACGGTTTTGAAGGGGTTATCTATAAAAATGTTATAGGAACATACCTTCACGGTCCGCTTTTACCTAAAAATCCACATTTGTGTGATTACATTATAAAAAAAGCCCTGCAGAACAAATACGGTGATGTTGAACTGCAAGAGCTTGATGACAGAATAGAATTCGCTGCAAACGACTATGTTGTTAATCGTTTTCGCAGTTAAGACCTGATGCTTTATGTACGGTACGTTTTATTGAATTTTTGACGTTTTCTGATGGATTGCTATTTGTATTATTATGATCGAATAACATAGTGAATTCAGATATATCATCATATATTTGTTGTTGGGATTTTTCCTGCATTTTAATTATAGTATGGTAAAAATCTTTGAATTCTTTTTCGTTAAGACCGTCCATGGCATATTCTAAAAGCATTGAAAAGTGTGGGATGCAAAAGCCTTCTTGTGAAGCAAATTTACTGCGGAATTCTTCCTGGGTTTTCCATATGTATATCAGGTTGTTGAAATATCTGTTCATTGTGGAATGTGTTCTTTCACAAATTATACAACTATTATTTAATTTGTTGATGTGATTTGTGATTTTTTCTGCAGATATTATTTCATCGCATTTTTTCTTCAAAAAGTTGCTTTTAGATACTTTTGATATTTTTTCTGAAAAAATATCATTGCTTTGTTTTTCTATGTGTGTTTGTAAAACCAATGCCAATGGGAGAGCTTTACCTTTTTGTAAAAGTTTTTTGTAGTGTGCTTTACAAAAACCGACTTTATTTGAATTTACACGGAAATCGGGTTCCATCATTGCAGGTCCCAATGTGTATTCAACTTCTTCGTTTTCAATTCGGTTTTCTATGGCACATATTGCACAACTGCACTTTGTGTCAAAAGCTTCATTAATAGGAATTGTATATATAGTTTCCTTCATAGTTGCATTACTCCTTTTAGTGTACTTGTGAACAATTATATCATTTATGTATTAAAATGTAAATGGAAAGGTTGATTTTTTTGAAAATTCAAAATTCGGATTTTGATTTGGTACATACTTTTGAATGTGGCCAATGCTTTAGATGGAATAAGAGCGATGATAGCATATATACCGGTGTTGTTAATGATTATGTAATTAAAATAAAACAAGATAATGATACTTTTGAGTTTAACTGTGATGACAGTTTGTTTTTAAATTCATATTTTGATTTAGACAGAAACTATACAGAAATTAAAGAAAGACTTTCTACTTTGGATGATGTATTGGTCAATGCAATTCCTTCGGGATACGGCATACGTCTTTTGAAACAAAACCCATGGGAAGCACTTGTCTCTTTCATTATATCAGCAAATAATAATATTCCCAGAATCAAGAAAATTATAGAAAGCTTATGTGAGAATTTCGGAAACAAAATTAAATATACTGATGAAGTATATTACACCTTTCCTGATGCAGAAACTTTAAGTAAACTTACCATTGAACAACTTGATGTTATAAAAAGTGGATTCAGAGCAAAATACATAATAGATGCTGCAAAAAAAGTTGTAGATGGTACTGTTAATCTTGATGAAGTGTATTATATGAATACAGATGATGCAAGAGAATATTTGAAACAAATAAAAGGTGTAGGCAATAAGGTGGCAGATTGTATATTACTTTTTGCATACCAGAAATATGATGTTTTTCCAAAAGATGTATGGATAAAAAAGGTTTTAAATGATCTTTACGGAATTGATGAAAAAAACTTTGATTCGTTTGTTTCAGAACATTTTGGGAATCTTGCAGGTTTTGCACAGCAGTATTTGTTCTATTATATGAGAGGATGAGGTTTACATAATTTCAAGCTAACATTTTTTTGAAAAAATTAGTAAAATAAGTAGATTTTTATAGTTTTTTATGATATACTATATAATGTGTAGCAGTCAAATGTATTTAATTTATAAAAAAAGGGGATTTTTATATGTTTAATACAATTATTTTGGCGGCAGGAGAAAGTAAAAGGATGAAGTCTGCAAAATCAAAAGTTTTGCATGATATTTTGTTTCAGCCGCTGATAAAATGGGTTATTGATGCTGCAAAAGATGCGGATAAACATATTGTGGTTATCGGTCATTGTGCTGATCAGGTTCGTGACGCTTTAGGAGATTCTGTTGAATATGTTGAACAGAAAGAACGTCTTGGTACCGGTCACGCCGTTATGCAGGCAAAAACTTATCTTGAAAACTATGACGGAGACATACTTATTATGACTGGTGATTCTCCGTTGATTACACGTGAAACTGTTAATGCTGCCTATGATTTTCATAAAAATTCAGGTAATACTGTTACGGTGTTAACTGCTGATGTTGATAATCCATACGGTTATGGCAGAATTATCAGGGATTCAAACAACAATGTTAAGAAAATTGTTGAACAGAAAGATGTTACCGAAGAGGAAAATCTTGTTTCTGAAATTAACTCGGGAATGTATTTCTTTGATGCAAAGGAATTGCTCGGTGCTTTGAGAATGCTTACCAACAACAATGCACAGGGAGAATATTATTTGACTGATACACTGGAAATTATTCTTATTAAGGGTCTTAAGGTTGGGGCTTATATCGTTGAAGATAATAACGAAATACTTGGTATTAATGACCGCATTCAGCTTGCTGAAGCACAGGCAATAATGCAGGACAGAATTGTTTGTAAACACCTTGTTAACGGGGTGACTTTTCTTGCTCCTGAAACTGCGTATATTGGCAAGGATGTTAAAATCGGAAATGACACGATTATTATGCCAAATACAATTATAAAAGGAAAAACAGAAATTGGTTCCGGTTGCGTAATAGGACCTAATACACAGATTACCGATTCTAAAATTGCGGATAGTGTTGAAATCAACAGCTCGGTAATCCTTGAAAGTTTTATCGATGAAAATACTGTTGTCGGACCATTTGCGTATATAAGACCACATAGTAAAATCGGTAAAAATATTAAAATCGGTGATTTTGTTGAAATTAAAAATTCAACAATCGACGATAACACAAAGGTTTCTCATCTTACTTATATAGGAGATGCTGATGTGGGTAAAAATGTTAACTTTGGTTGCGGTACTGTTTTAGTAAACTATGACGGAACTAAAAAATATCGCTCAACCATTGAAGATAATGCATTTATCGGATGTAATACAAATCTTGTATCGCCCGTAAATGTAAAAGAAAACGCATTTATTGCGGCCGGTTCAACCATCACGGATGATGTTCCGGAAAATTCACTTGCCATTGCACGTGCAAGACAGGTGATAAAAACAGAATGGAAAAGAAAAAAGTAGGAGGATTTTGAAAGTGATTACACACGGTAAAAACATTAAGGTATTTTCCGCAAATGCAAATCAAGAGCTTGCTGAAGCTATTGCAGCTAAGTTAGGGATAAAACTTGGTGATGCAAAAGTTCTTAACTTCAGTGATGGTGAAATTGGTGTTAACATCAATGAAACTGTAAGAGGACAGGATGTATTTATTGTACAGTCTACATCTTATCCTGTAAATGACCATTTAATGGAACTTCTTATTATGATTGATGCATGTAAGAGAGCTTCTGCAGGTCGTATTACTGCTGTTATGCCATACTATGGTTATGCAAGACAGGATAGAAAGGCAAAGGCAAGAGATCCTATTTCAGCTAAACTTGTTGCTGACCTTATTGCAAAGGCAGGTGCAGACAGAGTTCTTACTATGGACCTTCACGCTGCACAGATTCAGGGATTTTTTGATATTCCTGTTGACCATTTGCTTGGTGTACCGATTCTTGCTCCGTATTTTAATGAAAAATTTGCAGGAAATAAAGAAGATGTTGTTGTTGTATCACCTGATCTTGGTAGTGTAACAAGAGCAAGAAACTTTGCTTCACGTCTTGATGTACCTTTGGCAATTGTTGACAAAAGACGTCCTAAGGCTAATGTTTGTGAAGTTATGAACATAATTGGCGATATTAAGGATAAAATTTGTATTGTTGTTGACGATATGGTTGACACAGCAGGAACTCTATGTAATGGTGGTGCTGCACTTAAGGAAAGAGGCGCAAGAGAAGTATATGCTTGTGCAACTCACGGTGTACTTTCAGGTCCTGCTATTGAAAGAATTAATAACTCTGTATTTGAGGAATTGGTAATTCTTGATACAATTAGACAGCCTGAAGAAAATAAAACAGATAAAATTAAGTTCCTTAGCGTTGCAGATGTATTTGCTGAAGCAATAAAGAGAATTTATGATGATGCATCAATAAGCGAGATTTTTGATTAATATGGAAAAGTTTCTTATTGTTGGGTTGGGAAATCCTGATAGAAAATATGTTAACACAAGACATAACGTAGGCTTTGAAATGGTTGATGTTCTTGCGTCCTATGCAAGCATTAAAGTTAATAAAGTAAAGTGCAAGGCTTTGATCGGCGAAGGTAGAATGGGAGGATGTCCTGTTATTCTTGCAAAACCGCAAACTTATATGAATCTTTCCGGAGAAAGTGTACTTGAACTTTGTAACTATTTTAAAATACCTGTTGAAAATGTTATTGTTATGTACGATGATATCTCTCTTGAAGTTGGTAAAATCCGTATTAGACAAAAAGGCAGTGCAGGCGGGCATAACGGTATGAAAAACATTATATATCATCTGCAAAATGATGAATTTCCACGTGTGCGTTTTGGTATAGGTGCTCCGTTGGGTGACCTTGCTGATTATGTGTTGTCAAACTTTTCTAAAGATGAAACAAAAGTACTTATAGAAAGTGCCAAGAATGTTCCTGATATTGTAGAACTTATTATAAATGGTGACATTTTAAAGGCAATGAATAAATATAATTAAATCATAACTACCGGCTAAGCCGGTAGTTTGCTCTGCGGCTATAAGCCGCTGTTACTGGCTGGACTGAAAGTCCACCGAATAATCTGCCAACCGCAAGCGTACTCTTAGCTACCGCTAAAGCGGTTGGCTATTTTTTGC
>JAZQIO010000052.1:0-7694 GCA_045541135.1 Clostridia bacterium
CACCGATTACAGGAGCTGATGCTGCACCACCGGAAGCCATACCGCCGGCACCGCCGCCACCGCCACCTGAGCCACCGCCAACCTGTGAAGGTCCGCTTGTTGACTTGGTGTCTACATATACTTCAAATTCTCTGGAAACCGGTTCACCGTTAGCAATTACAGTAGCTGTAAGTGTAACAGTTTTTGCACTTGAAGGTCTTGTAATATTACCGTCTGTATCGATAATATCATCATCTGAAGATGTCCATGTAATCTGTGCTCCATTAATACCTGTTGCAGGAAGATTAATCTTTGAACCTTCTGCAATTGCAGGAATTATCAAGGATTCAAGATCCATAACTGCAAGCTCGTCTTTTGTAGCACTTAGGAATACCTTGATTTCATCAACCATAATATCCTTTGTATCACACTGCTTAACCAAAAGCTTAATGTATGAGCCGCTTGTTGCATCAAATGTAACAAATGTTGCCTTGGCGTCACCAAAGTTACCGCTGTATACTTCATCCCAGTCTGAGCCGTCGTTTGAAGTATAAATTACAAAGTCTTCAATACCGCCCTCTACGTTTGAAATGTACATAGAGTTGAATGATTTTTCTGCACCAAGGTTAAATACAACTTCGGAATCTGCCTTGTTTGCATTTTTAAGTTTCATAGCTGTTTTGATATCGTTATCTGTTGCATTTCTTTCGGGATATGAATGATCCTTAAGATTTGACAATGTAGGAACAATACCGCTTACTATATTGTCATCATTATTGCAATCTACAACGATTTCAAAATCTCTGGAAATGAAAATTCTTGAATCTGTATTATCTGTAATTGTAAACTTAACATTTACCTTTGTAAGTTTGGCAACTTCTGCAACCTTACCGTCATTTCCAAGTACTGCAGGATTTGAAGATGTCCATGTTACTGTACCGCCTGATACAACATCTGTTGGCAGATTAATACCTGCATTTGATGCGTAACCGAACTTAACATCTGTAAAGTAGTCAAAGTTATCTATGTTAGCTGTAAGCATACCGTACTTGTTAACAGTAAGTGCAACCTTACCTGTGTTAATTGCCACATTAGTTGATTCTACTGCAGCAACATAATCTGCATTGGTCTTAAGTGTTGCGTAGTCAACAACAACTTCATCATTTACAAATACTGCAACCTTATCAACATCAGTCATTACAAGAATTTCGATATTCGCAGTCTGACCGTCCGCAAGCGTAATTTCTTTATAATCTGAGTTCTTATAATCAAAATAAATTCCGTTTGATGTTGCGACCATTGAAGCAAGAACGTCACCGTTATCACTTATTATATTTACCTTACCTGTGTTAGCAGATGAATGCGTGTAAGTAAACTTAGCTGTTATGTCTGAAGAAATCTTGCCGTTTTCAACATCACCAAGCTTAATGTTAAGTGGTAGGTTGCCGTCTGTAAGCTTAACCTGTGCTGTTCGTGGAGCAACTGTAAGCTTGTAATCCTTTGTTACACCATTGCTTGTTGCAGTAATTGTAACAGGTGTTGCTTCTGTAAGAACAACTGTGTCACTTATTTTACCATCGTTGCCGATAATATCTGTTCTTGAAGATGTCCATGTAACATTATCTGCTTCTGGAAGCTTCAAATCATATCTGATATCGCTATAGCTCTGGTTAGTAATTCTGCCAAGCTTAGAAATTTCAAACTGACCAAGTTCATCACTGCTTGCAGCTGCGCGAACTGTAAGGTTAAAGTTCTTTCTTACAACAACAGGATATGTCGCATTTGCATCATAAATTTCTGCTGTTATTGTAACCGGTTTTGCAGTTGAATCAAAGAACACTTCTTTAGTTTCAACATCAATCTGACTGCTTGAAGATTTCCAATCAACCTTATAACCGCCAACGGTTGTTGGAAGTGTGTTAATGCTTGAAACTGCATCAGGGTTAGATGTAACTGTGCTTATTGTAAGTGAATCTGCCGCACTGATTACATTTGAAAGAGCCGGAATGTTGTTTTTAACAACCTTTTCTACCTTAACGCCCTTAAGTGAAACATAATCGCCAATTTCATTATTTACATCAAGTGCAACACGAACTGTGTTAAGCATTGCATCAGCACCCATTACAGGTGAGAATATGTCACGCATTACAGTTTTGCCGTCAGCTATCAAAGCAACTTCGCCAAGAATGTTATCTACACGAAGTGTAACTACGCTGTTTGCATCAAGAATGCCCAAATCAACTTCCTTAACAGTTTCTGTGTCGTAGTTATATGTAAATCTTGCACCCTCAGCATCATATACAATTGAGCCATAAGGATAGAATGTTGTGCCCTTTCTGTAACCAACACCAATGTTCATAGGAACCTTTGATGTAGCAACATAGTCACCAAGCTTAAGTGATACGTCATACACACCCTTTACATCCTTTGTGGAAGTAGATGTGTAAGTATCTGAAGCTGCTTCTGTATATAGGTCATAGTAAGCAAAGTATCTCTTTTCTTCAACAGAACTACCTGATTTTTCAGGAGCAGTTACCTTAGAAACCTTAACACCGTTTGCATCAACTGAGTAATCTGCAATTACACCGTCTGAAAGACTTGCAAATGTCCAGTTTTCCATATCTGCTTCAGATGTAAATGTTTCGTCAAGTACCGTTTCCTTAACTATACTGCTATCGCCTTCAATAGTAAGCTTATATTCCTTAGAATATGAATAATCACCAATGTTAACAAGTGCTGTAATTACAACATCCTGTGGATCGTACCATCTTGTAATTTCACCTGTTGTAGCGTCTGCAATACCCTTGTCGGACGATGACCATGTAACACCTCTTACTGCAGGAATGTTAAGTTTCTTTGTTACACTGTATGGACTGTCACCATCTGCAACGATGGTTTCCGGTAGCTTATCTATTGTAGCTAAAGCTGTTTGATAATCTTTATTTGAATAATCAAAGTTATACTGCGTAACCTTAACATTCTTAACACGTATGTAGTCACCGGGTGCGAAGCATGCCATCATGTTAAATCTCACGGCATTGATACCTGTAACAGGTGCCATACCGCTACCGTAAGCTTTTTCTGTATAACCCGGAGCAGTCATTTCTGCATAGTTTTTAGTTGTGTCATAACGCAATCTGTTAATAACGCTTTCAAAACCACCGTCAGTAAGCTTGCCTTTGGATGTTTTTGAATGAGAGTAGCTTGTGGCCTTATTCAATGTATTTGTTGCGTTAAAATCACTGCTTGCAGCTGAATTGTTGTTAAATGTCTGTATCGAGCCTGAACCGATACGGTTTACAAGGATATTGTTAAATGATGAACCTGACATAAAACCTGTTGAATAGTAACCGTATGGATTTGCTGTAACAGATGAATTCCAGCTTGCATCCGCCAATTTAACGTCCATTGTTACTTCAACTTCATGGTCACCAACAAGCTTGTTGTTGTAAACCTGAGTTCTGTTTACAGTATCTTCTGCACCCTGAGGGATTTTGAATTTAACAATCAGGTTATTATCAAATGTACGTGATGTAGGCATTTCCTTAACCCATGTCATCTTACCGCCATTGTCAAGAGACAATGCTGTGGCAGCACCGGAGTGAGAAAATTCTACACTGTTGCCTGTAAGGCTTGTATAACCTGTTACATCCTCATCAAATATAACCTTTATCATAGATTCCCATGTAGCATACACAGAAATATCTTTTGTTACAATCTGATCTGCTGTAAAGTCTGTACCGTCAACATTTTTCCAGCCAAGGAACATATATGTTGACTTTGAAGGAACAGGTAATGTGCCGTATGAAGAACCGTACTTCACAACCTCTGTTTTATAAATCTCTGAAAGCTGTTCGTCCATATAGAACTTAACATTCATGTCATTTGCTTCAAACTTAGCATTCAAAGTAATGCTTGAGGATATAGGTGTGTTCATATCGAACAAATCACCGTTAAGTGTCCAGCCTTCAAATGTGTAATTATCTTTTGCAGGATTTTCAGGAACACTTAAAATTGCATAACCTTCTACTGCGGTTACTGTTTCGTAAACTTCTCCATCTACTTTAAAAGTTACAGTATAAGTGTTAAGTGTGCCCTGAACATATTTAGCCTTAACAATCATGTTAGTGCTGTTGATTGGTGTTTCCAATGTAAATGGCTCATCAGTATCACCAATATACCAGCCTACTGCTGTAAAGCCTGTCTTTGCAGGAATTTCAGGAATTCTGCCCTCAACGGTACCGCCAAATTTACCTGAAAGTGTGGCAATTGTGTTGCCGTCTGCCATAAATACTACGCTTGAAGCAGCGCCATCGTATTTAGCATACAGATTAACATCACTTGTAATTACTTTATCGAAGTCAAATGCAGTTGTTGCACCTTCTTCAAACCAACCGATAAAGCTGTAGTTGTCTTCTGCAGGAGCAGAAATTGAAGTAGCCTTTCCGCCTTCCTTGACTTCTGCTGTCTGGTAGAATTCACCATCTATATCGTAATAAGTAACTGTATAAGCATCTTCAGCAAGAGTCATTGAATACTCTTTAGAATACTTAATGCCGTCTGCTGTGAAAGTACCTTTAATTGCAACATCAACGGTTTTGTCCTTTGCTCTCTTAAGAGAAGCGACACCGTCTTCAATTGTTACATTTTCACTTGTTGTAGACCATACAACACCGTCAATTTCAGGAAGAGTAATTGTTCTTTCTGTAACGTTGTTAATATCTCTTACATTAAGTGTATCAGGAAGTTCTGCAAGCTTTTCTGTTGCCTGTGTTCCGAATTCAGGGTCTAAAGTTGTAAGCTTCAATGCCTTAATTGTAGAAGTATTCCCAACTTCCTGTCTTTGCATAAGGTTTATGTCAAAACGATCAATGTACTTCAAATCGCTACCACTGCCACCTATTTTTGCATAAGTGCTACCACTTGATACCTTGTCATTACCACCGGTTATATGTGCATCTGTAACTGTTTCTTCCACAGTATCTATAGTAGCAAACATGGTTGTAACCTGCGAAGGCTTACCACCAAGACTGGCAGAGGGCACAGGAATTTCAGTTCCGCTTACCACCTTATTGACAATCTCCCAGCCTATATCGTTCATTGTTCCATTGTTATACGCCTTAAGGTTGGATTCAGAAGATGAGCTCAATGCTGAGATATAACCACTTCTTATTCTCCAAAGCATTGCTGTTTGATCACCCCTGTACGCAACAGTGGTGTAAGGTCCTGTTATACCTGCAGGCACGGATACATTAAATACACCCGTAATGTCAAGCTTCATCCTACCTGTATACTTACCGCTTTCGTTTATAATCTGTGTACGGTTTGTAATATCTGCCGAAATCGGACCTGCCGGAAATACGTATTTAACAACTTCCGATGTTCCGCTACCGTTATTTGAATCACGCTTTATCAACCTAAGCGTCGGATTGTTATCTACAAGCACAAATTCCGCCCAGCTTCCGTCATCTTTACTCCAACCGTCTGCCTGAGCATCTTCAAGAGTTGAATAGTTAAATGTCTTGTCAAATGCTACAACACCATCTGTTGCCGGATTGTAATCCGGGTCAACAGAATATTTTGCATAAAGATTTGTGTTTTCTGTAATTGTTGTTTCAAAATCGAATGCAGTATCTGCACCTTCTAAGAACCATCCGTCAAAAACGCAGCCTGTCTTTACAGGAGCAGAAATATCTGATGCTGTTTCACCTTCTACAACATTAACTGTCTTGTAAATACCACCGTCTGCGTAATATGTAACCGCGAAGGTGTTCTTTACAGCAGATATTTCATAAATATCTATATTTTTGAAAGCCATGTTTGAATAATCTCTTAAACCAAGTCCGGGATTAAATATAAAGCCCTGTATACTGTCGCCCTTATAAACTCCCTCTATTTTACCGTAAGATGTAAAGGTCTGTTTGTTGTCAACGCTTGAATATAGCTCAACATCACCTGTTACAGAATCCACAATCAAACGGATAACCGTGTCTGTATCAACAGGAATTGGTGCACGCTCGGTTGCCAATGATGAATCTGAAGCAGATGACACCTGGAAAAATGTATTTCCCGTTTTGCCCATTTCGGCAATAAACTGAGTTTTTACATTAGTGTCATTTGATGTTGTCAATGAATCCGGATTACCTGAGGAAACCATGTATCCGTCCAGATAAACATCACTTAAATTCATAGCAGATTTAAATTTACCGTTAACTGTAAGGTCAATTGCATATTTACCCTTAAGACCGTAGCGATACTCGTCCCCAACCTTCTTGGTAAGGTTTATTCTCATAAGCTCGCCGGAAAGTTTACCACCTGTACCGCTTGCAAATTCAGAAGCTCTGCTAACCACAAAGCCGTCTGTTGTATATGTACCGCTGAAGTTTGTTGCATCAGTATAAGCATGGTATACCTTGCGACCGGGTACATCACTGTTTTCAAAGCTGTGGCTGTCAACAAGTGTTCCCGGAGCCTCAGGCTCTTCGGGCTCTTCAGGATTTTCTGGACCTTCCGGATTTTCAGGCAAAACTGCCTCTCCCGATGCCAAAGTCATCTTGTATGTTTTTACATAATTTGCACCGTTGTGTGCAAATGTTGCTGTAATCTCTGCTTCCTTTGTGCCTTCTGTTGAAGGAATAAATGTAAGTGTGTTACCGCTTATTGTTGCAGTTGTTTCGTCAGCAGATTCCCATGTTACACCTGCAATTTCAGGTAGTGTAACTGTTGTTTCTGTTGCGCCATCTACATTTTCAACAAGTTTTGCAGGCAAAGCTGCAAGTATATCTTTTGCCGCATTTTCTATCTGTGTAATCTTAAAATTCTTTAACTTTAAGAATGAACCGTCATCTATACGATTAAGGAATTGAATTCTCATATCCTTAATAGCTTTACCGCGAAGAGCTTCGGCAATCTTACCATCCTGGTTTTCTTCTACTTTGCCGGAATACTTATCCATGAATTCACCGTTAAAGTATGATGCTATTTCACCGGTAACAGTATCAAGTTCTAAAGCAAACAATGCAGATGCAGGGGTTTCTCCCGCCTGCCATACACCATTGCCTGATCTGCTTCTTCTATATGATGCACTGTTTACAGATGCATTATCTGCAACAGAAAAACCTGAAGAACTCATACGTATTACAGCCAATGCCGTTCTCTTATTTTCAGGTGTAAGCGTTCTTAGATATATGTCAAAATACGGAGCAGATGCTGTTGATTCGGCATGTTTCTTTACCAATGCCTGAATATCCATATCAAATCTGAACTTACCGTTAAGGTAATCAGAAACAACTTCTGTTCTGTTATCAACACTCTTTTCAACTACAAAATTACCAAAGTTTCTTGTTGCACCAACAGCGGTTGAACCGTTGATAGCAGAATTTTTTGTAGTAACTGTGTAGTAACCGTTTTCATCCACCGAAAAATCGGCATAATCATCAAATTTTGTGCTACTTGAATCTTTTGTCCACTTAATATCGCTTACAGATGAATACGTTGGTTCATCTATAACAACAAATGGTTCATCAGCAAAAACAAGCTGTGTTATGGGAAGGCTTGTTATTGCAAGAAGCAAGCATAATGTAAGTGCTAATATTCTTTTCATTTTACTCATTATTCACCCTACCCCCTTTATCTGTAAATAACGATTGCATACGAGTCGCCGTTATATGCATAAACCAATATTCTGTCTCCGTATCTTATGTCTGATACTTTGC
>JAZQIO010000053.1:0-13669 GCA_045541135.1 Clostridia bacterium
ACATTCCCTAACGTTGTAGTGGATAAGGCTTCAACATACCAGAATATGTCAGTTACAATCAGCGGTGGTGACTTGGCTGCAGATATCGTTAAACCTTTAGGTAGCGGTACAAATACCAATGCATCATACACAGTAACAGCAGACCTTACACTAAATACTGCTTATACAGTAACAGTAAAGGGTGACGGTTACAGAACCGCACGTTACACAGTAACAATGACAGATGATAAGACACTTAACTTCTGGAACAACGTAATGGATAATGCTATGGAAGTTGAAGAAGGCAAAGCATCAAGTGCAGCATTTAAAAACTTCCTTGCAGGTGATATCGTAGCAGATAACAACATCAATATCTACGACCTGTCAGCTGTAGTATCATACTTTACACAGGATGCAACAAAGGATGCAAAATACATTAAGTATGACCTTAACCGTGACGGTGTAATTGATTCTAAGGACGTAGCATACGTACTTGTTTCATGGGGCGAATAATTTAAAAATTATATATCCATAGTGCATTTTTGCACTATGGATATAGTCGCTGTTATGCACAGTGAATATTTTAATGAGTGGAAAGCTTATACTTTCCCTCTTTCAAAGCACATAAGCATAACACTTATGTGTTTTGATAGAGCGAAAACTCTTTAAATATTTAAAAACACAAATTACAAATACAGTAAAGGATAAAGGAGTAAGAAAATGGCAAAAACAAGATTTATTTCACTATTACTGGTCTTTATGTTGATTTTATCTGCTGTTCCGCAGTTTGTATTTGCGGCAGATAATGAAAAGGAATACAGGACGGTTTATCTTCATGCTCAGGGGGAAAATCCGCAAAGTACACCTAACGTAAGTACGGTTTACCTTGGTGATACCGTAGACGTGTATCTTGCGGTGGATGATCCTAATAAGGGTAAGTATGAAAACGATACACACTTAGAACCTCAGTATGATATGAACGGTTATACTGTTAAGATTTATTTTGACCCCGCTTTTTTTGACTTTGAATCAACATCAAAAACTGCTCCGTCAACACCTATTGACTACACAATTCCGGACAAAAGCCTTGCTTCAAGCGGTACCGGTGACGGAAATGATACAGGTAACCTACCTGAAAATACAGTAGGTTATTACATATACAGTCTGGGCAGCGGCAGTGCGGTTGTAAAGGGCAAAACCTACAAAACAGCTTATGCAACAATTTTCTTCAGCGGTAATTTTGTTCCGCAAAGGAAAGACGGTCAGCTTTGGTACAATTTGTGCTCGTTGCCACTTAGACCACTTAAAACAGGTAGCAGTGACGTGTTTATTGAAATAGATTCAAGTGACGAACACTCTCTTGAACTTTTTGCAAAAAATGTAAGTGATGACTACGAGCCTAACTTTAAATTTACAGCAATAAACGGCGGTTATCATCATATAACAATTAAGGATAAATTAAAGCCTGCATCACCTGTTGCAGACCCTGTTTCGGGTACATATACAGATGCTCAGAAGGTTACACTTACAGCCGAAGACGGTTGCGATATATACTATTCAGATGATGGAGGTGTTACATACAGCAAGTATACAGCTCCGATTGACGTAGAGCGTAGTATGGAAATATTTGCTTATGCAGAAAGAAAGGCTGACGGTAAATTAAGTAATACGGTAAGTTTTGAATATAAGATTATTCCTAATCCGCCGTATTTGTTTGACAGCGATAAAAAACCTATTTCCAATGTGTACACAGACAGTAAGGCATTTGAAGTTTATGTGTCAGATAAAACCACATACGGTGACATTGAAGACGACAGTGAAGTGTACTACACCTTCGGCGATGTATCAATAGATGATTTTAAAACAGACGGTACAGACCCCGAAACAGAATGGGTAAGAATTACAAAGGGTGATGACCTTCAGAAAATTGAAATAAATAAGCGTCGTACAGTTAAGCTTGTAACTGTAAAATCCAGTGTTTACGGTTCGGAATTCAGTGACATTTCATGGTACTATCTTGGCATAAAGCCATCACCGGTTACAGCAAATCCGGAATCCGGACTTTACACGGAGAAAAAGACAGTTACTTTGTCAACAGAAACTCCCGATGCACAGATTTTCTACACAATAGATGGCAAAGACCCAAGAACAGACGGTATTTTGTACACAATTCCGCTTACATTCAACAAGGATGTAACTTTACGTGCCGCTGCTCTTTATGACGGACAGTGGAGTGAGCTTTCATCATATTGGTACGTATTCAACCTTGAAGATGACTATGGTGTTGATGCTTTCTATCCCTCAGGTGTTTATGAGGGTGAAGTAAACGTAACTCTTACTCCGAATAATCCTGACAATTACGTTATTTACAGTACAGATGGCGGAAATACATGGAATGTTTATGAAGATACAATTGCAGTAAGCAGGGATACTGAGATATTGGCAAAAGCTGTTGATAAAAACGGCAAAGAGGGAGAAGAATATAAGTTTACTTATACAATCAAGCCTTTGCCACCGCAATTTGCTCCTGAAAGTACTCAGTTTACCAATGCGGATAAAATTTCCATCTACTGTGTTGAAAGAACTGACGATAACTATTCAAGATACGAGCTTTATTACACACTTGATGGCTCTGATCCTACAACAAGCAGAACTGCTATAAAGGCAGATGACGTTTCAGACAGTGCGGAAATTCATATAAGCGACTATACAGTTGTTACCGCTGTTGTAAAACGTGACGGCACAACATATTCATCGGTTGTAACACATTCTTATGATATCGTTGTAAGTAAGCCGGTAAGACCTCTTACAACACTTCTTCCCGGTTATTATACCCGTGAAATAGGAAGCGAGCCGTACACAACACAGTTTGTACCTGTACCTACAGGAACAAAAATTTACTACACAATTTCCCACGGTAACGGCGTAATGCCCGACCCTGTTCCCGGTGCAGACGGCACATTTGAATATAACGGGGAAGAGATTGATATTGAAGGCAGAACAATTATAAAAGCCGTTGCAGTAAATTCATTTGGTGCAAAAAGTGATATTGGCGTATTTGAATATGTTATAACACCTGAAGCTCCGGTTGCGGCACCTTCTGCAACAGTTGGCGGAAATCAGCTTCCTGTAGTTCCCGTAGATGCAGTTGAAGGCAGTACGGTAAAATACGAAATCGGAAGCTTTGAAAATGAATTTGTTGCTGAAAACGAAAGATTTTACATAAACACAGCAACGGGTAATGCATATGAAGATGAAGATTGCACAAAGCCTTTAGGTAATAAAAGTAACACTACAAATAACGGAACTGTTGTTCTTCACATCAGTGCAGAGCTTGACGGTATTTCAAGTGAACCTAACACATATGTGTATTCCACAAACAACAGACCTGAATCTTTGGCTTCGCCTTATGCAGACAAGGAAACAGGAACATACGAGGAAATAAATTCAGACGGTAAAAACAACTTCCTTGTTGTAAGCTTGTATTCTCTTAATGACGGTGATGAAATTCAGTATATGAAGGACAACAGCGGTATATGGGAAACATATACAGAGCCATTACCTTTGAAGGCAGATATAGTTTTGCAGCTTCGTGCAAAAAAGGGTGATTACTACAGCGCAGTATCAACATATGTTTATGAATTTGTTCCGTTGGCACCAATTATAACATTGCCTTCAGGTCGTTATTCAACAGTGCCTACGTTGCCTACAACAAAGCTTAAACTTGACAGCCGTGCTCCTACAGACGTTAACTACAGCATTATGTACCGTGCAAACGGCGATGAAAACGACGTAAGATACAGGGAAGGTACGGAACGTGAAATTGAACATACAATGTCATTTAAGGCATACGTTATAAATGAAGATACGGGCAAAAAGAGTAAAAATACTATTCATTACTACATTATAGAATCCAATGCAATAAGTGGAAGTGTTTACACAGCATATCCTTATGAGGTTAATCCCGGCGATACAAGGTATATAGGAACTCATATGCTTTCACAAAAGGATTATAACGAGGGTATAAAGCTTTATACACAAAATAAGGATGCGAAGATAAGATACTTCTACACATACACAAAGGCTGACGGAAGCGGAACAGCAGCATCGGAAACATATACATACGATAATGCAACGCCAATTTTCGTTAACTCATCAATGAAGGATATTTCAATTACAGCATGGCTTATTGACAAGGACGGAAATGAAATTGAAGACAGTACAAGCACATTTAATTATGTGTTTGTAAGTCTTGAAATTCCAAAGCCATCTCTTGAAGATGTTGATAAAACTGAATTTCCTAAAAATACAGAATATACCATCCGTAATGATTATAAAAATAATGAAAACATTATGATTTATTATACTTTGGATGGAACTGACCCTGCAGACAGCAGTAATCAGAACAGAATTCTGTATAATGAAGAAACACTTAAGCTTACAGAAAGTACAACCGTAAAAACTGTATATTTCCACGCCTGCGGCGGATGCGGTCAGTGTAAAAACGACAATCCTCAGGGCTGTACAAGAGGTGTATACGGTGAAACGGGTACATACAAATACACAGTTCCTACCAAAACCGGTGGCGGTGGCGGAGGAGGTGGCGGTGGTGGTACCATCACCATCGACAAAACCAGAAAATATACAAAAGATATTTTCGGTAACGAACATCCTACACACATTGGCTACATAAAGGGTTATCCGGATGGTAGCGTTCAGCCTGAGGGCAATATTACCCGTGAGGAAATGACAGCAATTCTTTATCGAATAAAGAATAAGAGCTACGAAAGCCCATTCATTTCAACAGGTGAGGTATTCCCTGATGTTAAGGCAAACAGATGGTCTGTTACAGAAATTGAATACATGGCAAACAAAGGCTACGTAACAGGTTATCCCGAAGGTGATTTCAGACCTTCTCAAAACCTTACAAGAGCAGAATTTGCCGCACTTATATTCAGATTTACGGAAATAGAGGACAAGGGAATTGAAAACAAATTCACTGACTTTGACAGCTCGCATTGGGCATATGATGAAGTTATGGCACTTTGCAGAGCCGGACTTATGGAAGGCTATGAGGATAATACCTTCAGGGCAGGAAACTACATTACAAGAGCCGAGGTTATGACAGTTGTAAATAAAATTCTTGGCAGAAATCCTTCTCCAAGCTATGTTAAATCTCTTGACTTCAATCCGTTTAATGACCTTGAAATTCAAAAATGGTATTATGTAGCAGTTCTGGAAGCAACTATTACCCACAACTATTACCTTGACGATAAGGACGTAGAATACAAGTGGGAAGACTGGAAATAAAAAACTAAATAAGGAGAGAAGGTTTAAACCTTCTCGTCCTTTCAAAGCACATAATAAATTGAAAATTGAGAATGGAAAATTGATAATTATGGTGGAAATGCTACGCATTTCTTGAAACAAAAGAAACACAGTGCCATAAGAGGCAGGAAGGCTCGTCCTTCCCGTCCTTTCAAAGTACACAAGTTATGCTTGTGTACTTTGAAAGGGCGTAAGCAGTTAATATTAATGGCGTAAGCAGTTGATATTAGGTGTAAAAAATGCTCTAATATTAAACTCAAAGGAGAGATAAGAATGAAGAAAATTCTTGCTTCAATCCTTGCCCTATGCATGGTATTGAGCACAATGGGAACATTTGTTTTTGCCGGTGAATCAGAAGCAGATGTTTGGGACGGTACTGCAGATACTTCTTGGTACAATGAAACAGATACTGAATTCACTATCACAACAGCAGAACAGTTGGCAGGTCTTGCAGAGCTTGTTTCCAACGATGTAACCTTTGCAGGTGTAACATTTACACTGGCAAAGGACCTTGATCTATACTGTGAGGATACTACAGAGGCTGCAGATGGTGATCCTTTGACATTTAGACCTATTGGAGATCATTCCAAAAATGGTACTTTCGAAGGCACCTTTGACGGTAACGGAAAAACAATCAGCAATTTGTATCAGAATGGTTGGGACCTTGGATATGAGTGGGGTGCCTATGGTTCTTATGGTCTGTTTGGTAATGTAAATAATGCCACAATCAAGAATTTAACAATCACCGGTTCTGAAAGTTATATCGAGGGCGGCGACGTTTCTTGCATCACAGGTAGTGCAACCGGTACATGCGTGTTTGAAAATATCACCATTAAAGATTCTGTTGCAGCAACTTATAACAACGGTTGCGGTGGTATCATCGGTTGGTCAGGTGCGGGTAATTATACATTTAAGAATATCACTATTGCCGAAGATGTTACTCTTGCAGGACTTTGGGGTTCATTTGACTCCTCAATCGGTGGTGTTGTAGGTCAGGCTGAACCCGGCGCAACATATAATTTTGAAAATGTAGATATTGCTTGCCGTCTTGATATTTATAACGACTGCACAGCATCTTACGACTATTATAACTACCGTATGTGCGGCATGATTATTGGACGCTTGGAAGAAACTACTACCATTGATGGTAAAAATTATCCCGATATGACACAGTACAATATTAGTTGCACTGATGTAAATGTTACTATCGGTGAATGGGCAAACTATCACTATTGTGAGCCCACTCCGGGTCATAATGGTGGTAGAGGAATGCGCGTAGAACCAGGATATGCTTATGACGGCTTACCTGCAGATTATGACCACAGTAATTGTACGACAAATCATATGGCGTGTATTCCCTTCGATACTCTTTTTGGCGGTGCACAGCTTGGCGTACCGGGTGCAGACGAAAAAGCACTTGAAATACTTTCTGGCACTAAAGATATCGTAAGTGGTCTTGAAGTTGAAGATAAAGCACATAAAGCATTATATGCTGTAGATGTTTATAAGTCTTCTGATGTTACAAGAGCAGCTACACTTATTTATGTAGATAGCTATGCTACTCTTCAGGAAGCTATTGATTCTATTAGCTCAAATGCAGGCGAATATGAACTTAGAGTTATAAAAGACATCACAGAAGATGTTACTGTAACACAGTATCCTGATCAGAAAATTACAATCACAGGTGATGAAACAGACAAGCCTGTAATCAATGGTACAATTAGTATTAATGGTCAATCAGCACGCTATGCAACAGCAGCAATAACAATCGAAAACATTGTTTTTGATGCTTCTGATATTTCAGGTGATACTGTAATTATCGCAGGCTGGGATAATTATACACGTTATATTAGCAATCTTACAGTTTCAAACTGTGACTTTGTTGACGAAACAGCTTCAAAAGATGTTGTTGCTATAAAGGATAGTACAGGCGGTAGTGTAAACTTCAAAATCGTTGATTGTACAGCAACAGGTCTTCATAGCTTAACACAGTTTAACAATGTAGAAATTATGAAGGATGGCCAGATTGTAAGAGAAGGCTATGGTGCTGTTATTGATAACTGTACTGTAACAGATTGTCATAATGGTATTCATCTTGGATATTCTTCAGCTAAAGTAACAAACACAACAGTTTCAACTGACGGTTATGGCATCAGAAGCGGTAATAAATCAGGTGCTTTGAATTATGCAGTAGACGTATCACTTGAAAACAACACAATAAATGCAGTTGAACAGGCAGTTTACCTAAGAGAAGGTTCAGACACTGTTAAGCTTTCAGTTACAAGCGGTTCATATTTTGCAGGTGAAGGTTACGAGGCTGTTGAAAACAAAACAGGAAAATCTTCAGTTGCAATCAGCGGTGGTCTTTATAGTTCAAATGTTGACGCTTATCTTGTTGATGGCTATGCTCTTACCAGAACAGCAAACGGCTATATGGTTGTTGAAGATACAACAACAAATACCGGCGACAAAGGTAAAGATCAGGCAGACTCAATCAGCATCGAATATAGGGATGTAACAGTTGATGGCACAGAAGGCGAAAAGACATATGAAGTAATCGTAAAAGCTAACGACGGTGATAAAATCAACGAGCTTGCATCTGTTGACTTGACATTTGTATACACAACAGATCCTGTAAATGGTGGTGCAATTGACTTTACAGTTGCTCCTGCAAAAGATTTCACAATGTCTCGTCATGAAAACACAAACAGATATATGTTTAACTATAACGGTGTTAACGCATACGAAGGAATTGGTAGTGCAATTCCGGTTGGTACAATTACTGTAAAGGGTTATGGTGCATATACAATTGCAACAAAAGAATTTACAGGTACAGAAACTGATACAAATATCGTAAATGCTACAACACTTTTCGATAACCTTGTTGATTCATATACAGTAGCAGGTGCTGCAGATAATGATACAACAACAGGTGCTCTTATTATTAACACAGATAGCAATGTTAATGATGATATGTATGGTTCTGTTGACAGCGAAATTGAAGTTCCAACAAGAGAACTTACAGTAAAAGTAACATTCCCTAACACTGTAAAGGATAACGGTGTAGATTACCAGAACATGAAGGTAGAAATTACAGGTAACATTGACGGTGTAAACCAGACAGTTACATATGACCTTGGTGATGAAAATAATACAGGTAATGCTTCATATGAAGTTAAAGAAAACAGACTTGTACTTCATGAAGCATACACAGTTACAGTAAGCGGTGACGGTTACAGAACAGCACGTTACACAGTAACAATGACAGATGATAAGACACTTAACTTCTGGAACAACGTAATGGATAATGCTATGGAAGTTGAAGAAGACAAGGCATCAAGTGCAGCATTTAAAAACTTCCTTGCAGGTGATATCGTAGCAGATAACAACATCAATATCTACGACCTATCAGCTGTAGTGTCATACTTTACACAGGATGCAAAAGAAGATGCAAAATACATTAAGTATGACCTAAACCGTGATGGAATCATCGATTCTAAGGACGTAGCATACGTACTTGTTTCATGGGGTGAATAATTAAAACTTTGAGGTGTGAAGGCTTTAAGCCTTCCCCTCTTTCAAAGCACATAATAAATTGAAAATTGATAATTGTTGTGGAAAAATTGTAGGGGAGGGTTTCCACGCCCTCCCGCAAATTCATTTGTTTTCGGGCAGGCACGGAGACCTGCCCCTACGATATAAAAACACAATTGTTCATTATTAATTATTCATTACTCATTATTTTGTGTTTTGAAAGGGCGGAAGCTCAAAAAACAACTTAAAGGAGAGAAAGAAAATGGCAAAAAAACTTTTAGCTTCAATACTTGCACTATGCTTGGTATTGAGCACAATGAGTTTTTCTGTATTTGCGGCAGGAAACTCAACGGAAAAAGAAGCGGTTGCTATGTACAAAGGCGAATACTACCTTACTGTACAAGATGCAATTGCTGATGCATCTGCCGGAGATACGATTTATGTATTAAAGAACATTGAATCCCTTGGCAGAATTGAAAAAGCAGTAACCTTGGAGGGTAGACTTGACAACGTAGAAGGTGCTAAGGTTACACTTACCAAACGTGATGAAAACGGTGGTAATGGTGGTGAAAATCAGTTTGGGGATATTGACGGAACTGTGACACTTCGTAATTTTGTATATGACTATGCTTCTCTGGCAATTCGATTTGAATATAGTCAGAGCGATTACACCAAACTTAATCTTGTTGTAGATAACTGTACGTTCAACAATATTTACAATTATGCTATTATGGGCGGTGCAGGAAATGGATATGGTGATAAGGTTCTCGGCTCTCTTAAATTAACAGGATGTGTGTTTAACGTAGCAGAGGATGCTACCAAAGCAACATATGCTGTATACGCACAAAGATGTAAGAATGTGTCAGTTACAGGATGTACATTTAATGGTAATAACGTTTATCGTGGTGCTATACACCTTGGTGACGGACTTGAAAATGAAGATACCGTTTCTGTTATATCAGGAAACACAATTTCCGGTTTTGAAAGAGCAGTTGTAACAGCAGCTCAAAGAAATGAAAATACTGTAACACTTACAGGAAATACATTTACAAATGTTGATTCTGCAATTTACCTTCACGAAAATATTAAAGAGGATACTGTAGAGGTTAAAGCTACTCAAAACGAATTCTCAAATGTAACAACGATAATTAACAACAAGAATGATGATGTTACAACAGAGGCTCTTGTAACAAGTTTTTCTGAAAATACATCGAATAATTTGCCGGTGAACATTGCCGGTGAAGTTTGTGTTGCAAAAATCGGAACGACCGAATATGCAACCCTTGCAGCAGCACTTACGGCAGCAAATGATGGCGACACAATTGTGCTTGTTTCAGGGAACACACCTATAAGTGCAGCAGGCGCTGTTTATGGCAAAACCGTAACAATTACAGGTGATGCTGTATTTGACTGGAGCAAAGGTTGGCTTTATGTAGGTCGTGGCGGTGCAGGTGATGGCACATTAATATTTGAAAATGCTAACATCACATCTGCTTCAAATTCATCTTCTTTGGGTATCCACGTATCAGGAAGAGAAAAGGAAACAACAAACAAGTATGACGGTACTTTAGTAATCAAAGATTCTACAATAGAGCTTGATTATCTTATCGATAGAGGTACCATCAATGTAGATAACAGTACTTTTACTGTTAAGAATGGCTTTGGTATTGCAGGTCGTCCTGCTTCCGAAACAGAGAGTGGTACAGCTGCTACTGCTACAATTAATATCACTAATAATTCTAATGTCAAGGTTCTTAACCACAACGGCATGGGTGTTGGCGTCGCTTCCTCTAATCCGGAAGGCAACGGTATTTTGAATTTGGCAGATTCTACATTTGAATGTGCTTCATTCAATGTTGATGGTGATTTGGGTAAATTCAATGTTTCCGGTGAAAGTACTTTGAAGATTGATGCTCTTACCGGTAATGAAATAAACTTCCTTGACGGTGCAATTATAAAAGATTCTACCGTAGGTGGCGATGTATTTGTGGCAGGTAATGTTACATTCCGTGGTGATAATACATTTAACATGCTTTATGATTACGGTACTTTGAAAGATTACTACGGAACAACTGCAAATATGAAATGGACAGTTGAAGAGGGTGCTTCCGTAACTCTTCTTAAAGAGGCTCGTTATGGACTTGGTTATGGTGATAACGTTACTGTAAACGGTAACATTACAAATGCTTTAATAGCTCGTGACACACTAACTGAAGATGATGCATCTTTGTTTATGCATGGCTTGGTTGGTCAGGAGTCTTCCGGCTGGAATCAGCAGAGTTATCTGAATGTTAACAATGCATATGTTATCATTGGAAGCAACAATTCCTTTGGTAACAAACCGGGTAATTATGGCGGTACTTATACATATAACATAAATAATTCTGTTGTGGATGCTTCCAGAATTACTTTCTATGAAGCAAAATCTACATCAGCATTTAATATCACAGGCAGTGATGTTAAAATGGGCACATTTATGACAAAAGATGCAGATTCTGTATTTACTATTACAGACTCTAAGGTTGTATCAACTACAACATCAAACGGTACTGACGAAGGCAATTACAATGCAGGAACACTAAAGCTTGTAAATTCTGACCTTACATACAGTGCAGATGTAACTAACACAGGCGTACTTACAGTTGATACAAACAGTTCTTTGACTGCTCCATCAATTACAGGTGATGGTAAAATTGAAATTGACGTTTCAAATTACGATGGTTATGCTGACCTTAGCAATATAATCAATGCTGATCTTTCAGGCTTTACAGGTGAAGTTAAGGCTGTAGGTGGCAACGGTGCCGATGTTAAAATTGAAAACGGTCAGTTGGTGGTTAAGGCTAACCCTACAGGTGGTCCTATCATTGGTTACACCGGCGAAGACAGAATATGGGGCGAAACACCCGCAAATTCAAAAGAAAGCTATGTTGTAAAGGTTTACTCCGGTAAAACATTTATGGGACAAAGCGTTTTAAATAACATCAATAATATTATTGATGGTGACTTAGCTCCTACATGGAATGTTAAGTTGAATCCTACAAACGCTGCAGGTGAATATTGGACAACAACCTGGACTGTTGCACCTTCAATGGATTGTCAACCAACACACGTTGCTCTTGAAGTTGACGGTGTTGAAGTAAGCAGAACTGCTATTCAGCTTAATGGTCCGGACAACCTCAATAAAATCTATGCAGCAGTTACAGATGCAGATGGCAAGATTTTAAGCTATGCAACTTCACTTCAAAATGCATTTGACAAGGTAAAAGACGGTGAAACAATTGAACTTCTTCGTGATGTTGTACTTACAGAAAGCGTAGTTCTCGACACAGATGGTGCAGTTGTTATAGATGGTAACGGCTTCAGCATAAAGCAAGCAAAAGATTATAACGATACTCAGAATGGTCTCTTTATGCTTGGTAATACAAAATGGAGCGATAATGAAACGGCAACACATAATTACACAATTAAGAACGTTATATTCGACGGTATTGAAGGCTGGAGTGCAATCCGTGCTCAGGGAGTTACACTTACAGTTGACGATTGTAGATTTGTAAACGGTAACTACACAGATGGTCAGTCTATGATGAGATTTGACTATACAGAAGCTACTGTTAAGTACACAACAGTTAAGAATAATACAGCTCTTATGGCTATTACACATAACTTCAACGGCGATAACTCTAACACAAAGCTTTTAGTTGAAGAATGCGTAATTGAAGGAAACACATTTAATAAGACTGCAGGTATTTACTATGTATGTGGTGGTGGTTGCACAATCACAAAGAGTGAATTTGTTGGAAATACAGTTAATGCAGCAAATAACTGTGCAATTGTTTATCTTGGTTTCCAGGAAGACTGCGTTGTTACAGGCAACCTTTTTAAGGATAACAATGTATATGATAGTTCCACAAGCAAAAGAGTTGCAGGTGCAATATTCTTCGGTTACGAAGCAAATATTTCCGGAAATGTATTCATAAACAACACAGCAACCAATGCAGCCGGTGACCAATTGGGACAGCACATCTGTACAAGTACATACTACGATTGTGAAATCGATCTTGATGGTAACTATTTTGATGGTGAAGAACCTGTTGAAGGAAAGCATTTCTTCATTCAGCACAAGACAGGTGACGGTACATTTAACTTAGAAAACTATTACGGTGAATACACATTGGATGCTGACGGTAACGTAGTTCTTTCAGACGCAAAACCTGTAAATGCAAAGAGTGTTTCTGTAAACTTTGTTTTGAACACAGAAAAAAGCAATGCGGATGAAAGCTATCTTGTATACGACATCGTTATCAACTCTCGTGATGGTCATGTTATTAACAGACTTAACACAGCAGACCTTACTTTTGAACTAAGCAGTTCAAAAGTTGCATACGAAATAACACCTGCTGATAAGATTACTCTTACAACAGATGCTGACTATGCACACAGATATATGTTTAACTTTAAGGGTAAAGATGATGTTAAAGATACTGATACTTCATTGAAAATAGGTGAGGTTAAGCTTACAGGTTATGATACATTTACTTTCGGTGTTGCAAATGAAACTACAAACCTTGTAACGGCTACAACTGTTGACGATAATATTGTTGATGAATTCAAGGGTACAGGCCTTGTAGTTTCTGATATAATCAACACAACAATCACTGTACCAAAGAAAACATTAACTGTTAATGTAACATTCCCTAACGTTGTAGTGGATAAGGCTTCAACATACCAGAATATGTCAGTTACAATCAGCGGTGGTGACTTGGCTGCAGATATCGTTAAACCTTTAGGTAGCGGTACAAATACCAATGCATCATACACAGTAACAGCA
>JAZQIO010000054.1:0-6364 GCA_045541135.1 Clostridia bacterium
GACAATTTTCTCAAAAATTTTTCTACAAACTGTAATCCCTCACTCTACGGCGTATTGTCTTATGGGAAACTTCGTGGCACAGAAAAACGGCTCCCTTGCCTAAAGGGAGCTGGATTTGCCAAAGGCAAAGACTGAGGGATAATTTTAACACTTTTTCAAAAAAGTATCCCGTCGGAGACAATAGAAAAAAGATTTTGTAATAAAACAAAAAGACAGCAACCAATATAAGTTACTGTCCCTTAAAGTACGCCATACATTCTTATTTTAAATTTTTAAAATATTTTTTCACCGTTTAAAGCTGCAGATATAAGCTTGCTTCCCTTATATTGCAACGTAAGGTCGAAAAATTTTACTTTTGTACGTATAAGCCCCAAAAACAGCTTATCTCCCTCCCACATCGGAAGGTCGTAAAGCCTGTCACGGTCTATCCATTTTAAAACACCCTCGTCACATTCAATAATTTCACCCTCAAACTCATCTGCGGTAAAAAGGTGCATATCTTCATTTTCAAATTCATTGGATTTAAAATGCACAATTCCTCTGTATTGATATTTTGTAAGTGTAAGCCCCGTTTCCTCCTTTGCCTCACGCAAAATACACTGCTCGGGAGTTTCTCCTTCTTCAATTCTTCCACCTATACCAATCCATTTATCCTTGTTAACATCTTCTTCCTTTTTAATTCTGTGAAGCATAAGATATTTGTTGTCTTTTTCAATGTAACAAAGTGTAGTTTCTTTAATTTTATCCATCATAATTTTCTATATATTCGTCCATAAGTCTTGCAGCATCGCAAACCATACGTTCACATGGGCGAAGCTTGTAAAATTCAGGAGTTCTTTCTGCAGAAATGTGGTCTGTTGTGTAGGATACATCCTTTAAAAGCTCTCGGCATATGTACGACCCGTTAAGCTCTTTAAACCTACCTGCAAGCTGTTGAATACGCTTGTAGTGGTTGTTTTTACCTTCACGGTCATCTGCCTCTGTATAGCCGTAAAGCACACCTGCAACCATAAACATACCGGAGACTGCACCGCAAACTTCTCTCATTCTGCCGATTCCTCCGCCAAATGAAGAGCTTATCTTAAGAGCAGTTTTTTTATCCATATCCATAACATCACAAAAGGCAAGCATTACAGCCTGAGAGCAGTTATATCCCTGACGGAAATACTCTAAAGCCTTTTCTTCATGCAAAGTCATAACAGTCACCTTAATCCCTTTTAGTTAAATCTTCAGGTCTTTCACCCGCACCAAAGTGGTAAAGTATAGCTTCAACAGTTCTGCGTGAAGCCTCACCGTCACCGTATGGGTTAACAGCGTGAGCCATACTTTCGTACTCGTTTTCGTCTGTAAGAAGCTTTTTAGCCATATCGTAAATAACATCCTCACAAACACCTGCAACCTTTACTGTGCCTGCTTCAACAGCTTCGGGACGTTCTGTTTCATTACGAAGTACCAAAACAGGCTTACCAAGTGAAGGAGCTTCCTCCTGCAAGCCGCCGGAATCCGTCATAATCATAAAGCTTCTGTCCATAGCGTTGTGCATATCACGAACATCAATAGGGTCTATAAGATGAACTCTTTCCATACCTGCAAGATATTTGTTTACTGTTTCTCTTACTGCAGGATTAAGGTGAACAGGGTATACCAATTCAACATCAGGAAAATCTGTAACAATTCTCTTAAGAGCACGACAGATATTTTCCAAAGGCTCACCTAAGTTTTCACGTCTGTGAGCAGTTACAAGAATAACTCTCTTTGAAAAATCAACAGCATTCATACTTGCGCAAAGCTTGTAATCCTTGCTTACAGTAGTTTTAAGAGCATCTATAACAGTGTTACCTGTTATGTAAATATCTTTATCATCAATAGCTTCTTTAATAAGATTGTTTCTGTTGGAAATTGTAGGAGAAAAGTGCAAATCTGCAATTCTGCCTGTTAAGCATCTGTTCATTTCTTCCGGGAACGGAGAATATTTATCGTAAGTACGAAGACCTGCTTCAACATGTCCAACGGGAATCTGGTTGTAAAAAGCCGCCAGAGCGCCTACAAAGGTTGTAGATGTGTCACCGTGTACCAAAACGATGTCCGGCTTTGCTTTTTTCAAAACCTCATCAAGACCCTGCAAAACATTTGTTGTAATGCTTATAAGAGTCTGTCTGTCCTTCATAATATCAAGATCGTAGTCAGGCTTTATGTCAAATATAGCCAAAACCTGGTCAAGCATCTGTCTGTGCTGTGCAGTTACACACACAATAGATTCAATCTTATCGTTCTTTTCCAGTTCTTTTACAAGAGGTGCCATTTTTATGGCCTCCGGTCTTGTGCCGAATACTGTCATAACCTTAATTTTTTTCATTTTCTTCAGTCTCACTTTCTTTTTTATCCGCTATGTTAATTGAATTATCGTCATCCGAAATATTTTTTCTGGCAAGGGAAATTCCAAAAATCGAAAGGAACAGAACTGCCAGAATTAAAACGATTGCCCTTGATGCTCCGCAAAGCAACAAAACAACTGCCGACAAAGACAAAAGACCGCTTGCAATAAGCAAAATTATAACAGTCTGCTTCTGGTCAAAGCCAAGGTCTATAAGTCTGTGATGCACGTGCCCTCTGTCGGGTTGCATAGGTGACTGACCACGCAAAACCCTGCGTATTATGGCAAACAATGTATCGAAAATCGGCAACCCCAAAATAAGAAACGGAACTGCCATGGAAATAACCGCATAGCTTTTGAAAAGTCCCACAATACTTATGCTTGCAAGCATAAAGCCTAAAAATGTAGAACCGGTATCTCCCATAAATATTTTTGCGGGATGCAGATTGTAAGGCATAAAGCCAAAGCCTGCACCTGCAATAGCCGCGGTTACAACCGCAACCCCAACCTCGCGGGTTATAAGCGAAATCGCAAACAACGAAACTGTGGAAATTGTGGAAATTCCCGCTGCCAGACCGTCAAGACCGTCAATTAAGTTAAGTGCATTTGTAACACCAACAATCCAAAGTACAGTAATGGGTATTGAAAAAACACCCAATGCAATGTACGGGCTTTCACCCAGACCAAAACTTGAAATGTGGTCAATCCGCACACCGTGCATAACCACTATTAACGCAGCACCTATTTGCACAACAAATTTAAAAAGTGCGTTAAGACTGTAAATGTCGTCAAAAATTCCCATTACAACAATTATTACACTGCCGATTAAAATACCCCTAAGCTCTGTATCTATTTCAGCAAAGCACAAAATGGAAATTATAAAACCGTAAAATATTGCCAGACCGCCAAGCCTTGCAATAGGCTTTTTGTGCATACGGCGGTTATCCCTGGGTACATCCACCGCACCAATTTTAAAAGCCAGCATTTTAACAATCGGTGTGCTTGCATAGGCAATTAAAAAAGCAACCACAAATGCAAACAACAACCTTAAAAATCCAAAATCCAAACTCATAACGGGTACCCCTTTTATCTTTCGGTAAAACCTACTTTTTTGTATACCTTGCGTAGTGTCTTGTATGCAATTTTTGAGGCTTTTTCGGCACCGTCACGGTATATGGACTGAATATATTCCTTATCCTTTTGCAAAGCATAATATTTTTCCTGAATAGGCTGCAGACAGTCTGCAACAACCTCTGCAACAGCCATTTTGAATTCTCCGTAGCCCTTGCCCGAAAATTCCGCAACAGACTGTTCAATTGTATTGCCCGTAACTGCACTGTATATGCTAAGAAGATTATTTATGCCGTCCTTACCTTCACGGTATGCAATTTCGCCGTCACTGTCTGTAACAGCTCTTTTAAACTTTCTTACAATTGTATCTCTGTCGTCAAGCATTGCAATGTAGCCGTTAGGGTTAGGGTCGGACTTACTCATTTTAGATTCCGGTGAAGCAAGACTCATAATTCTTGCACCTACCTTACCCACATAAGGCTCCGGAATTTTGAATACATCACCGTAAACACCGTTAAAACGCTTTGCAACGTCACGTGTAAGCTCCAGATGCTGAAGCTGGTCGTGACCAACGGGTACAAGGTCTGCCTGATAAAGCAAAATATCCGCCGCCATCAAAACAGGGTAGGTAAACAAGCCACTGTTTATATTATCCTCATGTTTGGCAGATTTATCCTTAAACTGAGTCATTCTTGAAAGTTCACCCATATATGTATAACAATTCAAAACCCATGAAAGCTCGGGATGTGCGGAAACATGGCTTTGGAAAAACATAATACTCTTTTGGGGGTCAATGCCTGCCGCAAGGTAGGTTGTAAAAACCTCCAAAGCTCTTTTACGCAAATCCGCAGGGTTTTGACGTACTGTAATGGAATGAAGGTCTGCCACACAGTAAAGGCAGTTATATTCATCCTGAAGCTTTGTCCAGTTTTTCAAAGCACCAAGGTAATTTCCTAAAGTAAGAAAGCCGGAAGACTGAATTCCGCTTAGTATAGTTTTTTTATTTTCAACAACGTTATCCATTTGAAAAATCCTTTCCGTCTGCATATTCATCTATAAAACTACATAATAAGTCAAAGTATCATATATTCTATATAATACCACATTTAATAACTCTTGACAAGTCATAAATTTAAATATATTATATAATATAGGTAAACTAATTGAAAGGAATGACATTTTTGAAAATAAGAACAAGATTTGCACCGTCCCCTACGGGATATATGCACGTAGGTAACCTTCGTACAGCCTTGTACGCATACCTGCTTACAAAGTCTCAGGGTGGCGATTTTATACTAAGAATTGAGGATACCGACCAGGGACGTTATGTTGAAGGTGCTGTTGATATCATCTACAACACACTTAAAGAAACAGGTCTTTTGTGGGATGAAGGTCCCGACATAGGCGGTAATTACGGCCCTTATATCCAGACTGAAAGACGCGGTCTTTATAAGGAATATGCTGAAAAATTAGTTGAAATGGGCAAGGCATACTACTGCTTCTGCGACGAGGAAAGACTAAACGAAGTACGTGCACTTTGTGAGGCTAAAAAGATACCTCCCAAGTATGACAGACACTGCCTTTCTCTTTCAAAAGAGGAAATTCAGGCAAAAATTGATGCAGGCGTTCCTTACGTTATCCGTCAGCTTATGCCTGACGAGGGCACAACATCCTTTGACGATGCTGTTTTCGGCACAATCACTGTTGAAAATTCAACACTTGACGATATGGTACTTTTAAAATCCGACGGTCTTCCAACCTACAACTTTGCAAACGTTGTGGATGACCACCTGATGGGTATTACACACGTTATCCGTGGTAACGAATACCTTTCATCAACACCTAAATACAACCTTCTTTATGAAGCATTCGGCTGGGAAATTCCAACCTACATCCACTGCTCACCTGTTATGAGAGACCACACTCACAAGCTTTCAAAGCGTGACGGTGATGCTTCATACGAAGACTTTATCAAAAAGGGTTATTTAAAAGAAGCTGTTATAAACTACATTGCACTTCTTGGTTGGAGCCCACAGGGTGAACAGGAAAAATTCACTTTGGAAGAATTGGTTAAAGCTTTTAATGTATCGGGTATCAGTAAATCACCTGCTATATTTGACGAAGCTAAGCTTGCATGGCTAAACGGCGAATATCTTCGTGAGCTTTCACCTGAACAGTTCCACGAAAAGGCTAAGCCATTCTACGAAGGCGTTATTACAAATCCTGCAATAGATACAAGCAAAATCAGTGAGCTTTTGCAGAAAAGATGTGAAAAGCTTTCCGACATTCCCGAGCAGGTAGACTTTTTCGACAACCTGCCCGAATATGACATCGAGCTTTATACTCACAAGAAAATGAAGACAAATCCCGAAAATTCAAAAACTGCATTGGAAGCTATAAAGGTAAAGCTTGAAGCAATTGATGACTTCAGCTTTGAAAGCCTGCACGACAATCTTATGGCACTTGTTGAAGAAATGGGTGTTAAAAACGGTCAGGTGCTTTATCCTTTGCGTGTTGCGGTTTCAGGCAAGTCCTTCACACCGGGCGGCGGCGTGGAATTAGCTGCAATACTTGGTAAGGAAGAAACAATTAAACGTATTGAAAAGGGTATTGAAAAACTTTCATAAGTAATAAAAATCACGTGTTTTTTATGAAGTGTACTGTTAAGGATAGTAATTCACATAATTGCTATCCTTTTTTTATGTCTCCGACGGGGTACTTTTTTTGGAAAAAGTACCCAAAAAACTTCAAGTCGGTTCTGTCGGTAAGAAAAAGTAATAGCTTAGTTTGTAATTGAGCCGTCGGGAATATTCGCGACTTTTCGCTCAGAGTCCCTAAAACCGCACGCCGGCAGAGGGAAATGATGCGTGCGGTTTTACGGCACAATTACTGCACTTTCGCATACATTTTCTAAACCTC